>NZ_JBDGTV010000007.1:115385-139781 GCF_042216475.1 Halosegnis sp.
TCGGTCGGTGTCGTCTCGCTGTCGGTCGGTGTCGTCTCGCTGTCGGTCGGTGTCGACTCGCCTCCGCCAAAGATATCTGTCTCGATGGTCCGCTCGTAGGTAAGCGCATCCAGCGGAAGGCGAACAGTCTCTCCGGTGGGCAGCTCAAGCCGCGCGTAGAAGTCGATACGGAGGGTGGTCGTCTGGTTTGCCCGCAGGTGTGAGGCCCACCACAGCGGGAGTTGCTCGTTGTCGATGGTAGGCGTGGTACGGACCGTCTCCGTTGACTTCCCCTCAATGAGGTACGGCTGGTCTGTGCGGCCCTCGCCGACGAGAATGCCGTTCATTCGTATCTCGTAACCTACCTCGGTCAGCGTGTACGGCTCCACCTGTGGGTTGTAGATCACGAAGGCTGTCTTAATCGGGGTTTGTGCCTCGGTCACGGCGCCCCACTCGGCGCTCGTCTTGTTGACGTACAAGACCGGGTTCGAGTAGACCGGATTGGAGGGGCCCGACACCGGCCGAGTCTCCTGGGAATTGAATTGCTCGATAAGACTCGTGTTGATCTGCCGCTCCTGTTCAAGTTCGAACGTGCGGTTGCCCAGCAGACCGCTCCTGACGCTGGCGTCGATAGTCACGACCGTTCGCTCGCCGTTGTTGATGTGGCTCGCCCACCATGCCGGGATGCGCTCGTTGTCCATCCGGGTGGTGAACGCGAGCGTCGAATTGCCCGTGGCGACAGCGACACCGGACTTGTTGCCGGTCGCCATCGTCACGTCGTTCATCCGAACGGTGTAGACGATACTGGTGTCGCCGAGTTGGACGCCAACCGGATTCGGATTATTGACAACGAGATCTGTCTCGACAACGGTGGTTTCGTTCGTCACCTCGCCGAAGGCGTTGTCGACAGCGACGACACTCGGCGCACCCACAACGCCCAGCGCGACGGCGCCGCCGAGCAGGCCACCGACGGCAACGATGCCGACGACTGCTATCCCGAGTTTGCTTGTGAGCAGCGCGCGCAGACTCATCGCTCGCGGCAACACGTCCCCGAGCAAAAATCCTCCCGGGACAACGCGAAGACTAAGTGACCCGTCCCCGGAGACGGAGTATGGCAACGGAAACGGGCAGTTCTGACCGGCGGCTGGGATTCAGTATGCTGTTCGGCGTGCTCGGTGTCGGCGGCGCCGTCGTGATGCTCGCGGCGGCGTTAGAGGGTCAGCAGGCGCTCTCTGGCTGGGGGTTCGCGGCGGCGATGCTGGCCGCTACCCTATTGATTGTCGCGCTGCAGGCGTACGACTGACTGGCCGCAGAGCGGGGAGTTAAGTCCGAGCGTGCCCTACTGCGCATATGGCCGGTACCGACGACGAGGACGAACGTATCCTCTCGCATATCCGCGAGCAGGCCGCGCGGGGTGAGCGCTATTTCCGCGCGAAACACATCGCGGACGCCATCGGGCTGACCGCAAAGCAGGTCGGCGCGCGGCTTCCTCGACTGGCCGAGCAGTCCGATGACGTCGACATCGAGAAGTGGGGTCGTGCCCGCTCGACGACGTGGCGCGTCACGCCGGAGTAGTCGGTTTTTTCCCCGGGCCGCGCTCAGCCCCCGTATGACCGTTCGTGTCGAACGTACCTTCGAGTTCGACGCGCCGCCGTCGGCTATCTGGGCGTTTATCGCCGATCCGGAGAAGCGCGCGCGTCCCATCAGCGTCGTCACCGACTTCGAGACCACCGGCGACCGCACCGCAACGTGGCAGCTGAAACTCCCTATCCCGTTCACCAACCGCACTATCGCAGTCGAGACGGAAGATATCGAGCGTCGCGAAAACGAGTTCGTCCGGTTCGTCGGGACGTCGAAAGTGATGAAGGTGCAGGGGGAACACGAACTGGAAGAGACAGCAACCGGCAGTCTGCTCCACAATCGTTTCGTCGTTGACGGACGGGCTCCCGGCGTTGAGCGGTTCTTCAAGCGGAACCTCGACGGCGAGCTCGACAATATCGAGGCCGCAATCAACGAAACTCTCACAGAGTAATCCGGCTCCGCCGTGGTGAAACGAGGGTTTATGCGTGCGGCGACGCAATCCTCAGTTGCCGGAAACGACGCTTTTCTCGTCGTAACGGCAACTAAAGTCCGCGCCCGCGCCCATGCGACGGGCTGGCCCGGCACCCGTCGCACCTCTCGTCCCGCCGCTACGCTGACTCGTATACAGCCTCCATCAGCCGGACATCTGTGAGGCCGTCCACGCCGTCAGGCTCGACCGTCTCGCCGGTTGAGATGGCGTGCGCAAAGTAATCAAATTCTTCGGCGAGTTCGCCGCCGCCCGCGTCGGCCAGTTCGTATCGCTGATCCGTCTCGACGACGAGCCGCCGGCCGCGATCTGGCTGGAAGGCATCATACACCCGGACAACCCCTGTTGTCCCATACAGCGTGAGATCGGCGTTCAGGTGGCCGGAGAAGGAGGCGCTGAACAACCCGACGGCGTCGGGAAACTCGACGCGGAAATCAACGTGTTCATCGACGTCTGCGAATGGGCCGCTCGTCCGAGTGTGGCCGTCGACCGCCTCAGGCTCCGCCTCAAAAAGAAACCGGGCGGTGTTGAGCGGGTACACACCGACATCCATCAGCGCTCCACCACCCGCGAGCTCAGCGTCGAGCCGCCACTGGTCGGGGCCACCTGACGCAAGCACCGGCGAGGTGAAATCGCCTGTCAGTCGCTGGACCGTCCCGATACCGCCGTCCGCGAGAAACTCACGGAGCCGCCGGTACAACGGATCCGTCTGGAGTCGGTAGGCCGTCATCAGCGGGACATTTGCCTCCGCACACGCCTCAACCAGCTGCTCGGCCCGTGCTGCGGTTGCCTCAAGCGGCTTCTCGCAGATGACCGGCTTGCCCTGTTCGGCGGCCGTCTCCACGTGCGGAAGGTGGAGCCGGTTCGGCGTCGCGACGTAGACAAAATCGTACTCGTCGGTCAGGTCACCGTCGGCGTATCCCTCGTAGTCCGTTGTCGCCAATCCCCTGTCGGCGACGGCCGCACGGTTGCCAGGACTGCCACTGACGCCAACAGTCGCCTCAACGTAATTACAGTCGTCGATCGCCGGCAAGACAACCTGTCGCGCGAAGCCACCGCAGCCGACGACGACCAGCCGCTGCTCGTCGGCCTCGCCAGTGTCCCAGTCGCGGTTGCGGATGTCGATGAATGCGTCGTGCATACCGGCTCTTTGCAGCCGGAGGGAAAAGCCGCGGGGCGCAGCTATGGAAAATTCGAGGCGAGACCCTCGCGCTTCAGCGCGAGGAGGATATCAAGAGATGGTGACGTACTCGGAGTCCTCGTTGAGTGCGAGGTTTGTCGCTATCTCTGCGTTACGAACGGCGTACTGGGCTGTCTGCTGGAGCGCGACGAGTACTTCCCGGACTTGCAGGAGTTCGGCATTGTTCATCTCCGGGAGCCCCTCAAGGATATCACGCTGGCTATCTTCGATATCGCGAAACAGCTCCTTTGTCTGGAGCGCAAGATCATAGTCACGCTCGACGACGGAGTTCACCCCCAGTTCCGTCACCTCGTTGACCGCGTCGGTAAAGTCGCGGATGTCACGCATCGTCGCGTCGTCAACTTGGAGCGTGTGGTCGGCTGTCTCAAGGACAATATCGGCGATGTCCTCTGCATTGTCGGCCGTTAATTCGAGATTTTTGGCGACCGATCGGTAACCGATAAGCGGGAATCCTGACTCTAACCCGACGGCACGCGCAAGGTTCGGGTTTTGGTAGGCGGTGAAGATGAGCCGCAACAGCAGGACGAATATCTTGTTGGCCTGCCGCTCGCGGTTCAGCGCCCGCTGGGCGAGGTCTGGATTGCCGTGGGCCAGCGCCTTCACCGCCTCGTTTCGCATCGTCGACCCCGTCGATTCCAGCCGCTCGAGCAGGTTATCGAGCGTGAAGTCCTCCGGGTCGACGCTACAGCGGATGGCGATGCGCTCTGGCGTCTCTTCGATGACGCCCAGTCCCATCAGTTGTGTCTCGGCGTTGTACACGGCGTTGATGGTGCGGGAATCGAGCGTGCCGCCCTCTTCGACCTCTACTTGGATGACCCGGCGGCCGAGCACGTACTGTGCGAGGATGGCCCGCTCGACGGCCTCTGCGGCGAGTTCGTCGGCGTGAATGACTGCCTCTGACTCCTCCTGCTGAACGGACTCGGGCATAACCGTCAGCGTTCCCTTCCCTCCCATCCGCAGAGATACCTCGTCGCCCTTCTCGACGTTCTGGGCCTTGGCCCACTCGGCCGGCAGCGTCATCGCCAGCGTCGACGGCCCCAGCCGCTGCACCTTGCGCGTCTCCATACACGTACTGCAGGCCGCGACTAACCTTAACCTTGACTAATGGTGATAATACGCCGTACAGCTTAGACGACCTTCACGAGCCGACGCTCGTACGCGCCGACTCTGACCTGGAGCCAGCCGCGTAGCTCCTCGTCTAGGTCTGGGTCGCCGGTATCAACTCGAAGCACGCCGGTCTCCTCGAGCTTCCGGCGAGAAGCAACTACCTCGACGTCTGACTGCCGGATGATGTCGGGAGATATCTGCGGGTTCCCTCGCCCAAAGATGAATCCTTGACCGCCGATAGGCGAGACGACGATGCGGTTCTGCTCACTCAGCGTTGCGAGGATATCAGACTCGGCAGCGTCCGCCACCAAGAGGTCCCCGTCGCGCCACACATCGACGCCGAGCGGCGTTCCGTCGACCCCGAGTTCTCGTTTGATAGCCGCGAGCGTCGATCCCGGTCCGAGAATATAGGTCACACCCGTCGCCTCGCGGGCGTCTGCGGCGACGGCCTCCGCTAACCCTTCAATGGTGCCACCGCCAACTTGCTTGGACGACTGGAGGTCGTCGCCGACCGGTACCGTCGCGACTGCTCGGAGTTCGGTGTGGACCTCTCCACCTCGGAATGCGTCTTCGTCGATGTCGTTCACCTCTCGCTCTGCTGTCCGGTCGAACCGCGCCGCGAGCCGACCGGCAGCCCGTGGTGTCACACCGAACACCGAGGAGTACACCTTCACCCCGGCCGGAACGCCCAACATCGGGACGGCTGTGTTTAGTGCGTCAAGCGTCTCAGCGATATCGACGGCCGTGCCGTCGCCGCCGACAAACAGTACCACATCAACCTCTGCCTCAACCAGCGCCTCAACCGCCGCACGCGTGTCGGCGGGTGTCGTCTCCTCGCCATCGGGGTAGCCGACCACAGTTGGCTCGAAGCCGGCCTCATGGGCTGCCCGTTCGCCCATCTTGCCGCCGTACGTGAATAGGTCGACGTCGCCGGCTTCACGGAGCGCTTGCAGCGCCTCGATACCCCGCTCCGGTGCTCGCGGCTCCGCGCCCCGGGCGCGGGCTTCTTCGACCTTCCCGTCGGTCCCCTTCAGCCCGACACGGCCGCCCATACCCGCGATGGGGTTCACCACGAAGCCAACGCGTCGCATGTCGGAACGCCGGCCGTCCCCGAGTTAAGCAGCCCGGTCGTTACGGAAGTGCGATGAGAAAGCCCCGCCCTTCAGGGCGGGGATGAATCCGACAATTGACTACGCAATCCACCGACGATAGCATAGCCTGATATTCCAACAGATACTTTATCCATAGCACACAATTACATTTGTAATGGTCACGGCGACTGTCACCGCGAAGTTCCACAACCCATCCCTCTCACGGCGGAAAGAGTGGCAACGTGCCGCTCGCCTCTACCGTGACACCAAGCAGTTCTGCATCGATGGATGGGAGAACGGGGACTTTGGCAAGTCCGTGACCACGGCCAGCATCGACAACGACCTCTACTCGGCTATTCAGAACCAAGCCATCCGAGAGGCGAAATCCGACCACACCAAGGACGGAGAGGTTCGCTACCGAGAGAGTCAGCCGTTCGCTGTCAACAATCAGAATTGGGAACTCGACACGACCGAGAACGGCACAGTCGTCGTCGGCTTCCCGTGCGTCTCTCAATGGTGGTACACCCCGATAGAGGTGTACGACGACATTGCTGACCCCGTGGACCGACTGGTCGAAGGTGACGCGAAAAAGACGCGACTGCAAGTGTACCGTCGTGGCGACGACTGGTACTGTACGTTCAACGCCGAGTACGACACCGACACGTCAGGTGAGACGCCTGTCGGTGTCGATATTGGCGAACGGCACATCCTTGCTGTGACGGCCTACGGTGAGGGTGAGTCAATGCTGGTGTCTGGTGGTGAGGCGAGGTACGTTCGACGCAAATATCGTTCCCTACGCGAGTCGCTTTCGAAAGCGGGTGCGCTTCGCGCACGCAACCGTGTGGGTGACAAAGAACAGCGTCGGATCAAAGACCTGAATCACAAACTCTCCCGTCGTCTCATCACGTTCGCGGAACAGTTCGAGAATCCCGTCATTCGGATGGAAGATCTTGAAGGTATCCGTGAGAACAGTTCGTGGTCGGGTGTCCACTCGTGGCATTTCCACCAACTCCAACAGTTCATCACATACAAGGCCGAACGCGCTGGTATCCGTGTCGAAAAGGTCGATGCGTACCATACCAGTCAACGGTGTTCGGCGTGTGGTTCGATGGGAACCCGTGATGGTGACCACTTTTCGTGTTCGGAGTGTGGTCGTGGACGACACGCCGACCTGAACGCGTCGGAGAATATCGCACAACGGGAGGGTGAACCATGCACGGCGTAGCAGTTCGGCTGACGCGAACCGTGCTACCTCGCTGGTTGAATAACCAGTCGTCGTTGACGCCCGCTGTATGCGGGGAGGAAGGCCCCATTGACAGGGCTATACGCGCTGGAAAGCACACCGTTGGTCACAACTCGGTGGCGACCGTTGACGTTCCACGCGAAAGCGTACTTGAGAACCGAGGAAACGCGCAACCTGAATATCCCCGTCGGGGAATCCTCGCCCTAACGGGCGAGGAGGATGTCAAGGAAGTGCTCTGACTCGCCCTTCGCGGGTGAGCCGGATCGATGGCACGGCCTGTGCGGTGCACGCGAATACCCAAACACCACGCCACCTCGGTGGTCCGACGCACTGCGCACGACCCATAGCCGAGCCTCCTCGTGGGCTTGGTCAGGGTGCCTTCGGAGACGGAGGAATAGCCTGCTGTCCCGCGAAAGAATCCTCGCGCGTCAGCGCGGGAAGGCTATCAAAGTGAGACAGCGAAGGCCATCAGAAACAGGAAGTACGCCACCACGACGACCCCGAGCGCTTTGTAGCGGAACAACCGCAAGGCCTCTGCCTCGCGCTCGCGGGCCATCTCGACGGCCGCCTGTTCTGCCTCGGTGAGTTGTGACTCGTGTTCCAGTCCGAGGTGGAGGTCGCGGTAGTCGGCCCGCGCGAATGCCCGTCCGCAGTAGGGACAGGTCGGCTCTGGATCCTCGTGAGCGTTCATGAGATGAACGGTGGGGCGGCGTATGGTCGGGAGACGATCCACAGCGAGGTCATCGTGTACAGCATCATCACGACAGTAAGTGCGTACTGGCTGCGCACGGCCTGCATCCGCGAGGGAAACAGCTCGTAGGCGACCCCGTGGGCGACCCAGACAGCCAGCAGGTGGCCGGCAAGGACAAACGCAAGCGAGAGGCCGCCGAACCAGCCCGGAAGGACGAGCCGCGCCGGTGGGCCCGGTCCCCACGGCATGGCGAGTGCGGCTGCGAGTGCTGGCGCAAGCGTTAGAAAGTAGCCCAGATAGTGAGCGACGTGGTAACCGGCGGCGATAGCCAGAAGGGATGGCGCGAACCGGCGAGCCAGTTCCGCCTCACCGCGGCGAGTCTCGGCAAACTGCGCCCCATACCGGACTGCCAGCAGGTACGCCCCGTAGAAGATGAGATAGCCGACGGCAAGCGCAAGTGGGTACACAATCGCCGGTGGGATGCCCGCGGCGACGACAGTCCGGACCAGCCTCGCCCACGGCGGCGTCGCGACCAGCCCGTCGTAGGTAGTACCCCACAGCAGCGCGAGCACGAATCCCACCTCCCCCCGCGACCTCAGCAGGTCCGCCGTCAGCCCGGCGCCGGGTGGTCGCAGACGGAGACCATCCTCCCAGGTGAGCGGCGCAACGGCACCGTAGAGTCTGAACACGCGCGCCACGGGGTCAACCTGTGTAAAGTAGGCCTCCCCGAACGCGACGGCACCGGCCAGCGCCACGGCCGTGTACGCGAGCGTCACCGTCGCAAGCAGGCGCGGCGCGTCCGCAAGCGGGCTGACTATCTCCACCCAGAACAGCATGAGCAGGCCGACGGTAGAGAGCCACGCCGGCGCAACCGGCAGGCGCGACGGGTCGCGGTCGCCGGTCGGCAAGATACCGGCAAGCGTCCGCCACGGGTCGATAACAGGCCAGGCGTTGCCGAGCAGGTAAGCCGACATCGCCAGTCCCGCCCACCACCCCCCCCACACAAGCAGGACGCCAGCGTTGCGCCGCGGCTCGATTGGGCCGAGGACCCCGACACCGATCACGAGAAGGAGCCCGACGATGCCGACGGCCTGGCCGAGCGTCGCGAGTCGGTCGGCGTTGGGACCGACAACCCGGCGCCGGTAAGCGTGGACGCGGGCTACGAACTCCCGGTCGGTCGCGAACGACGACAACAGAAAGGAGACACCGACGACCGCTCCGCCCGTCGAGAGGAACAGCCACGTCGGCACGTCCAGCGTGCGGCCAGCGTCGCCGCCGAGACTCCCGCCATGTGCAAGCACTCGGCCGACTGCGGGGCCGGCTGCGAGCGTGAGCGCCGCGAGGCCGGCCGCAAGCACCCGCCGCCGGCGTCGGGTCGCTGCCATCGTCGCGGGTTGGGTGTCCCCGCCCGTATACCCGTCGGAACTGCGACCCGACGGCCGTGTGTATAGGAGGGCTTTTGTCGGTCCACTCGTAAGCGCCGGCCATGAGTCACGCAGACGAAAGCGACGAGGGCGGCCACCACCTCCCGGCTGTCGAGGACTGGCCACGAGGCTTCGGTGAGGCGTCGTGGTGGCCGTTCGTGACCGCTCTCGGCGCGGCCGGCATCTACCTCGGCGCGGCCCTGTACGTGCTCTCGACTGGCGAGAGTCCGCTGGTGCCGATGACGTACGCGCTTGGGACCGCCGTCGCGAGTATCGGGCTGTTCCTCGTCGGCCTCTATGGGTGGACCTATCACGCGTTCATCGAAGCCTACTGGACGAGCGAATCGACCGGTGTTGGCCTGAAGATGGGAATGCTCGCTTTTCTCGGCTCCGAAATCGCAACGTTTGGCGCCGGCTTCATTTACTACTTTTTCATCCGAGCGGATGCGTGGAACAACCTCCCACATCTCGTCAAGGACGGCAGCATCTTCGGTAGTCTTGTCATCATCAACACCGTTCTGCTAATCATTTCGTCAGTAACGCTCCACTACGCGCACGTCGCGCTCCGAAAGAACAACCGCCGGCGGTTCGTCGGCCTGCTTGGCCTGACGCTCCTGCTCGGGATTATCTTCCTCGGCGGCCAGGCCTACGAGTACTACGAGTTCATCGTCCACGAAGGGTTTACCCTCACCGAAGGCGCCTACGGCTCGGCGTTCTACGGACTGACCGGCCTCCACGGCCTCCACGTCTCCTTGGGCGCAGTCCTGCTCGGTATCGTCTTTGTCCGTTCGCTATTCGGCCAGTACACCCCCGAGAAACACACCTCCGTCACCACTGTCTCGATGTACTGGCACTTTGTTGACGTCGTCTGGATCTTCCTCGTTGTCGTGCTGTACGTCGGCGCAATCATCGGCTGAAGTACCGATTGCCTGTTTTGTTGCCCCTCCGACCCGCCTGCCAGCGAAGCGGACATCGTCAGGAGACAACTCCTCATAGTCACATGACAGACCCTGAAACCTGTCGGCGCGCCAGCATGCGGATACTCGCTTCGTCTGTGCTCCTGGGGCAGCCGCCGGGAGAGATATCGAAACGATTGTACCGGGTTCCCTTCCATCGAAGTCGACCGTTCTGCCGAGTGTCAGGATATATCAAGTGCCATCTAGACGCCAATCCACTGACCGTGTTGGAGCGGCTCCTCCGTCCCGCTTCGGAGCGTCTGCTCGATGAATCTCCTCAAGGAACATCAGCAAGCCGGCACCGATGTGAACCGTCGTGCAGGCCGATTCTATGTAGAGCCATTGGCCAGGAGTCAACAACCCCATCCTCCTTCGCTCGGGGCTGCTGCCCACTTGCTCGTTGCGGGCGGAGTGTGCCCGTAGTCTCGCTCTCGACCGCAGTATTGTTCGATACCACGTGGGCGGTCCACCGCGCTCAGGGGCATCGTCCCAGACGTCGGGGCACGGTGACTGGTGCCTATTCCTCCGAACGGCTAGTGGCCGGATGGACGGAGGTCACATATCCCCCAACATCAACTACGGGGACGGCTTCCTCCTCGCCGGACTGCGCTTCTCAGCCGCGTACGCGGATTGCGATACTCTGTGAGGACGTTGACTCCGCCTGCACAAATTGAATACCCGTACGCCAGCGCTCAGCGTTTCCACAATACAGTAATCGCTTCGGAACAATCCGTGGAGTCCGAGGATGCTTGTCGCCACGACACGACGGCCACCGCAGAAATGGGAGATGAGCACAGCGTTTCGTCGAGTGAGAGACTCGCCCCGGTCGGTGAACGCCAGCGCAAAAAAGTAATTGTGAACAGTTCGCCTGCGCGTAGTAGGGACTCTCAAGCAGTCGACTGGCCACGGGCTCGAACGTCAGCATACTTGCTCTATACGCAAGCGGGTATACTCCAGTAACTCCGAGGCATACGACCAGTGCCATATGCCCCGAGTCGTCGTGTTCCAGCCAGGTGGCGGCCGCCAGCACGACGAGTCCCACGACGACGAGGGATGCGACGCCGAACAGGGACCACGTTACTATAGGATGTACTACTCTGCACTGGCAGTCAAATCAAACCGAGCGCGTCCGCACGTCTGTGTTTTGTATCAATCAAACAAATTGTATCGACCGACGAACTCGCGGCGAAGACAGGAGAGCGGGTAATTTTAACTCGACGATTCGCTCTTCATCTCGGACTTTTGCTTGTCGAGCCACTGCTGGTACTCCTCTTGCGAGACTACCTTCACCTTGCCGAGCATCGCGGAGTGGCCGACGCCACAGTATTCCGCACAGTAGAGTTGGTAGGTGCCCTCCTCGTAGGCGACTGTCTTGATGGTGTTGTACTTCTCCGGGAAGGCGTCCTGCTTCAGCCCCAGATCTGGGACGTGGAAGGCATGAAGCCAGTCAACGGAGGCGACGTGGAAGTAGACTGGCCGGTTCTTCGGAATTACGAGGGGCTCGCCGGCCGTGCTTGTGGCAGAGACGACTGACCCATTCACGCGGTGTTCGGGGTAATTGTACGTCCAGTAATATTTCTGGGCGATGACCTCTACCTCGACGGTCTCGTCGTCCTCAGCCTGCGACGGGCCGACGGCCCCGGGGAAGTCATAGGTCGTCGCGGGCTCGACCGCGTTCGGGTTCGACGCGGCAGTGACGCCGCCGATGGCCTGCACCCCGAGCACTTGGTAGGCGGCCGCCCCGACGAACAGCAGGATGACGGCTGTCGTCACGGTCCAAGTAATCTCGAGCCGACGGTTCTCTTGGGTCGGTTTCGGCTCGTCGTTGTCCTTGTAGCGGACGACGGTATAGATAAGCACCGCCTCGACGATAACCGTGATGACGACCGCGACGTACAGCAGTTCGAGGTTGAGCCCGGTGATGAGCTCGTCATTGAGCGAGGTCTGCGCTGCGACCGGGTCCACGGCCAGCGCGAGTAACGCCAGCAGCCCGGCCCCCGCTGTCGCGATGCGCGCTCGTATCATTGGCCGCGCTTAGGGGTGGCCCCTCATTAACCCCGCGATGCCGGCCGGATGCACCCGGCAAAGCGCGGGGCCTAAGTGCGGCCACGCTAACGGTCAGACGATGGAACGGCCGAAGTTCACGACGCTGCTCGCGGGAGCCGTCGTCGGCGTCTACCTCCTTGTCGTCGCGGGTGCGACGGCCGCGCTCGCGGACGCCGCCGCAGCCTGTTCGGGCTGGCCGCTGTGTGCGCCTGACTCGCCAGGCGCGTTCGTCGCGCTTGGCCACCGTGCCGTCGCCGCGCTCGTCGGTCTCCTCGTTGCCGCGACGGCTCTCATCGGCTGGGGCGATGCTGCAGGCCGCGTCAGGCTCGCCCTGCTGGCCGCGCTCGCGCTCTACCCGGTGCAGGTTGCGATGGGGGCCATTGTCGCCCGCGTCGGAGGGTCCGGACTCGCGCCGGGAGTCCACCTTGCTGTTGCGATGGCCATCTTCGGCACGCTCGCACTCGCGCTCGCTTGGCAACTAGAGGCTGAGACGGGCACCGACGACGAGAGAGCCGAACAGCCTGCGCCGGAGCTCCCCGACCCCCCGGAGTCGACGGTGACGTTCGACTCCCAGCTCGGGCGGCTGCGAGCCACCGTCGGCGCCTATCTCCGGCTGACGAAGCCACGGCTAATGTGGCTACTCGCGCTGGTCGCGGCGGCGGCGATGGCGCTCGCGGCCGGGCCGGAACTGGCCGTCGAGACGGTCGTCTACACGCTCGGAGGCGGCGTCCTCGCTATCGGCGCGTCAGGTACATTCAACCACGTCCTCGAGCGGGACATCGACCGCCGGATGAAACGGACCAGCGACCGGCCGTTGGCGACGGAACTGGTTCCCGTGCGTAACGCTGTTGCCTTCGGGCTGACGCTTGCCGCGCTGTCCGTCGCTGCGTTCCTGCAGGTGAACCCGCTCGCGGCCGCGCTCGGCGTCGTCGCTATCGGTTTCTACTCCGTCGTCTACACGCTCATCCTGAAGCCGAACACGGTCCAAAACACCGTCATCGGAGGTGCCGCCGGCGCCCTCCCCGCACTGATTGGGTGGGCGGCCGTCACCGGCCGAGTCGGGCTGCCTGGCGCCGTACTGGCGGGCGTCATCTTCCTGTGGACGCCCGCGCACTTTTACAATCTCGCGCTGGCCTACCGGGAAGACTACGCCAGGGGTGGCTTCCCGATGCTGCCAGTCGTGCGCGGCGAGACGGTCACCCGAAAGCACATCCTGTGGTATCTGGCGGCGACCCTGGCGGCCGCGGGCACGCTCGCAGCTGTCAGCGGACTTGGTGTCGTCTATGCCGCGACGACCGTTCTCTTCGGTGCCGTCTTCCTCGCGGCAGTCGTTCGGCTTCATCGCGAGCGGACCGAGACCGCGGCGTTTCGGGCATTCCACGCCTCGAACGCCTACCTCGGCGCACTGCTGTTGGCCGTCGTGATAGACTCGCTGGCCGTATGAGCACGGCACACGCCCGACTTCCCGACCGACCGACGGCTCTCTACTGGACGGCCATCCTCAACGCCGAACTACTGGTCGTCCTCGCCTACTTCGCGTTCGTCACCGGGATTCCGGAGTCGCTCGACTTCGTCGTGCTGGTCGTCGTCCCGTGGGTGTGGCTCAACGTCTCTTGGTGGGTTTATCGGAACATGCGGTTCCCAGCCGCGCCGTTCCGGCGCCGCGTACTCGGCGCGATTGTCGCCGCCGGTTACTTCCTTGTGCTTGCGCGGGTTGGCGGCCTGCTCCTCCCTGGCATCGGTGACTTGGCGACCGGGCTCCGCGTCGTCACCTATCAGGTCCCGCCTGGCTTCGGTCCGGCACTGCTCTACAGTGGTGACTCACTGGTCGTCAACCTCATCCCCTACCAGCTTGCCGGCTACCTCACGCTCGCGATACTCGTGTACGCCACCGTCGTCGACGTGTCGGGATCGGCCGCCGCCGGCTTCGTCGGCTTATTCTCCTGTGTCTCGTGTACGCTCCCCGTCATCGCGGCCGTCGTCTCCGGTGTTACTGGGAGTGTGACGTTCGTCGCCTCGCTGGGCGACGGCGCCTACGGCCTCTCGACGGTCGTATTCGTCCTCTCAGTGGCGCTGTTACGGTGGCGCCCGGACATAGGCGACGTCGCACGGCTTCGCGGGCTGGTCGCTGATCTCCGGGGCTGGAACCGGAGGTAGGATAGTCCTCGGCCGCGACCGACTGGTATGAGCAACATCGAAATCGAGTACTGCGTGCCGTGTGGTTACCTTGACCGGGCGCTTGACCTCCAACGGGCAGTCCTCCAGAACTTTGGAAGAACGGTCGACCGCGCAGCGCTGGTCACCGGCGAGGCGGGTGTCCTGCAGGTGCGGGTTGACGGCGAGGCTGTCTGGGACATCGCCGACGACGAGTACGACGTCGACGAGGTCGTCCGTCGCGTGAAGCAGGCGTTATGAGCACTACCGAACCGCCGGCGGTCAGGGCCAGCGATATCCACAAGTCCTACGGCGATACCCACGCGCTCAACGGCGTCTCGCTGTCGGTCGCCCGTGGCGAGGTCTATGGGCTCATCGGTCCGAACGGCGCTGGCAAGACGACGCTGGTACGCGCGCTCACCGGTACCACCGACCCCGAAGGAGACGTAGAACTGCTCGGTGTTCCACCCCGACGCGCGGACCCACAGCGCATCGGACTACTGCCCCAAGAGTTCGGCCCACCCAACCGGCTCACTGCCCGCGAGCTAATCGCGTACTACGGCGGGCTCTACGAGACAGCCCGCGACATCGAGAGCGTGCTTGCTGACGTGGGGCTCTCGGAGACTGCTGACACCTACTATGAAGACCTTTCGGGCGGCCAGAAGCGCCGCGCCTGCGTCGCCACCGCGCTGGTCAACGACCCGGACGTACTGTTTCTCGACGAGCCAACGACGGGAATTGACCCGCAGGGCCGGCGGGATGTCTGGGGGCTTGTCGACGCGCTCGCGGCCGCCGGCGCCACCGTCGTCGTCACCACCCACTACATGGAAGAAGCCGAGCGGCTCTGTGATCGCGTCGGTCTGCTCGCGGACGGGCAACTCGTCGCAGAGGGGCCACCATCTGAACTCGTGGCCGAGCACGGCGGCGCCCCTCGCGTAGAGGTGCGGGCCGACGACGAGTCAGCCGCACGGACAGCGCTCGCGGACGCCGGGTACGCGTTTGTCCCCGACGAGCGACGGCTGGTCGTGGACGGTGTTGCCCCCGAAGACGTCGGTGACGTTGCGTCGGCGCTAGCCGAGGCGGACGTTGACTACGAGGGGCTGCTGTGGCGCCGCCCGGATCTTGAGGAGGTGTATCTCCAGTTGACCGGCCAAACAGTCGGCGCCGGCGGTGAGCCACGGGAGGTTGGTGATGACTGACCGTCGCCGATTCGCGCTCCGGCGGTGGCGCCGGGTCCGTGCTGAGACGGTGGCGGCCGGCACCGCGTTCCTGCGGCGACGAACAGCCGTCTTCTTCACGTTCTTTTTTCCGGCGATCGTCATCCTCATTTTCGGTGCGCTGGTCCAAACGGCCGGCTCTGGCGGGCTGTTTACCGAGCCGCCGGGATACTATGTTCCCGGCTACCTCGCTGTCGTGGTGCTGTTCACGCCGCTGTCGCGGGTCGGCAGCGAGGTGGCGCGCCATCGCGCGGACAGTCGGTTCGAAAAGCTGGCGACGACGCCGCTACGTCGATGGGAGTGGCTCCTCGGCCAGACACTGGTCAATGTGGGTGTTATCGGGGTTGCGAGCGCGGGTATCCTTCTCCTCGCCGTCGTCGTTGCCGGCGCCTCGGTCGTCCTCTCGCCGCTGCTCGTCCCATATGTCGCGCTCGGCGTCGCACTGTTCTGTGGTGTCGGTGCGCTGCTCGGGCGCGTGGCCGACTCGCAGGACGGCGTCGTCGCGGCCGCGAATGGCGTTGCACTCCCCCTTCTGTTTCTCTCAGAGACGTTCGTCCCGCCGTCGCTTTTGCCTGACTGGCTGCCGTTGTGGCTCTCCCCGCTCACCTACTTCTCGCGAGGTGTCCGCGCCGCGACCTACCGGCCGCCGGGGACGATCGCGACGGCACGGGTCCCTGGCGGGGGGCTTGCGCCTTCAGAGGCGAATCTGGTCGTGCTCGCGGCCCTCGCTGTCGTTGCCTTCGTCGTCGGCGCCGTCTCCGTACCGCGTACCGACTAGACCAGTAGCGGGACGATGAGCGCAACCCACGCGAGCAGGAAGACTCCCAGCGTGTACGCCAGCCCAACGGCGTACTGGCGGTCGAGATGCGCGAGGTCGAACGACTCGGCGTGGCTGTCCTGCAGTTCTGCGACGGCCTCGCCCGGCTCCGCGGTCATCGGTCCTCGAAGCAGGAGTCCCCCGACGCCAAGCGCGACGAACGCCACGCCGAACAACAGGAGCGACCGGCCGACTGGCAGCACCCGCGCGACGCCGACGACGGCCAGCACCGTTGCGCCGGCGTAGCCGACGCCGTAGCGAAGGAGCAGCCGGGCGGGTTCGCGCATGCCTGCGGTTCGACGGCCGTGAGTATGAATGACCCGTTCGGAAGCGGCAGGCGTTTGCCATGCCGCGCCCACGCCCGGGTATGGAACTGTCGTCGCTGCCGGACCGCCCGTTCGAACTGGCGGAGTTGCGCGAGCTGAACGAGAGCGGTCGCTTCCGCGCCGTCTTTCCGGCGGGTGTCTTCGATTTCGAGGGGTCAGCCGCAAAGCTGGTCCCTGCGGTCGTCCTTGTCACTCCGGAACCGGACGGTCGGGTGGTGGCAGTCGGCTACGACCTTACGTCGGGGTGGACTCGCGTCTCCAGCGAGCCCGCCGGCGACGACGCCGATGCGGGAGTGGAGACGGCGAGCCAACGGCTCCGGGAGTGGGTTGAGCAAACAGACCAGCAGTGGGCCGGGCCAGACGGCGCGACCGTGCTCGCCGAGCACCTTCGCTAGAAGCCGGCCGTGCGGACGAACTCGTAGCTGTACACGTGGTTGAGCAGGACGTATGCGAACACACCAAGCGTGAGCGATACCGACCAGACGACGACGGTGACCCGCCCCACGCGGCGGTGGGCTGTCTGCTTCAGTTCGTCTCGAGTGTGCGTCAGCCCCACGGTGACGTTGTAGAGGACGAGCGGCACCGAGAGTATCGACAGGAGGATGTGGACGCCGAGCATCCCGAAGTAGAACAATGCGGCGCCGTCGGGGCCGACGAACTCTTTGCGACCGCCGCCGCCCGTCTTCAACAGGTACAGCACCAAAAACACCAGAATGAGCAGGAACGCTGAGAGCATGAACGCGCGATGCCGGCGGACGTTTCCTCGTCGGACCGCACGCCACCCGCCCAGCAGGCAGAACACGGTAAGGGTATTGACGACAGCGATGGCATCCGCAAGCAGGTTCACTGTCGCCTCAGAGATGGTTGGATAGATTGGAAGCCCGAGATACAGCGTCCCCACCACGAGCGCGTAGCCGACGACCGTCAGGAGGGCGGCGACGGCCCGAGGGTGTCGCTTCACGACCGGCGGCGCGTCCGCGGTAGCCATACCTGCTGTTGGCGAGCCTGACCCGTATCCGTTCCGCTTTCCGGTTGTCCGAAACTGTGATACCACGGTAGTACGCAACGTGCTCACATGAGCACACCCGAGACCGAGGAGCGGACCATCCGGTGTCTGGTAGCAAAGGTCGGGCTGGACGGCCACGACCGCGGGGCACATGTCATCGCTCGGGCATTCCGAGATGCTGGCTTCGAGGTCATCTACTCGGGACTCCACAAGTCGCCAGACGAGATCGTGCAGGCGGCCGTGCAAGAGGACGTTGACGTGCTTGGTATCTCCATCCTCTCGGGGGCCCACAACACGCTGGTTCCCAAAATCGTGGACGGGCTGAAAGAGTACGACGCCTTCGAGGACACACTCATCCTCGTGGGAGGTATCATCCCCGACGAGGACCGCGAGGGGCTCAAGGAGATGGGCGTCGGCGGTATCTTCGGCCCCGGGGCGTCGATGGCAGAGACCATCGAGTTCGTCCGCGAGAATGCACCCGAGCGATGAGCCAGGTAGAGACTGACCAACTTATCGACGAACTGCTCGCCGGGAAACACCGCGCGCTGGCCCGCGTCATCTCCAAGATAGAGAACCGCGCTCCGGGCTACCGGGAGCTTGTCAGCCGGCTGCACGAACATACTGGATCGGCTACCGTCGTCGGGGTCACCGGGTCACCGGGCGCGGGCAAGTCGACGCTCGTCGACAAGATGGCCGAAACGTACCGCGACCGCGGGGAGACGGTCGGCGTTATCGCCATCGACCCCTCTTCACCGT
The DNA here is from genome assembly GCF_042216475.1 of Halosegnis sp. Lineage (NCBI taxonomy): Archaea > Methanobacteriati > Methanobacteriota > Halobacteria > Halobacteriales > Natronomonadaceae > Halosegnis > Halosegnis sp. Next base: position 133,468 of record NZ_JBDGTV010000007.1, read on the forward strand.
TCTCCGGCGGCGCCGTGTTAGGCGACCGCATTCGGATGGCCTCGAACGTGGGCGACATGGACGTGTTCTTCCGGTCGATGTCGGCCCGCGGCACGCTCGGCGGGCTCTCAACGGCGACGACGGATGCGGTGAAGGCGCTGGACGCGTTCGGCAAAGACCGCATCATCATCGAGACGGTCGGCGCCGGTCAAAACGAGGTAGACATCGTCGGCACGGCCGACACGGTGGCCGTGCTCGTCCCGCCGTCTTCGGGCGATGACGTCCAGATGCTGAAGGCAGGAATCCTCGAAATTGCGGACGTATTCGTCGTCAACAAGGCCGACCTCGACGGCGCCGACCGCACCGTCAAGGAGCTGAAAGAAATGGTCCACATGCGGGACGCATCCCCGCTTGCAGGGACGGCCGGCCACCATGGTGCCGACGCCGCCCCCGATATCGATACCCCCGATGACGAGGAAGAAGAGGACGCGTGGACGCCTCCCATCATCGAGACGGTTGCGAAGAGCGGCGAGGGTGTCCAGGAATTCCTCGAGACGCTGGCAGACCACCGCGAGTGGCTGGAGTCCTCTGGCGAGTTAGCCGCTCGCGAGCGGGAGCGGTACACCGAGGAGATACGTCGGTTGCTGCGCGAAGAAGCAGCCTCGCTCGTCGAGTCAGAGGTGGCGGCCCGCGGTGGGCTGGAGGCGTACGTCGACCGGGTGCTTGCCAAGGAGACGGACCCGTACGCCGTCGTCGAGGAGGTCACTGCGCCTATCGAGGAGTGTCTGGACCGCTAGGCGAGCCGCTCGTGCTCGACCTTGAGACACTTGTCTTGGACGAACTGTCGACCAGAGGCCTCCACCCGCTCGCCAGCCGCGTCGTCGCGGATATTCAACTGGAGCCACACCGTGTCTACGTCATCACGCTTGAGCACCTCGTCGACGATGCCGCTTACCTCCTCACTCGGTCGGAACACGTCCACAAGATCGACCGACTCTTGCACGTCGGCGAGTGAATCGTAGGCCCGCTCGCCGAGCACCTCGTCAGCTGTTGGGTTCACCGGTATAATTCGGTATCCGTGCTCTTGGAGATATTTGGGAACGCCGTGGGCTGCCTTCCCGGGCGTGGTTGAGCACCCGACGACCGCGATGGTGTCGGCCGCAAGCACGTCGCGCAGTTCATCGTCGTCGGTAACAGGCATACAGACCAGAGGCCGCCGAGGGCGAAAAGCGTGACGCGGCTAAGGAAGGTTCGTCGTCACCGATCCGTCTTCGTCCGTTTCGATGGCGCCATCGAACAGCTGCGAGAGGGTGTTCATGGCCTGATCGTCGTGGGCGCCCTCTTGGACGATGAACAGCCCCAGCGCATCGGCGTTCTCGATGCGGCTGGTGAACACGTGAAGAAATCGGAACACCGTCTGGAGGTCTGAATACATCAGCAACGTCGTCAGCGAGACAAACAGCGCGCGGTTGCGGGTGACACCGCGGCTCGTGTAGAACTCCTTGAGCAGTTCTGAGAAGTCGATACCGATACCCGTCATGTCTTCCGGCGAAGAGGCGTACTGGACTAAGTCGGTGTCCGCGATGGTCCCCTGGCCTTGGTGTTTGGTGACGCAGTCGACGATGCCCAGCGGCGCGTCGTACTCGAAGAGGTCGGCGCGTTCCGCGCGGATGCGCTCTGCACTGTGGCGGTTGGAGACGACGATACCGCCCTCGCCATCGGCGAGTCCCGCCTCCAGTAGCTGGTAGCCGAGCGGTATCTTGCCGCTCAGGGGGGGCCCGGAGAGCAGCAGGTTCGTCCCGGGGGCGACCTCGGTCCCGTTCAGCGGCCCCCCGAGGTCATACATTCCAGCCCCCCCGCGGCGAGGGTCGGCCGACGCACCAATCCATTGTTTGCTATGCCTGCCGACTCGCATTTAGCGTTTGTGTTTGCCTGAGTCATACAGGGCCGCTCTCGCGGGGTCTCACGCCAGCCGCCCGACGACGAACGCCCCAGCGGCCAGCAGTTGGCCGTACTTCAGCCATGCCTGCCCGCGGGCAGCGTCAGCAAAACTCCAGTAGCCGCCCGCCAGCATCACGACATCGGCAAGCGCGACCGCGAGCAGGTACGCCGGGCCGAAGCCCGCCAGCAGATACGGCGCCGGGCTGGCGAGCACACCGGCGACGAGTGCGCCCGTGGCCACGGCGAGCGCGCGCTTCTCCCCCAGCGCGATGGGCAACGTCGACAGCCCCTCCTCACGGTCGCCGACCACGTCCTCGACATCCTTCACCACCTCGCGGGCGAACGTGGCGAGGGCCGCCAGCACCGCCAGCACGGCGACAGGGGCGAGATCGCCGCCGACAGCCGCCCCGCCGAAGATGAATGTCGACCCACCGAGATACGCAACGACGGCGTTGCCGACGCCTGGCAGTCCTTTGAACAGCTCTGTGTACGCGACCAGTGCCGCGAGGTTGACGACGGCGACGGCGACGGCGAGCGCCGGCAGGAGGAGTGCGAACGCGACGGCTGCAAGAAACAGTGCCGCCGCGAACGCAAGTGCCACCCGTGGAGCGACGGCTCCCCGGGGGATGGGCCGGTCAGGCCGGTTGACCCGGTCGATGGCGCGGTCGAAGTAGTCGTTGATAGCATTGCCGGCTCCGACCGCAAGAACAGTGGCGACGACCGCGGCCCCAGCGCGCACGACTGGGGGCGTGGCTGCGAGCAGTCCCGCCGTCTGACCTGGGCCGGCGACGAACGCGCCGATGGCAGTGAGCGCTCCGGCGACCACCGCATTGGCCGGCCGTGTGAGTTCAAGCAGCCCCCGGAGCCGTTCCATACCACGCGCCTGCGCCGGCCCCGGCTTCAACGCGTCGGTCCGATGGAAGGGCTTTTGAGGGGCACCGCGCTACGAGACGTGAGGGCCCTTAGCTCAGCCTGGACAGAGTGCGTGGCTTCGGACCACGTTGCCGGGGGTTCAAATCCCTCAGGGCTCGCTGCTGCACGTCACGCTTTTTTGAGCGGCAGTGGTAACCTCACTAGTGAATCCGGATACGTATCTCGTCACCGGTGCGGCGCTGTCGCCGGGTCGCTCCACCCGTGAGGTGGTCGAGGCGGCACTCGCCGGCGGAGTTGACGCGATTCAGCTGCGCGAGAAGGCCGCAACCGCTCGAGAGCGCTACAAACTCGGGCTCGAACTCCGGGAGCTGACGGTAGATAGAGACGTCTCGCTGATCGTCAACGACCGGGTCGACATCGCGGCGGCCATCGACGCTGACGGCGTCCACGTCGGCGACGAAGACCTCCCGGTCTCGGTCGCCCGCGACCAGCTCGGCCCGGCGGCGACGGTTGGTCGCTCCGTCTCGACGGTCGAGGGGGCGAAGGCAGCCGAGGCCGCTGGTGCCGACTATCTCGGTGTCGGCGCGGTGTTCGGCACCGACTCGAAGGCGACCGACTCGGAGATTGGTCTTGACCGCGTGCGGGCAATCAGCACGGCTGTATCGGTGCCTGTCGTCGGTATCGGTGGTGTCACCGTCGAGAATGCTGGAAAAGTCATTCGCGCGGGCGCCGACGGCGTGGCCGTCATTTCGGCTATCACGGCCGCAGACGATCCCGAGACGGCGACCAGGCGCCTCGGAGAGGCTGTCGCAAGCGCGCACGCTGACGCGGGCTGAGCCGGCCCCGAACGGGTTCGGGCGGACTGCTACCCGCCAGCGCACCTAATCGGGAGCATGGCGACGACACGACTGACCGGCTGGCTGGACCGTACGCTGACGCGTGTGGATGAGCGGACGGAAGCGCTCGCGACCGGCGAGGTGACCGACGAAAACGTGGCCGACTACCGCGCGCGGACGGCCCGAATCGCCGAGAAGGCGGCTGTGGGCCTGCTTGCGGTTCGCGAAGCTCCCGACGAGTCGCGCCGGCGGTTCGATACCGCGATGGAACTGCACGGCGGCGCCGCCGAGGCTGGCACCGACCCGCTAGCAGAGCGATACTATGCGCTTCGGGCCGGGACCCTTGCGGGCGCGAAGCAGGCCGTCCCGGGGCTGGCCCGGCGGCTCAAGCGCACAGCTGACGGGACGCCGCTGTACGCACTGGACGAGCGGGGATCGCTTGACCGAGACTACTACCTCGCGCTCGCGGCCGGCGCGCTCGGGGACGCGCCCGCCGCGGACCGCGCCGCCGGGCGGTTTTCGGCTTCGGTGTTGCGGTTGGCCACCGCAGGCTTCTTCGAGACAACGACTCGCGAGGAGCGCGCGCTGTACGGCGGCCGGTCAGCCGTCGTCGAAGGAGTGCTTAGCCGAGATGCTGAGGCGGTCGCTCGCGGGCTTGAGACCGTGCTCGCCCACCACGACGGGAGCGCTGGCGGCGCCCCGACGGAACTCCCCTGTCGAGAGGCAACGTTCCTGGCGACGGTGGCGACAGCCGCCGGCCTAGGCGAGGCTGTCCCGGACCATGAGGCGGTCGCGGACCCGCTCGTGGACGCCCGGGCACTGCCTGACGGTCCACGCCCGGTCTGAGGTTACAGTTCATCCCGAGCCAGTTGAGACGCTTCGGTGATTGCGCCCACCGACGAGAGGTGTGCGGCGCCGACAGACGCCTTCGCGGCCCGGGCGGCCTGCCCGCGTAGTACTGTTGGCCCGACTTGTGCAACAGCGTCGTCGCCAACGGTAACAACCCATCCTGGCGAGGTGAACGAGTACCGGTCCAGTCGCGGCTCGAAGCCATCGCCTCCCTGCCGGTCGTAGTCAACGAGTGCAGCGATATTCGCAGCGGCCACCTTCGCCTCCCTGAGGGCGGCCTGTGCACTTGCGGGCACCGGCTCTCCGTCCGCATCGACAACCCGAGCCGCATCGCCGACGACGAAGGTATCGTCGTCGACCCGGAGGTGCGCGCGCGTCTCGGGGCGCTCGCCTCCAAGCGCGTCCGGCCCCCGGATACCACCGGTCCAGACGAACCCGTCGTACGGTAGCGACTCTCCCGACTCGAGGGTGACCTGGTCGGCGTCTGCCTCGGCAATGACCGTGCCAGTCCGGACGTCGATGCCCGCATCCGTCAGCGCCTCGTGGAGTGCGCGCTGGAACCGCTCGTCGAAGCCAGGCGCAACGCTGTCGGCCATCTCGACCAGCTGCACCTCTGCGTCACTGTCGCGCTCCTCGGCAAGCGCGGCTAACTCACCGGCGACCTGGACGCCTGACAGCCCAGCGCCACCGATGACAAACCGGCCATCCTCGTGCTCGGTGAACCGCTGGCGGATGCCTTCGGCGTCTGCCAGCCGCTTCAGCGGCAGCGCGTGTTCCTCCACACCGGCCAGTCCGTAGAAGTTCGTCTCTGCGCCGAGACAGACAGCCGCGTAGTCGTACGACAGTTTCCCGTCGTCGGCGAGTTCCGCCGTGTTCGCGGCCGGCTCGACGGATTCAACGCGGTCCACCACCACTCGCGTCCGGTCCAACACTGTCGTCAGTGGGATACGGATAGTGTCCGCGACAGAGGGGCGCCGGACTGCGCGGTGGAGCTCGTGCTGCACGAGGTGGTACGGTTCGTCGTTGACGAGGGTCAACTCGACATCGGAAGGGAGGGCTCGCTCGAGCCGGCGGGCGACAGTCAGTCCGGCGTAGCCGGCTCCGAACACGGCGACGTGCATACATGCCATTCGGGCGTGGGCGGCTTGGGTCTGCCGACGCCGGCGGGAAACCATTTGAGGGTCGGCCACGACGCACGGGCGTGCAACACGTCGACCTTGATGAACTCGAGCGGATTCCGCACTTCATGGGCGTCAATAGCGACCGGCGGCCGCTGGCGCGGGCCATCGACGCGATGGGCTTCGCGGCGACCTATCTCGAACTTGAGCCCGGCGAGGCGTTCTCGGGCGGCCCGCATACCCACACCGACCAGGAGGAACTGTTCATCGTCCTCGAGGGAACGGCGACCTTTGAGACCCGGCCCGGCCCAGGAACCAGAAGCGAGACAACTGAGGTGGGGCCGATGGGCGCCGTCCACTTCGAGGCGGGTGATGTCTTCCAGCAGGGACGAAACGAGTCCAACGAGCCGGTCGTAGGGCTTGCGATTGGCGTCGGTGCTGACCGGCATGCCTGGGATGGCGTCGAGGCGCTCGTGGACTGTCCCGACTGCGGCACGGAGACGGTCCACTCACTCGCCGCGCCCGAGGCTGACGACGAGCGGATGCCCGCCCCTGAGCGCGTCGACATTATCTGCGAGACCTGCGGCAACCAGCTGTAAACAGCCTCGGGCGCGGTGCCCCGAGGCTTTTGTAATTCCCTCAGCTGTGCGCTAACACTCCCTAATCGGCAAGCGAGCGGGATGAGGTTGGGCGGCTTACACGCCCCGACCCGGACAGA
>NZ_JBDGTV010000006.1:0-137856 GCF_042216475.1 Halosegnis sp.
TGATGCCGATGAGCATCGTGTTCACCTGCGTGAACGGGTCGGTCGTGGCGTCGAGCACGTAGATGACGCCGTCGACGTCTTCTCGGAGCCAGTGCATCGCCTCCGCGACCCCCTCGGTCGCTTCCCGCGACCGGCGGACCGCGTCCTCCTTGTCGATATCGTGCTCGAGGAACTCCTCGTAGTCGACCTTCGTCGCCACGCCCGGCGTGTCGACGATGTCGATGCTGACGGAGTTGCCATTGCGCTTGATCTCGACGTTCTCCTTGCGGCGCGCCCGACGGGTCTCGTGGGGCACGTGGCTCTCCGGTCCGACGGCGTCGCCGGTCCAGTCGCGGGCAATTCGGTTCGCGAGCGTCGTCTTGCCGGCGTTCGGCGGGCCGTAGATGCCGATCCGCTTCGGCTCCGACCCGGCGAACAGGCCGGATATGCTTGACCTGAGCTCTGTGAGTATTCCCATCCTTTCCTCCGTCGGCCCGTTTCGGGTGGAAGTCGAGCCGCTCTGACCGTATCACCCGCCCGTATCTACTTAACATTGTGTCAGACACATCTCCGACGACAGACAGGTCGTATGTCGTTCTCGGCGGGTCGCGTCGGTCGTCAAGGGAAGCGACGGGGAGCGAGTCGGCGGGCCGGCCCCGGCGGACGGCGGACCGGTTGGCCGAACCCCCACCCCTTCGTTTCAGGTGGAACCTTTGAGGAGGCGGACAGACGGACACAACCGGGGCGAGCGGTGGAACCGCCGAGACGCGCCGCGAGCAGAACGCTGTCGGACGTATGACCCATACACCGACGACGACAACCCCACGACAACCGTTTGTCTCTACTACGGGTTTAGTTGCACGTAATGTATAATAAAGATACCGCTATGCTAGAGGACCGTTGAGTCGTTCCGGCCCCTACCCCGCGTTCGACGCTCGTTCCACCCGAAACAAAGGGGTGGGGGTGTTCGGGGGTGGCGACGCCGCGGCTCGCGAGCCCATCGGCGCGCTTACCACAATTTTTAATACCCGTTGTCACCTGCAGTTCGTCTGCATCACTTGGAACCGCCGACCACACTGAAACCACCGACAACGACCGTCTCTGGCGGTCTCGCGGGGGTAGAGACCGGTGCGCTCCGGCGTTCCACTCGAAACAGAGGGGTTGACTACTAGCGCAATGACCGACGACGACACCGCCGACCGAGCCGAGGATGCCGCCGGCAGCGGCGGAGAGGCGGACGACCCGGCTGATGCCGAGGGGGTATCCTACCTCGACACCGACGGGACCGACCCGGCTCGGACGGCGGGTGCCGGCGCCCTCGACGACGGTGACATCGACCTCGACGACATCGTGCTCGACGAAGCGAGCGACCCGGACGAGGCCTCCCGGGGGCTGTTCGATGACCTCCTCGAGGGGAAGCCCATCTTCGAGGACAAGGAGGTGTTGCGTCCCTCCTACACGCCCCACAAGCTCCCCCACCGCGAGGAACAGATCAACAACATGGCGACCATCCTCGTCACCGCACTGCGCGGGGACACCCCCTCAAACATCCTCATCTACGGGAAGACGGGGACGGGGAAGACGGCCAGCGCGAAGTTCGTCTCCGAGGAACTGGAGACCACCTCCCAGAAGTACGAGGTCCCCTGCGAGGTGGAGTACATCAACTGCGAGGTGACTGACACCCAGTACCGGGTACTCGCGCAGCTGGCCAACAAGTTCATTGAGAAGAATGAGGCGGTCATCGACCGGAAGCTCTCGGCGCTGCGTACTCTCCACGAAACGGCGGCGGACTCGACAGACCCCGATACGGTGGTCGCGGACCCCGATATCGACACGGGGAGAGAGGGCTCCTTCGAGAGCGTCGCCGCTCTTGAGGAACGCATCGAGGAGCTGGAGGCAGACCGCGAGAGGTTCGAGCCGGCGCCCATGACCGGCTGGCCGACGGACCGCGTCTACCAGACGTTCTTCGACGCCGTCGACTACCACGAGCGGGTCGTCGTCATCATGCTCGACGAGATCGACAAGCTGGTCGAAAAAAGCGGCGACGACACCCTCTACAACCTCTCGCGGATGAACTCCGAACTCGAGAACTCGCGGGTGTCCATCATGGGCATCTCAAACGATCTGAAGTTCACCGACTTCCTCGATCCCCGCGTCAAGTCGAGTCTCGGCGAAGAAGAGATTGTCTTCCCGCCGTACGACGCCACCCAGCTGCGTGACATCCTCCAGCAGCGGTCGGAGGTGGCGTTCAAGCCCGATTCGCTCGATGATGATGTGATTCCGCTCTGTGCGGCCTTTGCTGCACAGGAACACGGGGACGCCCGCCGCGCTCTCGACCTGCTGCGCACTGCCGGCGAACTCGCCGAGCGAGACCAGACTGACGAGGTGAACGAGGAGCACGTCCGCAAGGCGCAGGAGAAGATTGAACTCGACCGGGTCGTTGAGGTGGTACGAACACTCCCAACTCAGTCGAAGCTGGTTCTATACGCGACTATCTTGCTGGAGAAGAACGGCGTCCACAATACCAACACTGGCGAGGTCTTCAATATCTATAAGCGGCTCTGCGAGGAGATTGGCGCTGACGTGCTTACTCAGCGCCGGGTAACAGACCTTATTTCCGAGCTCGATATGCTCGGCATTGTCAACGCTGTCGTTGTCTCCAAGGGCCGCTACGGCCGTACTAAGGAGATATCGCTGTCCGTACCCATCGAGGAGACGGAGGCTGTATTATTGTCTGACTCGCGTATCGGCGAGGTGGAGGACGCACAGCCGTTTGTCCAAGCGCGGTTCGACAACTGAGTTGACGCGTCGAAAGAGGACTGACACCCCTCTGTTTCACGTGGAGATTCCGTTGTCACGGTAAGCTTTAGTCGCCGGGTCCGGTCGTAGACGGCATGGATTATCGCGCGCTTGAGGGTGGCCGCGAGTTCGTCGCGCGACTCGAGCATGACCGCGACTGGCGTGGCCAGATAGAGTCGTTCGCTGCCGAGGAGAACATCGAGGCAGGCTTCTTTGTCGGCCTCGGCGCAGTGCAGGACGCCGAGTTCTACTTTTACGACCAGACGGACAAGGAGTACTACCCCGCGTCGTTCGACGAACCATTAGAGGTGGCCTCCTGTGTAGGGAACATCTCACTTCTTGACGACGAGCCGTTCGCTCATACCCACGCCGTTTGCTCGCGCGCGGATGGTACCTCTCTTGCGGGCCATCTCAATAGTGCGACGGTGTTCGCGGGTGAACTGTACGTTCGCGAGTTCGACGCGACGCTCCGGCGGGCTCATGATGAGACCACGGAGCTCGATTTGTGGCCGTTCTGAGATGGACGAGTACTTCCAGCGGCTTGAGTCGGAGCTTGACGACGCCTTCGCTGTCGCCGAGCAGGCCCGATCCCGTGGCGAAGATCCGACCCCCGAGGTGGAAATCCCGGTCGCCCAGGATATGGCTGACCGGGTGGAAAATATCCTCGGTATCGACGGCGTTGCCGAGCGGGTACGCGAGCTTGAAGGGGAGATGTCCCGCGAGGAAGCGGCGCTGGAACTCGTCACCGACTTCGTCGAGGGGACAGTCGGCGACTACGATTCCCGGGCGGGCAAGATAGAAGGGGCGGTCCGAACTGCGGTCGCCCTGCTCACGGAGGGGGTCGTCGCTGCGCCAATTGAGGGTATCGACCGCGTGGAATTACTAGAGAACGACGACGGCACGGAGTTCGTTAACGTCTACTACGCCGGACCGATTCGGTCGGCGGGCGGCACCGCACAGGCGCTGTCGGTGCTTGTGGCGGACTACGCCCGCGCGCTGCTCGACGTCGACGGGTACCGCGCCCGCGACGAGGAGGTGGAGCGGTACGCCGAGGAGGTGGCGTTGTACGACTCTGAGACAGGCCTCCAGTACACGCCGAAGGGCGACGAGACACGGTTCATCGCCCAGCACGTCCCCATCATGCTCGACGGCGAGGCGACCGGCGACGAGGAGGTGTCGGGATTCCGCGACCTCGAGCGGGTGGACACTAACGCCGCCCGCGGGGGGATGTGTCTCGTCCTCGCGGAGGGTATCGCGCTGAAGGCGCCGAAGATACAGCGGTACACCCGCGGGCTCGACGAGGTGGACTGGCCGTGGCTCCAGGACCTCATCGACGGCAGCTACGCCGACGAGCCCGGAGAGCCGGACGAGTCGGACGGCCAAGAGCCGGAGCCGGACGCAGAGGACGCGGACACGCCGGCGGAGGCCGGCCCCCCGCGGCCCGCCCCCTCGAAGAAGTACCTGCGTGACCTCATCGCCGGCCGGCCGGTGTTCGGCCACCCCTCGGAGGCGGGCGGCTTCCGGCTCCGCTACGGCCGCGCGCGCAACCACGGCTTCGCCACGGCGGGTGTCCACCCCGCGACGATGCACCTCGTCGACGACTTCCTCGCGGCGGGCACCCAAATAAAGACGGAGCGGCCGGGGAAGGCCGCGGGCGTCGTCCCCGTCGACTCCATCGAGGGGCCGACGGTGAAGCTCGCGAACGGCGACGTGCGCCGCATCGACGACCCCGCAGAGGCCCGCGAGGTGCGCAACGGCGTCGTCGAGGTGCTCGATTTGGGAGAGTATCTCGTCAACTACGGGGAGTTCGTCGAGAACAACCACCCGCTCGTCCCGGCCTCCTACGTGACGGAGTGGTGGGAGCAGGACCTCGCGGCCGCGGGCGCGGACGTGCAGGCGCTGCGTGACGACCCCGCGGTTGACCTCGCGGACCCGCCGGCCGACCGCGCGCTCGCGTGGGTCGACGAGTACGACGCCCCGCTCCACCCCGCATACACCTACCTGTGGCACGACCTCCCCGTCACGGGATTCGAGACGCTCGCGGACGCCGTCGAGTCGGCCGGCCGGTTCGCCGAGGCCGACGGCGCGGCGCTCGACTCTCCCCCGAGCGCGGGCGGCGACCGCACGCTCGTGCTCCCGCGGACGGAAGGGGTCGTCGACGCACTCGAGTCGCTCGTCGTCGAGCACAGCCAGGGCGAGGAGACGGTCACCGTCCCTGACGCCCTCCCGCTCGTCCGCTCGCTGGGGTTCACCGCCGACCTCAAGCGGACGTGGACGACGCTGTCCGACGCGGCCCGCGAGTACGACGACGGCCGGAGTAGCCACCGCGCGGTTAACGAGACGGCGCCGTTCCGGCTCCGCGAGCGGGCGCCGACGCGGGTCGGCAACCGGATGGGCCGCCCGGAAAAGTCCGAGGAACGGGAGTTGTCGCCGGCGGTCCACACGCTGTTCCCCATCGGCGACGCCGGCGGCAGCCAGCGGGACGTGAGCGCGGCCGCCCGCCAGCGGGACGTCTCGGCGACGCCCGGCGAGGTGGACGTGACCGTCGCCCGCCGGCAGTGTCCGGACTGTGCCGCCGAGACGTTCCGCGGCCGCTGTCGGGAGTGTGGCGCCTGGACCGAGCCGCTGTACCTGTGTCCCGACTGCGAGCGGGCCGTCGAGCCGGACGAGTCGGGCCGCGCGGAGTGTCCCCGGTGTGAGACGCTCGCGGACCCCACCGAGCGGCGCCGGCTCGACCTCGAGACCGAACTGCAGGACGCGCTCGCGGCCGTCGGCGAGCGGGACGGCTCCTTCGAGATTCTGAAGGGGGTGAAGGGGCTCACCTCGACGCACAAGATGCCCGAGCCGCTGGAGAAGGGTATCCTCCGCGCGAAGAACGGCGTGAGCGCGTTCAAGGACGGCACCGTCCGCTACGACATGACCGACCTCCCGGTGACGGCCGTGCGGGCGACCGAACTCGACGTCACGGTCGACCAACTCCGGGAGCTCGGCTACGAGACGGACGTCGACGACGAGCCGCTGCGCCACGACGACCAGCTGGTCGAGCTGAAGGTGCAGGACGTCGTCCTCTCGGACGGCGCCGCAGAGCATATGCTCCGCGCCGCGGACTTCGTCGACGACCTGCTGGAGCGGTACTACGACCTCGACGCCTACTACGACGTCGAGGACCGCGAGGAGCTGGTCGGCGAGCTCGTCTTCGGGATGGCGCCCCACACGTCGGCGGCCGTCGTCGGCCGCGTCGTCGGGTTCACGAGCGCCGCGGTCGGCTACGCGCACCCGTACTTCCACGCCGCGAAGCGCCGCAACTGCGACGGCGACGAGGACTGCGTGATGCTGCTGATGGACGGGCTGCTCAACTTCTCGAAGTCGTATCTCCCCGACCAGCGGGGCGGCCAGATGGACGCGCCGCTTGTCATGTCCTCCCGCATCGACCCCTCGGAGATCGACGACGAGGCCCACAACATGGATATCGTCGACCGGTACCCGCGGGCGTTCTACGAGGCGACCCGCGAGATGGCCGACCCCGAGTCCGTCGACGTGCGCATCGCCGAGGAGACGCTCGATACCGACGACGAGTACACCGGCTTCCGGCACACCCACGACACGACCGACATCGCGCTCGGGCCGGACCTGTCGGCCTACAAGACGCTCGGGAGCATGATGGACAAGATGGACGCCCAGCTCGAGCTGGCGCGGAAGCTCCGGGCCGTCGACGAGACGGACGTCGCCGAGCGGGTCATAGAGTACCACTTCCTGCCGGACCTCATCGGTAACCTCCGGGCGTTCTCCAGACAGGAGACGCGCTGTCTCGACTGCGGAGAAAAGTACCGCAGGATGCCGCTGACCGGCGACTGCCGGGAGTGCGGCGGCGGGGTGAACCTCACCGTCCACGAGGGCTCAGTGAACAAGTACATGGATGTTGCCACCCGCGTTGCCGAGGAGTTCGGCTGCCGCGAGTACACGGTACAGCGGCTGAAGATACTGAACAAGTCACTCGAATCGCTATTTGAGAACGATAAGAACAAGCAGGGAAGCATCACCGACTTCATGTAATTTTTATAGAAAACACGAGGCGAAAACCCACGGCTTTAGCCGTGGCATGAAGCCGACAACTGGGATTGACATCCTCCTCCGCCTGAACGCGGAGGAATCCCGAGGTTGGGATATTAGGGTTTGCAGTCTACCACCTGTGCCTGCGGTTGGAATCCGCTGGACAGGTCATACAGGTAGACTTCGGGCTGTGCCAACCAGCCGGTATTCCTATCCTCGCCCGAACTGGCCGAAGACTCGGAGTTACTTTCGTCGTCAATGTTGAGACGGATATTCTCCGCCCCGTTCACGTCAGCGTTGAACGCGTCGTCGTGTTCTTCACACACGTACAGGCCACGTTCGACACGCTGACCGTCGTCCTCCCGACCACAGATGCAACACGTCTTGCTCGTGTCGCGCTCGGACACTTCTACGACCTCGATAGCTTCTACTTTCGCCTTGTATTCGAGGATGTCGGTGAAACGATCGAACGCCCACCCGTGGAGGTCGAGGTTTCCGTGATTACCCCAATCTTTCGAGCCACCGTCTTCGTCCTCACGGACACCCTCCAAGTCTCCGACGTTGATACGACCAACCTGTTTCTCAATACACCGTTGAACGATATGCTTGGCGAGACTGTGGAAGAAGTGGGTTCGACGCTCCGACCACTTTGCGTGGAGTCGCGTCGCCTCGTCGCTCCCCGGGTCGTCGCATTTTGCGATTTCCTTCGGGAAGTAGTAGCCGTCCTGTTTCAGTCGATTACCGGGATACAGGTCGGCGTCTTCGGTGCTGTACGCAACGGTGGCGAAGTTACAGATGCCGAGGTCGATGCCCGCTGTCTCGTTGCCGGGGGCGGTCGGCGTCTCGATCTCGTCCTTGCAGACGAGATGCAGCTCCCACCGTTCTTTTGACTGGTCGTAGACGGCCCTGACCTGTTGCAGGTTCTCAACGTCTACACCGGGCCGGGTTTCGTACTCGACGAGGATGTACTCTCTCGCTCGGGGGTACTCCTTGTGATTTCGACCTTTTGAAAGGCGAACGCGGTTGTTCCTGGCGTCGTGTTTGATGGCCTTCTGCTTCCACGTCACAGTGCTCCGCGGGTGTTCTTCGTGGACGCGACGGCCCTGTTGGTCGTAGTAGTTCTCTTTGCGGTAGCCGGGTGGATTGTCCCTGTTGTCGTCGGAGCCGTACCACGAGTTGAAGGCTTCAGCGAGTTCCTCCAGAACCCGCTGACTGGACTGACTGTGCAGTCCTTTGTACTTGTTGTGGGTCTTCAACTCGTCTTTGAGGTCTCCGTGGTCGGGGATTTCACCCGTCTCCTCCCACACTTCGCGGGAGTGGTAGTTGGCGACGTTCCAGAGCTTGCTGGCACTCCACCCGTGCCTGTCGAGCGACTCGGCTACCTGACCGTGGTTGCGGATTTTCGCTCGGTGTGTTCGGTGGACTTCCAGCATTTGGAACGCTCTATAACAGGTTATAGGCGCGTTGGGAGTAAAAGTTCGGGTTGAGAGCGGTGGAATATCTAGCCTGCTATCGGCGGTGAAGTGTGGAATGGGGTGTCGGATTCATCCCGCGCCTGAAGGCGCGGGTATTCTCCTTGTATTTATAAAACCACGCTCCAGTAGCAGGGCGACTCCCCCGTGTTCAAGAATCATCCGTTCTACATATAAGATATGGAGGTGCGGCGTACTGTCTCCGTTGCGCTCGATGTATACAGCGACGACGCCGCACTCCTCGAAGACACCGTAGACACGTTCCTCTGGTGCGCTCAGTACGTCGTAGACCACGCTTTCCAAGGCGAGTACGTCACCACCAGCAAAACCACGCTGGACGACGAAACCTACGACGACGTGCGCGAGAAAACAGACGGCTTCAACGGTGGACTGGTGCAAGCCGCTCGGAACAAGGCCGCTGAAGCCTGCAAAAGCGTGGTTGAACGGTGGAAGAAAGGCAAGAAAGCGTCCAAACCCACGTTCACCAGTCCACACGTCGTCTACGACCACCGCACCGCCACATTCCACGACGACCACGTGAGCCTCGCTACCACAGACGGTCGCATCGAAGCCGATTACGTACTGCCCGACGAGGATAGCGACACGCCGCACTCGGAGTACCTGTTTTCAGACGAGTACGAAACCACGGGTGCGGAACTCCACTATCACGACGGCGATTGGGTGCTTCACGTCCACTGCAAGACGGAGGTGGAGTCTGACACGTCGGAACAGGCGACCACCGAGAACGGAACGGTTCTCGGGGTTGACCTCGGCGTGAACACCCTCGCAGTTACCTCGACGGGCACGTTCTGGACGGGCGACGAGTTCGACCACTGGCGGCGTGAGTACGAGAAACGCCGTGGGTCTCTCCATCAGTGCGGGACGCGCTGGGCACACCAGAACATCCAATCCGTTGGACGGAAAGAGGAAGGCCGATTCAAGCTGATGATGCACCGCATCAGCAACGAATTGGTCGCGGAGGCTCGTGAGAACGAGTGTTCAGTGATAGCGTTCGAGGATTTGACCGACATCCGCGAGCGGACTGGTGCGTCGTGGGGACACAAGTGGGCGTTTGATCGACTGTACGAGTACGTCGAGTACAAGGCTGAAGAATACGGCATCACGGTCGAACAGGTTGACCCTGAGAACACGAGTCGGCGTTGCTCGCACTGCGGGTTCACGCACCCAGACAACCGCGAGGACGAAGACTTCGAGTGTCTGAAATGCGGCTATGAGAATCACGCCGACTACAACGCCGCGAAGATCATCGGGTTACGGTATTTCCGTCGCACCCAAACTGGGGGCGACGGAGGCGCACCCTTGGGCGTGCGCTTGAACAGCGGGACGTTGAACGTGAACGGAGGCTATTCTCCTGCCTCATCCGAGGCCAGAACGGGAGTCCACGCTGAATCCCACGGCTTCAGCCGTGGGTAGCTCAAGTGTGTTCTGTCGGTGACTGTTCCATGGTCAACGAGGCCGACCTCGACTGGTGTGATAACGAGGGCGATGGGGAAACCCAATTCCGGCGAAAGAAACTCGCCGCAGCCGCGGGCGGCGAAGGAATCGGCACGTCGCTATACGAACTCGATCCCGGAGAGCAGTCGTGGCCGCTCCACTACCACACTGCCAATGAGGAGGCAATTTACATTCTTGCCGGGGAGGGACGGCTGGAGCGAGGCATGGCCGGTGCAGACGTTCCACTGGATCCTGGAGAGTACGTCGCCCTGCCAGCCGACGAGTCCGGCACGCATCGGATTGTCAACACTGCGAGCCAAGACAAGTCCGACGGTGATAGGGCGCTTCGTTACCTGATGATTTCGACGATGCACGAACCCGATGTGACCGTCTACCCAGAGCATGACGGAATAGGGGTGTTCGTGGGGTCGCCGCCTGGAAGCGACGACGAGCGGACCGTCTCGGGGTTTTGGGAAATCGACGACGCTGTCGAGTACTGGGACTGAGCGTGCGGTGGCGCGATGGCGTCGGAACAGTCTTTAATCGCGGCGGTGGGTGGCAAAAGTATGGAAAAGATACGCATTGACGACCTGGACTCTTGGCAGGGGCCTGCCTCGGTAAAACGCCCTCTCGGGCAGGCACTCGGACTGATGAACGCGGCGCTCAATTACTATGAACTCGCGCCCGGCGAGTCCTTCGCCTTCGGTTACCACCGGCACGAAGACCAGGAAGAGGTGTTCTACATTCTCGAAGGGACTGTCACATTCGAGACCGGCGACCCAGAGGACCCAACGACGGTTGCAGTCAAGGCGGGCGAACTCATCCGATTCGAACCCGGCGAGTGGCAGCAGGGCCGCAACGACGGCGACGAGCGGGTCCGCGCACTCGCGCTCGGTGCGCCTGCTGACTCCGGCGAGACCACCATTCTCCGGCCCTGCCCGGATTGCGGGGACCAGACGCCACAGTCTGTCGAGCGGGCCGACGACGCCGACGCGCTCGTGACCCGGTGTGTTGAGTGTCGCGCGGAGACAGGCCGGTTCGACTGAAAGAGGCAAGTTCGTCGCCGCCGTACCCTTCTGTATGACCGCAACCTTCGCGTACGACGACGAGTGCGGCTTCTGCACATGGTGTGCTGAACAACTCATCGAGCACTCCGAGCTCGACGTTATCGGCTTCTCGGACCTGACCGACGAGCAGCGCGCGCGACTCCCGGACGACTGGGAGGAGGGCGCGCATCTGTTCACCGACGAGCGAGTTTACTCACACGGGGAAGCAATCGAGCAGGCGTTCGCCCGAAGCGACGTCGCCCCACCCGGAACGGATGGTGCTGTCGGATTTCTCCGACAGTTTCGCGACTACAACCGACTCCGCGAGAAGCTTTACCGCGAGGCTGCCGACCGGCGTGACATCTGGGGGAAGTTAGTGCGGCGCGACGAGCCAGTCCGGCGGACGTGAACGTTGGCTCCGGAGTCCTATAGAGACACAACGCCACCGTTTCGGGTGGAGATGATCGGCAGCCATCCTCCGATGGCGGAGAGCCTGGCGACCTGAGGGTACTCCCGTTCTTGTCGTCGCACTACTCGAAGGCGGGGATCCCCGTCAGGTCGTGGCCAATGATGAGCGAGTGGATATCGTGGGTCCCTTCGTAGGTATATACCGTCTCAAGATTCGCCATATGCCGCATCGGCGAGTAGTCGGCGGTGATGCCGTTGCCACCGAGCATCTCGCGGGCCACACGCGACTGGTCTCGTGCCATCCGGACATTGTTGCGTTTGGCCATCGACACCTGCTCCGGACGGAGGTCGCCCCGCTCTTTCAGCTCCGTGAGCCGATAGATGAGTGTCTGTGCGGTCGTTATCTGGGTCGCCATCTCTGCGAGCTTTTCTTGCTGGAGTTGGTAGCTTCCAATGGGTTTGCCGAACTGCTCGCGGTCGGTAGCATACTCACGGGCCGTCTCGAAGCAGTCACGGGCCGCGCCGACTGCCCCCCATGCGATGCCGAACCGTGCCTGCGTAAGACACGACAGCGGCCCCTTCATGCCCTCGACATCCGGAAGGACATTCTCCTCAGGGACGTGGACATTCGACAACTCGATTTGGCCAGTGACGGAGGCACGGAGTGAGAGTTTCTCGGTCAGCTTCGGCGTCTCCACACCGTCGCGGTCCGTCTCCACGAGGAAGCCACGGACCGGTTCCTCGGGGTCGGAACGGTCGCGAGCCCACACCAGCGCGACGTCGGCTAATGGCGAGTTCGTAATCCACGTCTTCGTCCCGTTGAGCACGTAGCCGTCGGCATCCGCCTCTGCTTCCGTCTCCATCGCCGATGGGTTCGAGCCGTGGTTCGGCTCTGTCAACCCGAAGCAGCCGATTGTCTCGCCACGGCCCATCTCTTCCAAGAGTCGGTCTTTCTGCTCTTCGGAGCCGTACGCGTGAATGGGATACATGACGAGAGCACCCTGCACGGACGCCATCGACCGCAGCCCCGAGTCGCATGCCTCCAGCTCCTGCATCAGCAGGCCGTAGGCCGTCTCGCTCACGTCCGCCAGCCCGTAGCCGTCGAGATTGGGCGCATAGAAGCCGAGTTCGCCCATCTCCTCGATGAGTTCCGTCGGGAACGTCCCCTCGATCCAGTGGTCGCCGATGTCAGGTCTGACCTCTTCCTCGACGAACTCCCGGGCGGTGTCGCGGATGAGCTGCTCCTCCGCGTCGAGGTCCGCCTCTAGTCCCACGTAATCCAGCATATACCCGAGTGGGGATTCCACCGGTAAAAACACTCGCCCGGCGAGTTTCCAACGTAAAGTACCCGCGGCACCCGGACGCTGCCCCCGATTCGGCGACGTTCAGTCGTCGTCGCTTGGTCGGCTCTGGGACGCGGCCGCAGTTGGCTGGTACCCATCCACCTCGGCGAGGAAGTTGTCGAATAGCCGCTTCGTCTTGCAGGCTCGCGCATATGCTGTCTCGGTGATGCCATCGACTACTCGCTCGATGCGTTCTTCCGGGAGGTCTTTTCCGCGAGTGACCTGCTCTGCGGTGTCGGTGTCGTACTCTGGGTGGGCCTGTACGCCGACGACCCGGCCGTGCCGAAACCCATGTATTCCATAATCGTTCTCAAGGAGAAGCGTCGCGTCGTCCGGAAGTTCTGTCACTGCGTCCGAGTGAGTCGTGAAGACGAGGAATGTGTCATCAAGCCCAGCCAACAAGGGGTCGTCGGCCACGCGCTGGACTTCGCGGTAGCCGAGTTCGTACTCACCCATTGGCTCGACACGACCGCCGAGCACGTCTGCCAACAACTGATGGCCAAAGCAGATGCCCAGTCCAGGAAGCCCACGGTCGATGGCCTCACCACACCACTCCTTCGTGGCCTGAATCCACTCGTCGTCGTCGTACGCTGCGGAGCGTGACCCGGTGACGACGAACCCATCGAACGCGAAGCCAGCGGGCCGATCGCCATCCACCAGCCGGAACTCCGTTATATCCGCCTCAAGCTCCCGTCGGAAATTCCGGCTGGTGTTCTGTGTCGCATGCGAGACGTTGAGCAACGCGAGCCGCGGGCGTGTCATCACCAGTTACTGTGTCCACGGCGAGAAACCGGTTTCGCCCGCACATTCTGGTTACGCCTGCTTGAGAAAGCCGAGCAGCCGGTCGTTGACCGCACGGCTGTGCTCCAGATGCGCGAGGTGACGCCCCTCGACCTGCTCGTACTCGCCGCGCGGCAGCCCCTGCGCAAGCGTCTGGCAGGCCGGCTCCGGCACTACCGGCGAATCAAGCGGCCCCAGCACGAGCGCGGGCGTCGTTACCTCGTAGAGGGCGCCAGGGTCGAATGCGGTATAGGCCTCGAACAGCTGCTCGCGCGGCTCAGGGGCGGCGTCGTCAATATCACGCCAGCCTTCAATTTCGCCGCGTGGGGCGACGCCGACATACGCCTCCGAGAAGGCGATGGCAGGCCACTTGTCGGTAAATAGCTGCGCCAACGCGCCCGTGTCGATCACCTCGCCGGCGGCGGGCGTCGCAACGAGTGTGAGCGAGCGCGCGCGGTTGTGCCGGCGGGCGTACGCGAGCGCGACGGCGCCCCCGAGGCCGTGGCCAACGAGGTGGGCGCCAGCCACAGAAGCATCCCGCAACACTGCCTCGAGATCATCCGCGAGCGTCGAAACGTCGTACGTCTCGCCTGGGTCCGAGCGGCCCGTCCCCCGCGGGTCGACGACCAGCGACTCGTATGGACCGGCGACGGCATCGTGTTGCCACCCCCACGACCACGCGCCCAAGCCGGCCTCGGGCAGAAAGACAACACTCTCGCCGTCGCCGACCCGCTCGTAGTAGAGCCCGCAGCCGTCGTTGTGCGCCCGCGGCATACCTGAGCGTTCGCGCCAACGGACTAAACTCCGTCCACTCGCCCTGCGTGGATGGTGACAGTGTCGAACACGTAGCGGTGCGTCTCGACGCACGCGGCGTGATCAGCCAGCGCGCGCCGGCTGGCGGCCGTTCGTTCGTCGAGTTGCGCAAGTGCGCCATCGGCAGGAGCATCGAACAGCCGCGCATTCAGCCGCGTGAATGCCCATAGCGCCGCGTTGGCTGTCCGGTTCCCTCGTGGAGCGAACGTGGCGACGACCACCCGGTCGGCCAGCTCGCACCACCGCGACACGACGGCGTACGGATCGGTAAACAGCGTCGTGACGAAGGTGGCGAGCACAGCGTCGACATCCTCGACAGGCGGCCGGGTTGCGTCCGCGCACACCAGCGAGACGTTCTCCCAATCATGCCGCTCGACGAGCGTCTGTGCCCGCTCCAGCATCGGCCCAGTAATATCAATGCCGACAACGCGGCCCTCGGGCCCGACAGAGCGGCGAAGAGCCGGCACATTTACTCCCGGGCCACAGCCGAACTCGACGACGGTGTCACCGGGCTCAAGGTCGAGCGCAGCCACGCAGCCGGCTCGAACGCCGCCGATATCGGCTGTTGCCCGCGCAAACCAGTCGTAGACGGTCGCCCATGTCCCGTAGTCTCGCTGTATCCGGCGGGCGAGCTCGGGGTCAAACGCCCGCCGGTCGTCGGCGCTCAC
Source organism: Halosegnis sp. (assembly GCF_042216475.1). Lineage (NCBI taxonomy): Archaea > Methanobacteriati > Methanobacteriota > Halobacteria > Halobacteriales > Natronomonadaceae > Halosegnis > Halosegnis sp. Next base: position 14,814 of record NZ_JBDGTV010000006.1, read on the forward strand.
GGTTCGAGTTCGGCGGCTGTGGGCGGGGTTTTCGGCCACCATTGCTCGGGTCCGTCCCGCGCGACCGTCGAATAACACTGCTCCGCGTTTGGGCAGGCTCGCGGCCGCCGGTAGTCAATGCCCCGCTCGTTGAGGTAGGTGACGTACCCATCGTCCACGCGATCGAGCTTCTCGTGGCACACCCACCGCGTCCCGTAGCGGCCCGCCCCCACATCCCGGTACGGACAAGTGAAGGTCGTTCGTTCCGTCCCGCCAGCCGAGGCGGTATCGTCGATGCTAACGCCCACCGACCGGTACGCGAGCCGGAGCCGGCGGACGACCTGTTTGGGCGTCGATGCCCCAAGGAAGAGCACGTGCGCCAACGCGTAGCCGATTCCGTGGAGCAACCGCTCGAGCGGTGTCAGTTCGGCGGGATCATCGGTCACCAGCGCTCGGAGATCGCGGTACCACTCGGCGACGGCAGTCACTTCCTCGAGTATATTGGCCGCCTCGACGAGCCGCTCGTGTCTGTCGTGCAGCGGTGCGGCGCCGTCTGCGAGCCGAAAGGACGGTACCGACTCTACATGAACGACGAGCGCCTCGCGGAGGAGATTGCCGTCAGCGTAGCCCGCGGCCCGCTCGCGCAGTTCGGGGTACCACGAACGGACCATCGCGCCGTAGGCGCCGTCAAGCAACTCATCGACGCGCTCGAACCGCTCGTCGTCGGGTGGTGCTGGGAATGCATCGACGACCCGTCGCAGTTCAGTCGGGTCGGGACCTGCCATACCGGTACGGCGGGTGCCACGGTCTTTAAACGCCCGTCGCTACCGTTACGTCGCTACGGCTCTCATGCGAGGCATGGACCCAGGGACCCTCAGGGGGGACATCCCCGCGCTCGCGGACGGCACCGTCTATCTGAACACCGGCGCCAGTGGTCCGGCACCAGATCGAGTGCTCGCGGCCGGTCGCGCGGCCGAGCGAGCCCACGAGCGAGACCACCACCGCGGCAACCCATACCCCGAGGCATGGGACGCCTACGATGCCTCGCGGGCAGCCGTCGCTGACCTGCTCGGCACGGCCCCCGATACCGTCGCGCTCACCAACTCGACGGCCGATGGCATCTCGCGAGTCGCTAGCGCACTCCCATGGGAGCAGGGGGATGTCGTCGTTCACACCGATCTTGAACACCCGGCTGGGCGCCTCCCATTCCAGCGGCTCGCCCGCGACGGGGTTGAGGTACGGGAAGTCCCCACGACTGCTGGCCGGCTCGACAGGGAGGCGTACGCTGACGCCGTCGCGGACGCCCGGCTGGTTTGTCTCTCTTCGCTGTCGTGGCTCCATGGGACACGGCTCCCGGTGCGGGATGCAGTCGAAATCGCCCACGATGCCGGGACCCGGATACTCGTCGACGCCGTCCAGTCGGTCGGCCACCATCCGGTCGACGCGGAGGCGTGGGGTGCCGACGCTGTCGCCGCCGCCGGTCATAAGTGGCTGCTCGGGACGTGGGGCGCCGGGTTTCTCCGGATCGCTCCCAGTGCCGTAGACGCCTTCGAGCCACGCCATCTTGGCTACCGTGCGGTGCCAAAGGGGGCTGACAATCTCGACTACCACAACTCGGCCGCCCGGTTCGAGGTCGGCACACAGTCGCTCGCGCCACACGCCGCACTCCGCGAAGCCATTGCGATTCGGGAGGAACTCGGCCCGGACACGGTAACCGACCGTATCGGATACCTCGCCGAGCGGCTGGTCGACGGCCTCGGCGACCGGGTCGTCTCTCCTCGTCCTCCAGAGTCGGGGCTGGTCGCCTTTGAGGATCCCACCCCAGAGGCGACCGTTGAGCGCCTAAACCAAGCGGGCATCCACGTCCGCACAGTACCGGGCGACTGCGTGCGCGCGTCGGTCCACGTGTTCAACACGCCAGAGGATGTCGACGCTTTGCTCGCGGCGCTGTGACGGTTGCCCGATCAGCCGACATCGTGGACGTACTATTATTATAGACCCGCTCACAGGGAGGCCATGGGTGACAGTGACAAACCCAGCTACGACATGGAGCCGACAGGCGACGAGGCAAAAATCCCCAACTACGGGGATGGCGAGACGCTGTACGAGCGACTGGGAGGAATCTACGGTATCGCCGGCGCTGTCGACGTTCTGACTGAGCGGCTGTTTGAGAATGACACTGCCAATCAGAACCCCATCACCGCGGAGTTCCATGAGACGCACGATCCGGCCGGGTTCAAATATCTCGTGACAGCGTGAACGGTGACCTACTCTAGCGGGCCGAACGTCTACCCCGGCCGCGGGATGGAGGGCGCCCATGAGGAGCTGGAGGTGACAGAACTGGAGTTCGATGTCGTTCGCACTGAAATCAAAGCGACCCTCTATCACGTCGGCGTGCGAGAACGAGAGATACGCGAGCTGATGGAGATAATCGATATGTTCCGTGGCGAGGTGGTCGCCGACAAACACCGCGATGAGAGCTGGGTGGCGCCCTGACCTGAATCAGGCGTTGAGACGGGCGCGAAGCAGGTCTGGCGCGGCCGCGAGTGCGTCGTCGAGTGCCTCAACGTCTGGGCCGCCGCCCTGCGCGAAGTTCGGCGGGCCACCACCGCCACCGCCGACGCGCTGTGCGAGTTCGCCGACCACGTCGCCGGCGTCAAGCGACACCCCTTCGGGGACGCCGACGACGAACGTCGCGCCGTCGGCTCCGGAGCCGAGCACGGCCACCTGCCCTTCGTCAACGAGCGCATTCGCCGTCTTGCGGAGTTCATCGATGTCGGCATCCAGCCGACGGACAACCGCCGTCGTATCGCCGACCGACACCGTCTCGCCGGCATCGGCCCCGCCGGCCCGCGCCTCTGCGAGCTGTTCTTTCAGCTCATCGATGCGCTTGCCCCGCTGTTTCCACTCGGTAAAGAACCGCGCTGCGGTCTCGGGCACTGCATCGGGGTCAACGTCGAGCGTCTCGGCGGCTTGATAGAGGGCATCCTCCGTCTCCTGGGTCGCTTTGAGTGCCGGTTCACCGGCGGCAAAGGTGAGCCGCTCAACGCCGTCCTGCACTCGCTCGGTCGACAACAACTTGATCAGCCCGATGTCGCCCGTGCGGGTAACGTGTGTTCCCCCACACGCTTGGACATCCTCATCGACGTGGATGAGTCGTATTTCCTCTCCCGGAGGGATACCTCCCTGGAACAGGTCGAAGCCATGTTCGGCCTGTGCGTCGTTGCGGTGGACCCACTCGGCCTCGACGCAGACGTTCTCGCGGACGAGTTCGTTTGCGACCCGCTCTATCTCCTTCTGTGCCTCGCGGTCGACCCGGTTGTAGTGGGCGATGTCGAGACGGGCGGAATCGGCGCCTTTCTGTGCGCCTGCCTGTCGAACGTGCTCGCCGAGCACTTCGCGTGCGGCGTGGCCAATAATGTGGGTCGCAGTGTGGTGGGCCATCAGCCGGCGGCGTCGGGTCGCGTTCACATGGCCCCGGACGAACTCCCCCTTGCCAAGGTTACCCGTCGCGCGGTGAAGCACCACGCCGTCGACTTCTTGCACGTCGGTCACCTCAACGGTGGTATCGTCGGTAGCGAGTGTCCCCGTGTCGGCCGGCTGGCCGCCTCCTTCTGGGTAGAACATCGTCCCGTCGAGGACGACATCGTATCCCTCCTCGCGTTCGATGACATCGAGCACGACTGCCTCGAACTCCGTGCGCTCGTTGTCCTCGTAAAAGAGCTTGTCCGTCTCTGGGAGGTCGGCGACCCTATCGGCCTCTGGGTCCGTGTCCGTCTCCTCGAACGCCTCGCCACCACCGTGACGGGCGGCCACCAGCGAGTAGAAGTCGTCCGGCACCGACACCTCTGCCTCCTCTTCCTCGGCGATCTCCTCGACGGTATCTGGCTGGATGCCATGGGAGTCGTATAGCTCGATGACTTCCTCAAGCGGGATTGGCTCGCCTGTTTCGGCGTACTCTTCAGCGAGCCGGCGCACCTGCCGGCCGCCCCGCTCGAGCGTCTCGCGGTACTTTTCAGCCTCTGTGCGGACGATATCGCGGACGGTGTCGCGGTTCTCATAGCCGAGCCGTTCGGCCTGCATGTCGACGAGTTCGTCCAGCGGTGCGTCGACACCCACCTCGTCGACGAGTCGCTTCGTCCGCCGGAGCACCATCCGCGCAAGATAGCCTGTCCCGGCGTTCGACGGCACGATGCCGTCACCGAACATATACGCAAGCGTGCGGCAGTGGTCGGCAATGGCGTAGATGGTTTCCAGCGGCTCCATCAGCGCCGCCAGCTCGGCACGGTCGACGCCCAGCTCGGCGGCGATGGTGCCGCGGGCTGTCTCCATATCCTCGGCCTCGTCGATATCCATCGCGCCCGCGAGTGTCGCGGCCCGTTGGACGAGTTCTCGCTCCTCATCAGTCAGCGTGATGCCGGCGTTCTCCTTCAGGAAGTCGATAGTCTCGGGGTAGACGGCTTCGTAGACGGTCGGAGTCCCTTGGCTCATCCAGGTCCACCGCTCCAGTCCGTATCCGGTATCGACGACGTATGTGTCCATCTCCGAGTAGGTGTTCCCGTCCTTCAGTTCGTACTCGCCATCGGGGTCCTGCTCGAGGGACATGAAGACGAGCGTCGCAAGCTCCAATCCTTTGTACACCACCTCGATAGCGGGGCCGGCGTTGCCGCCACCGACCCACGGGTCTTCGATGTAGGTGACCGCCTCAGGGTCGGCGCCCATCTCTGTCAACAGTTCGTCACAATAGGCAACCGTCTCGTCTTTCCAGTACACTTCCCCCGAGTAGGCGTACTCGTCGCCAACCTCTTCGCGGGCGTTGAACGCGTGGTGGGCCATCATCTCGAAGGCCATCGTGTGCCGGCCGGTCTTGCCCACATTATCGATGTCTTGCATCCGGATACACGGCTGAGAGATGGTGAGCGGGTTGGCCGGCGGCGGCGTTTTGCCCGAGGTAACAAGCGGCTGGAAATCGTAGATGGATGCCTGCGTCAGCAGGACATCGTCGCGCCAGCGGTTCGCTGCCACGGGGTACGGCTCGATGCGCTCGTGGCCCCGCTCCTCAAAGAAGGAGAGGAACGCCTCGCGCATCTCTCCGAGCGCGTACTCTTCGTCGAATCCGGGGTCGCCAATAAAGTCGTACGTCTCGCAGGGCGGCTCGCCGCAGGTGTCACGCTCCGTACGGCTCCAGAAGTGGACGCCACACGAGACACACTCAGAGCGGGTGAACCCGTTCTCGTGGAAGTAATCGAGTTGGTACTCCGCGGCGAGGTCACTCATTACCCGTGTGGAGCAGAGCGCAGTGCAAAAGATTTCCGAAGCCCTCGCTGCCCGATTTCACGCGCCTAACGCGCCAAGCCGACCGTCCAGCTACGTGTCGGACGTATCGTCGCTCACCTCTCGTCCTCGTCTTCAAGCGCGAGGGAGGCGAGCAGTGCCTCAAGTTGTACCTGCTCGTTGGCGCCGGCGGTGATGCGGTAGTCGGCCTCGCCGACCCGGTCCATCAGCCGGACGGCCGCGTGGTCTGGAATGTCGAACTCCCAGACCGAACGATGAAGCTGATCGATGATGTCGCCCCCGGCGATACCTACCTCGGTGAGCAGGTGATCGAGTCGCGCGCGGGCCTGCGCGAAGTCCCCTTCAAGCGCGAGATCGACCATCTCGCGGATTTCCTCGGGGCGTGCCGTCGAAGTGATAGCGAACACCGTCTCCTCATCGACTGTCTCGCCCATCACCGCAGCGGCCTGCAGCCCATTGATTGCCTTGCGCATGTCGCCGTCGGCGGCGTACACGAGTGCCTCAACCCCGTCGTCGGTCACCTCGATACCTTCCGCGGCGGCAATCTCCCGCACCTGCGCGGCAACGGCCTTGTCGGATAGCGGGGAGAAGCGGAACACCGCACACCGTGACTGGATAGGGTCGATGATTTGGCTGGAGTAATTACACGAGAGGATGAACCGCGTATTCGAGGAGAACTGCTCCATCGTTCGCCGGAGCGCGCCCTGCGCATCGGAGGTGAGTGCGTCTGCCTCATCGAGGAAGATGACTCGGTAGTCGTAGCCGCCGAATGACGAGCGGGCGAAGCTCTTGATGCGGTCACGCACTACGTCGATACCTCGCTCGTCGCTGGCGTTCAATTCGAGGAAGTTCTCCCGCCAGTCTTCGCCGTACAGCTCCTTCGCGACCGCAACCGCCGAGGTCGTCTTGCCGACGCCTGCCGGACCGGCGAACATTAGATGTGGGAGGTCGTCGCGCTCGACGTAGCTCGCCAGCCGCTCGGTGATGTCTTCGTGGCCCTTCACATCCGCAAGCGAGTCGGGGCGGTACTTTTCAATCCAGACCTCGCGCCCACGGGCGGCCCCCGCGTCGGCGTCCTCGGCGGCCTCGCTCATACCCGGACGGTCGCGCGCGCCGCGGATAAACCCCCCGAGACCGCAGCGGTCGACATGCTGATTGGTCCGCTCACAGTAGACACGGTGTGCGCGTGATCTGCGAGGTGGTCGGCGGTCAGACGGAGACAATCCACCTGCCGGCCGATGCCGACTACGCCGCGCTGCTCAGCCGACTCGGCTTCTCCCGGCATGAGGCGACGGTGCTCGTTGATGGTTCGCCCGTTCCCGCCGACGCCGCCGTTGACGCTGACCGCGTTCGCGTCCTCCGGCTGGTGAAGGGGGGCGCCCCGAAAGACGGCAAAACCGCTTGACGAACGCGGGGGTTATGAGTGCTCCCGAACGTATCGGACGTATGAACATCCGTGAGGCCCGGCAGGACGAGCGCCTCACGGTCCGGTCTATCTTCGACGTAGCGATGCTCCGGGTGCCTGACTTCCCCAAACAGACGCTCGTCGTCGCTGCCGAGGACGACAATGTGCTCGGCGCCATGGCAGTCGAGACAGAGGGGTTCGCCGAACCTGGCGAGATTCATGCCATCGCGGTGCGCCCGCGCCGGCGTGGCCAGGGAATCGGGAGTCGGCTGGTTGAGGAGGCAAGCCGCCGCTGGGACCCCGTTGTCGCCGAATTCGACGAGCGGGTGCGCCCATTCTACGAGGCACATGGCTTCGACATCCAGCCGGTCGGTGGCGGCCGATTTCGGGGCGTAAAGCCCGGTGACCCGACCTAAACGAGCGGCGCCACTAACGACTCCCCCTCGGCCAGCAATGCCTTCGTTCGCTTCTCAGAGTTAGCCTCCGCGTACACGCGCAGTTTCGGTTCCGTCCCGCTCGGGCGGACGAGTAGCCAGGAGCCGTCCGCAAGCAGTAATTTGAATCCATCGACCGTGACGACCTGATCGACTGCGACGCCGGCTACCGTCTCGGGTATCCTGTCGTCCAGCGCATTGACGACAGCTACTTTCCGGTCATCCGGGCAGTCGACACTCACGCGGTCTTGCACGACATCGCCGTGCTCGGCGAGCACCCGGTCGACCCGGGCGTCGAACGACTCGCGCGCCTCGGCGGCGGCCGTCACGAGCGCGAATGCCACGCCATCCTTGTTAGGAAGATGGTCGGCCAGCCCAAAGCCGCCCGACTCCTCGCCGCCCACGAGTGCGCCATGCTCCTGCATCGCTTCAGCAACCCACTTGAAACCGACCGCCGTCTCGTGGGCTCGCTGGCCGTGTGCCTCAGCTACCCGGTCAATCAAGAACGTTGTTGACACTGTCCGGATGGCGTCGCCCGTCTCGTCTCTTCCTTCCGTATGGACGGTCAAGAGGTGGTCGTAGATGGCTGCAAAGTAGCGATTCGGATCGAGGTAGCCTCGCCCGGGCGTCACGACGCCCAACCGGTCGGCGTCGCCGTCGTTGGCTACCCCGATGTCCGCCTCGCCCGTCTTTACCAGTCGGACGAGTTCGCCCAGCCGTTCGCCCGTCGGCTCCGGCGGTGTCCCGCCGAATGTCGAATCCCGCTCGGTCCGAAGTCGCCGGATATTCGCACCCGATTGCTCGAGTAGCCGGTCGGTGACGCCACGCCCGGAGCCGTGCATCGCGTCGTAGGCGACAGTGAGGCCCGAAAGGTCGGTCTCGACCAGCGTGCGAGCATGCTCGAGATACGGATCGACGAGCGATGCCTCCGTGGTCGTTCCAGAGTTGTTGGCCGCGCTGGCCGGCCGTAGGTTTGCCTCTAACCGGTCAGTCACCGCAGGCAGTGCGGGTGCGCCTGTCTCAGGAATGAACTTCACACCGTTGTACTCCGGCGGATTGTGGCTCGCCGTCACCATCAGTCCACCTGCGAGCCCACGATCGCGGACCGTCCACGCGAGGACCGGCGTCGGCACGTCCCGCTCGGGGAGCAGACAGTCGATGTCGTTGGCGGTCAACACGTCGCATAGCGATTCGGCGAAACCACGGGAAGTGTCGCGAGCGTCGTACCCGACCGCGACCGTTCCAGCCGTCTCGGAGGTATGCAGGTAATCGGCGACTGCCTGGCCGACAGCCCGCACCCGCTCGTCGGTGAAAACGTCGAGCGTCGCGCGCCACCCGTCGGTACCAAACGAGATGTCGTCCATACTTTGACTCTCCGGCGTGCGGACAAAAAGCCACGTCTACGTTTTGTCTGTCAGTCGATCTGGACGGTCCGTGTCTCGGCGACGGGATGGAGCGGCAAGTCAGGGAACGCTACCGTGACTCGGAAGCGAAGCTCGTCAGGATCGCCACCGAAGACGCCGACTGGCAGCGTCGCCTCGCCCAAGTAGCGCGACTCGGCGCTCATCTCCACGCCATTTACGGTGACGCGAACGCCGGCGCGGGCCCCGCCGCCGGCGTTGCGAATTGTGACCTCGTGCATCTCGCTTCTCCCTCGCTCGATTCGCTCGGGGAACGAGCCCCAGTCCACCACGACGGCCGGAAGGTCACGCGCCCGCTCAAGAACCCGCTCGGCGAGCGACTCGCCGAGCCCAGCCTCGATGAGTCCACCGGTGCCAGCTGCGAGTACGTCGGCTGGAGTCGTCATTCCGGCAGCGGCGAGCTTCGAGGCGCGACCCTTCCCGACGCCGTCGATTGCTGTGAGCCCAACTGCCTCTGCGGAGATGCCGTTCTCGACACGGGCCTCGACCCGGCTGGCGATGTTGGCCGCGTATGGGTCGGCGAACCGCTTGAGAAACTCTTGAAGCGCGGCGAGCAGGCGGAGCGCGTTCTGTCTGATAACCCAGGCATCCGACTGGAGTTCTCCTGGCGTCGTGCCATCCATTGATGCCCGGAGGATGGCGAGTACCTTCCGGTTACCCGGGTCGAGTCCCTCACTGTCTGTGCCCTCGTTCTGCCCGAGCACTGCCCGGACCGCGTCCCGTTCGTCGCGACGTGCGCTCACGCTGTCGAACTCCGCCGCGGATGCGACCGCCCGTAGGATGGCCGCTGGCCCGAGTTCGTCGACATCACGGGCGGCCTCGTCTGCCAGCCGCTTGAAGGCCTCGGCTGTCTCCAAGCGGAGATAGAACTTCGAGGCGAGACGGCCCAGCGGCGTCCCCTCGACGCCCAACTCGGCGTCAGTCTCGACGAAACCTCCGTCGACGAGCGCTCCCAGCGTCTCACGGACCCGCTCGCGAAGCTTCCCGCCGAACTGATACCGGTCCGGCGCCGATTGCGCTCGGACGTAATAGAACGTTGTCTCAATCCAGTCCATCACATCGTCCAAATCGCGGATGGTACCGAGCGCAATCTCAGCGTTGAGGTGGGCATCGAGCTCGTCCGCGAGCCGCGATTCGATCTCCTTGCCTTCGCGCAGCAGGTCGCGGTACATGCCCGCATCACCGCTCTCGCAGATGACGTGAGCGTAGCCGGTGTCGTCGTAACCGGGCCGACCGGCTCGTCCGAGCATCTGGAGCACGTCTAACGGACTCATATCCACCTCCCCCTCAAGCGGGTCGTGGAGCTTCGTATCCCGGATGACAACACACCGCGCGGGGAGGTTCACTCCCCATGCCAGCGTCGATGTCGAGAAGAGTAACTGCACCTGCCCCTGCTTGAACCACTCCTCGACAGCCGCCTTGTCCTCCCGCGAGAGCCCCGCGTGATGGAACGCGACACCGTCGACGACTGACTGTCGGAGGGTGTCGTTGCGAAGGTCTTCTGCGGCAGTATGGAGGTCGTAGTCGCCGCGGGCACCCACATCGATATCCCGTTCGGCCAGCACGTCACGGGCCTTCTTGGCCGCTTGGACGGTGTCCTGTCGCGAGGAGACGAACACAAGTGCCTGGCCGTCCTCCTCAACGTGGGGCTGAGCTAGGTCGAGCGCCCGATAGAGCCGACGATATTTGTCTTCGAAGGCGTTGTCGCCAGAGGCGTACGTCTCGACACTGGCGTGCAGCGGGACTGGTCGGTAGTCGTCGCCAAATTGGAATGTGCAGGCGTCGGGTGCATCGAGCCATGCAGCCACGTCCTCAACGTTCGGCATCGTCGCCGACAGCGCAACCACTCGCGGCGCACAGAGCCGGCGGAGTCGCGCGACGGTCACCTCAAGGACTGCGCCCCGCTCGTCAGAGTCAAGCAGATGGACCTCGTCGATGACACAGCAGTCGACGTCCGTAACGAACGCGTACCGATCTGTGGTGTGCTTTCTAGTTGCTGAGTCGGCTTTTTCCGGCGTCATTACGAGGATGTCCGCCCGCTCAGCGCGCCGTGGATTGAGATCTCGCTCGCCGGTGACGACGTACACTGAGTAGCCCATCTCCTCGAACCGATCCCATTCGCTCTCTTTTTCATTGGTGAGCGCGCGAAGTGGCGCGAGAAACAGCGCCGTTCCGCCCGCAGCGAGTGTTTTACAGATAGCCAATTCGGCGAGTGCCGTCTTGCCGCTGGCGGTCGGTGCGCTCACGACGATGTTGTCGTCGCGCTCGAGTATCGCTGGCAGGGCCGCCGACTGCATCCGATTGAATTCGTCGAAGCCGAACGCGTCAGCGAACTCCGGCACCGCATCCTCGACCGCGTACGTCGATGCCACTATCGGTAGCCGGGACTGGCTCGACAAAGGGGTTGTCGTTCCGCCGGCGTCACTCCTCGATGTGAATACCTGGGCGGCCGGGCTCAGCGTTGCTCGCGTCCGCGGCCTCCTCAGCCCGTAAGACGCGCACGTCGGCGCCGAATTCCCGCTCAACGAGCCACGCTGCCCGACGGAGCGCTTCGTACTCGCGATCGGGCGCTATCCCGCAGGTCAGCGCCTCCCGCTCTGTCTGTAGTTGCTGCGCGTAGCCGGCGGCCGCGTCGCCCTGCTCACGAATCGACGGCTCTTCCATCACTGCCGAGATGAGGTTCTCGGCATCCGATTCAATCGCCACCTCCAGCGCCCGATGCTTCCACTCCGGGGAGACGACGATATCGATGCGCTTGGGATCGGTGATGTCGGCCACATCGACGATGTCGCGGATGTCCTCGCGGGTATTTTCGACCAGCCGACGGCGGGCGGCAGCCTCGTCGGTGTCGACGGCCGAGTCGGGCCAGTCAGCGTCGACAACGAGTCCCTCCCTCCCGAGCTCGTTGTACAGTTCCTCGGTCAAGTGGGGGGCGACAGGCGCGAGCAGCCGCACCACGGCGTCGAGCCCACGCTCGACGGTGGCAGCGTGAGGGCGGTCGGCGTAGTCGACGTAGCCGCGCACGGTCCGCGCCAGCTCCTGTGCCTCGCGGGCAGCAACATTGAACGTCAGATCGCTGTATTCATCGGCAGCGATGGCGACGGCGGCGTCAATCTCGTCAGCGACGTACTCGGCCGTCGCGTCCCGTTCATCGGTTGTCTCGTACGCGCCCGAGGTGAACGCCGTCACGTCGCGGTGGAGCCGGTCGAGAAATCTCCGGGTCGACTGGACGCCCTCCTCGGTCCAGTCGAAGTCGCGGTCTGGCTGGGCTGCCTGCATCATGAACAACCGGGCCGTGTCGGCGCCGTACTCGTCAACGATGCGCTGAGGTGAGACGACGTTCCCCTTCGACTTAGACATCTTCGATCCCTCAAGCTGGACCATCCCTTGGGCCAGCAGATTCTCGAACGGCTCGCGGTGTGCCAGTCCCGCCTCGTCGGCTAGCACCTTCGTGAAGAACCGCGAGTAAAGGAGATGCATCACCGCGTGCTCGATGCCGCCGACATACTGGTCGACCGGCATCCAGTCGTTCGCGCGCTCAACGTCGAACGGCGCCTCCGTAAGATTCGGCGAGACGTACCGTAGAAAGTACCACGAGGAGTCGACGAAGGTGTCCATCGTGTCTGTCTCCCGGACTGCGCGCGCGCCACAATCAGGACATGTCGTCTGCTTCCACTCCTCGGCGGCGTCCAGCGGGTTGCCCGTCGTGTTGATGAACTCTGGCAACTCAACGGGAAGCTCCGACTCAGGGACTAACACTGGCCCGCAGTCGTCACAGTGGACGACCGGAATAGGCGTTCCCCAGTAGCGCTGGCGGGAGATGCCCCAGTCGCGCAGCCGATACTGGGTGTGGAACTCAGCACCGTTGGTGTCCTCCGTAATGTGCTCGCGGGCCTCTGCTGAGGTGAGTCCGCTGTACTTGCCGCTGTTCACGAGGATGGCGTCCTCGGTGTAAGCTGCCTCGTCTACGTCGGGCACGTCGTCGGTGTCTGGAGCGACAACCGGCTCGATGTCAATGTCGAGCTTCGAGGCGAACGCGTGGTCACGCTCGTCGTGGCCGGGCACGCCCATCAGCGCGCCCGTCCCCACATCCGAGAGCACGAAGTCGGCGACGTACACCGGCAGTTCCTCGCCGGTGACGGGGTTACGCGCTGTCAGGTCTGTTCGAACGCCGTTCGGCTCGTCGCCGTCCGGGTCTGCTTCGTGGTGGATGAACTCGTGGACGCGCTCGTCACGTTCTGCCACCTGTTGGCTGATGTCGTGGCCTGGCGCTAAGGCGAAGAACGTCGCGCCGTAGACGGTGTCCGCCCGGGTGGTGAATGCCTCGACGGTGCCGTGTCCGTCGCTTATCTCGAACGGGAGCCGGGTACCCTCCTGTCGGCCGATCCAGTTACGCTGCATCTCGCGTACGGAGTCTGGCCATCCCTCCAGCTCGTCGATGTCATCGAGCAGCTCGTCGGCGTACTCCGTAATCTTCAGGAACCACTGCGCGAGTTCGCGCTGCTCGACGGGGGTATCACACCGCCAGCAAAGCTCCTCGTCACCCTCTACCTGCTCGTCCGCCAGGACAGTCTCACACGAGGGACACCAGTTCACGTCCGCGTCCCGCCGCTCCACGAGGTCCGCGTCGTGGAATTCGCGGAACAGCCACTGGTTCCACCGGTAATACTCGGGGACGCAGGTCGTGACTTCCCGGTCCCAGTCGTAGCCAAACCCCATCGCCTCCATCTGGTTTTTCATCGTTTCGATACAATCGAAAGTCCACTCGGCAGGGTCGGAGTCTCGCTCCTTGGCAGCGTTCTCGGCGGGGAGCCCGAACGCGTCCCATCCCATTGGGTGGAGTACGTCATCCCCACACATCCGTCGAAATCGGGCGTACGCGTCCGTTATTGTGTAGTTGCGCACATGCCCCATGTGGAGTTCTCCCGACGGGTATGGGTACATTCCCAGCACGTACGTCGGATCTTCGACTTCGTCGGAAGTCCGGTAGGCGTCGACCGCATCCCACCGCTCCTGCCAGCGTCGTTCGACCGCCGTGTGGTCGTAGCCGTCGGAGTCGCTCATAGAACTCTGGTTGTCGAACCAACTCGGCGTTCAGTCCTTAAGGTTTCTATCCCCAACCCGCTACAGCTTCGTCCCAACGAGCTCGAAGTCGGTGCCGACATCCTCATCGCGAGCCCGCTCGTAGACGACGTGGGCCGCGGCCACGTCCTGGATGGCAAGCCCCGTCGAGTCGAAAACAGTGACCCCCTCCGGCCCGCCCGGCTCACCACGCCCCGCGAGTTCGTCGGTCACGACGGCGCCAAGCTCTCCGTAGATGTCTTCGTCCGTCAACAGCCCCTGAGACCACGGGACGTTTATTTCGCCGGAATGGGTGCACTGCTCATAGTCGTCGATAACAATCGTGGCCGACTCAAGCAGCTTGTCGTCGAGCTCGTGCTTACCGGGGGCGTCGGCGCCCATCGCGTTGATGTGTGTGTGCTCGCGGACGGCTCCTGCGGGGACGATGGGGTGCTCGACGGGTGTTACCGTCGAGAGTATATCGCAGTCGGCGGCGTCGGCCGGATCGCCAGCCCGGACATCGAACTCCTCGTTGAACCGCTCGATGAACCGCTCGACGGCCGCCTCGCGCACATCACTCACCACTACTGTCTCGATGTCGCGCACTTCGCTGATGGCCTCCAGTTGCGTGTACGACTGGACGCCCGCACCGATGATGCCTAGCGAGTGGGCGTCAGCAACGGCGAGGTGGTCGGTGGCGACGGCAGCGGCCGCGCCAGTCCGGCGGCGAGTAAGTGTCGTCCCGTCCATGATAGACAGTGGGAAGGCGTTTGCCGGGTCTGAGTAGATGACCGTCCCGATGACTGCCGGTAGCCCATGCTCATCAGGGTTGTTGCGGTGGGAGTTGACCCACTTGACTGCGGCGGCGTCCCAGTTGTCCGCCTGCATGTACGCGGGCATCGAGCGGAAGTCCCCTGCGTACTGCGGCAGGTCGATGTACGACTTGGCGGGCATCTGAACGTCCCCGCGCTGGTAGGCAGCAAACGCCTCCTCGACGGCGACGATGACCTCTGGTGTGTGTGCGCTCGCCGCAACGTCCGAGGGGTCCAGCAGGAGCGTCTCCATGCACGCAAAATTTGCGCGCCGTCCGTTTAGTTCCATCCAATCGGCGCAGCCGCTACGAGATGCGCGTCGAAGAAATCGAGTATAAGACGGGAGTGGTTGCGTGGCCGGGCTTACATCGCGCCGCCCATGCCACCCATACCGCCCATACCGCCCATGCCGCCCATGCCGCCGCCGGGGCCGCCCTCGTCTTCGTCGCCTTCGGTCGAGAGGTCGCCCGCGGCGATGATGTCGTCAATCTTGAGCACGAGGTTGGCCGCCTCTGTCGCGGAGGAAAGCGCCTGTTCTTTCGCGTGGGCTGGCTCGACGACGCCGGCGTCGTAGGTGTCGACGACATCGCCGGTGAAGACGTTCAGCCCAGCGTGGGCGTCGCCGTCGGCGTGGGCCGCACGGAGATCAACCAGCGTATCGATGGAGTCGAGCCCGGAGTTCTCCGCGAGGACGCGGGGGACGAGTTCCAGCGAGTCGGCGAACGATTCGACGGCCAGCTGCTCACGCCCCTCAACGCCGTCAGCAAACTCACGGAGCCGGCGGGCCAGCTCCACCTCGACAGCACCGCCACCTGCCAGCACACGGCCGTCGGAGACGGTCGTTGCCACGACATCCAGCGCGTCACCCACGCCCCGCTCAAGCTCGTCCACAACGTGCTCAGTCGAGCCGCGCAGCAGGAGGGTGACGCCGTGATTGCCGCCCCCCTCGACGTAGAACAGCTCGTCGTCAGCGTCGCGCGAGATGTCAGCGGTACCGAGTGCGTCGGGGTCGATGTCGCTCAGGTCGGAGACCACATCGCCACCGGTCACTTCTCGGAGGAACTTGATATCGGACTTCTTGACGCGGCGCACCGCGAGGATGCCCTGTTTCGCGAAGTAGTGCTGGGCCATGTCATCGATGGCCTTCTGGCAGAAGACGACATCTGCGCCCGCCTCGGCGATGCGGTCGACTGTCTCGCGAAGCTGCTGTTCCTCACTGTCGATGAACTGCTGGAGCTGGTCGGGCGAGTCGAGCTGGAGCTCTGCGTCGATGTCCGTCTCGTCAATCTCGATGGGGTCGTCTGTCAGGAGCACCTTCGCGTCAGACAGCTCCGTTGGCATGTCGGGGTGGACGGGATCCTTGTCGATAACGGCCCCCTCCAGCAGCTCCGACTCGCCGGCCGAGCGACCGGTCTGCGTCTCGATGTTGACGTACTCGAGGTCGGCGACGTACGAGCCGTCGTCCGCCTCGACGGTGACGGCCTTCACGGCCTGCACGATGAGGTCGGCCAGCAGCTCCTTGTTCAGGTCCGCGCCCTTGCCGGTCATCGAGGTCTCGGCGACCTTGCCGAGCAGCTCCTCGTCGTCCGGGTCGACGACCGTCGCGAGGTCGTCAATCTCCGCGCGGGCCTGCTCGCTCGCGAGATTGTACCCCTTGATGATGGCCGTCGGGTGGATGTCCTGCTCAAGGAGGTCCTCAGCGTTCTTCAGAAGCTCGCCCGCGACAGCGACTGCCGTCGTGGTGCCGTCACCGGCCTCGTCCTCCTGCGTCTCCGCGACCTCGACAATCATCGAAGCCGTCGGATTGTCGATGTCCATCTCCTGGAGGATGGTGACGCCGTCGTTCGTGACGGTGACGTCGCCCATCGAGGAGACGAGCATCTTATCCATCCCCTTCGGGCCGAGCGTCGATCGTACGGACTCGGCGACCGCCCGCGCCGCCGAGATGTTGTGGCCCTGCGCGTCCTCGTCTTTCATCCGCTGGGAGTCCTCGCCCAGTACAATCATGGGCTGACCCTGCATTCGCTGTTGGCTCATAGTCTACTGAATGATTGCCCACGGTTCTATATAAAAACGTCGAAACGGTCGGTGGACTCGCTCGCGACTGTTTGCCGCCGGCAACGCAGAAACCGCACGACAGAGCGGAGAAACAGTCGGTCGAACTCTGGCAGGTGTGGGAGATGCTACCGTGGGTTCGGACGGTTCGAAATCGAGATTTATATGGGTGCCGTCCAGGTGACAACGACGCTCCCGACGACGAACGCATCTCGGGTCTCGTCATCGCGCCGGAACCGGAGCGTGTTCTCGCCCTCGTTTAATTCCGTCCCAGTGACGGCGTCAACCCAGCACTGCCAGCCGTCGTTCGGCGGTAGATCGAAGCCCGACAACTGTTCACCGTTCACCACCACATCGTGGCCGAACGAATCCACATCGTACGCCTGAATCTGGAGGTACGCGTCCTCGGCGTCAGTCGTCCCGACGGTGAACGACCGCTCGCCTGTCCGGTCGCCGGCAAACTCTGCCCAGGGAACATCCAGCGCGTCTTCGTGTGGCCCGAGCAGCTCGCCGAAGTCGACGAGCGCGTGTGTCGTGCGTCTGCTCATACCCATCCCTCGGCCTCGATGACTTGAAACGTGTCGGAACGAAGCCGAGTGGTCGCACCGCTCCGGCTTCTTTTGTGCAAAACGCCGGGACGGGGATTTGAACCCCGGATCCCAGAGGGAACACGCTTTCCAGGCGTGCGCCTTACCACTCGGCCATCCCGGCCCGACTGTAGCTACCTCGTTCGGCCTGTAAAGCGTTTCGAGATGCCCGTCACGCAAGCCGTGCCAGCACCGCGTACGAGAGTCCCGCGGTCGCCACGGCGACGAACGCCGCGCCTACGAGAGCGACGCCGGCGCCGATACTTGCCCCCGTTGCCAGTCGGTAACCAAACACGAGCACGACGAACAACAGGCCGCCGACCGCTCCCCACAACAGGCTGGCGCGCCTCAGCGGCTTTGGGTCGTCCGCTCGGTCGCTCACGCCGGCCTCTCGCGGTGGCCGGGCTTAACTCCGGTGGGCTGCTATCGCCGGCGTGACCAGCAGGAGACGGCTCGCGGCGCTTGCGGGCGGGATAGCTGCGGCCAGCGCCGTCGGCTTATCATGGTGGAGTGCCCGCGGTGTGCCACTGTCGCCGCTCCACGGCGACGCCCGAATCGGCCCGGAGTGGCCCGACCGTCACAACCTGCGTGGGGCTGCCGTTGACGGTGAGATGGAGTCGCTTGATGCGTACGCGCGGCCCGGCTTCGACCCCAACGGGGTAGACCCGGTCGTGCGCGCGCTCTACGAGCAGACGGCCGACTTCGAGATGACCCTCGACGCGACGTGGCACCGCCCGTTTCGGCTTGGGGCTCGCCTCGCCGCCCGCGTCACGGCCCGTATCGAACAGCTCGCGCTCCCGGCACCCGGCGACACCCCCAAAGAGGTCGAGAGCGACCTCGCGGCGCTCGCTGGCCATGCGGCTGCGGCGGATCCTCGTGACGGTCCCCGGCTGTGGGTGCGGACAGACCGCGCGAGCGGGAGTGGCGTGTTCGTCGCAGTCTATGGAAGCCATCTCCGTGACGGCGAGCGGCTGGTGAACGTTGCCGTTCCGCTGCCCGGCTGTAGCCTGGCGACGGTACTCCGGGTCGAACACGCTGGCGACGGGCTGGCGCTAACCACCGACTGTCCTGACGGTGGGTTGTATCTCCACACGAAACATGGGGGGTTCCGGTTGCCAGCGGGTCAACGGTTCCGGGTCGCGCCCGCCAGCGATCCCACAGCGCCGGCCCCGCCGGACAGCGTTGACCCGCAGACGGTCGACGTTCTAGCCGTCCAGCGGATACGACTCTGTGGCCTCCCGCTTGTGACCGTCCGATACGCCGCGACGCAGGGCTGACGGCGCCATCGCTGACGGCGGGATTTTTGCCGACCGGGCGATTGACCTCGCGTGATGGAACTGGAATCGGTGCCCGGGGTCGGCGCTAAGACAGCCGAACGACTCCGCGAACTTGACGACCCTGAGGCGGCTCTCGAGCGTGGCGATGTCGCCACCATTGCCCGGGCGCCGGGCATCTCCGAGGGACGTGCGGCCCGCATCGCTCGCGGAGCCATCCGTGCCCGTCACGGCGATGACGGCGACTTTCTCGCGACAGACCGGGCCCGTGAACTCTATCAAGATGCGCTCAGCTTGGTGCAGGAGCGTGCGGTCACTGATTACGCAGAGAAGCGGCTGGAGACACTCTACCCGTCAGCCAGCCGCTCGCGAATTGAGGAAGTCCGGTCGTTTACCGCCCGCGCGCTTGACCGGGAACCAAATCCGGACGTGCTGGCGGCACTTGAGGACGTCGAGCCGCTGGCATCCCCCGAAGATGTCCGTGTGCGCGACCGGTGTCTCGCGACGACGGATGCCGAAACGTTCGCCGCCGCACAGGAGGCATTCCCGGAACTGTCGGTCGAACTTGTCGAGGACGCCCGCGGGCTCGCTGAGCTGGCCCGCAGCTACGCCACCGTTACAGCCCTCGACGAGGCGTTTGCCGGCGTCGATGTCGAAGGAGACGTGCGCGTGGAGCCAGACGCCTTCGACGACCCTGTTGCCGTCGTCCCCGAGCGCGCGCTGGCTTTCTTCGCACGCAACCGCGACCGAATCCGCGCGGCCGCCCGCGTCCACGAGGCGGCAGGGCTCGACGCGCCGCTCGACACCGCTGCCATTGACCGCCACCTCTCCCGGCTCGCAGATGACGGTACCGTCGCAGACGACGAGGAGCTCGACCGGCTCTCAACGGCCGTCGACGACCTTGATGCCGCGGTGTCGGTCGCCGAGAGCGTCGCCAATGACCACCTTCGAGCGGCTATCGAGGAGCGAGACGTCACCATCGAGGGGGCAGACCTACTGTCGCTCGTTGAGCGGGGCGCCGGTGTCGCGGACTTGCTCGACCGCGAGCTCGCCGACGAGTACGCCGACGCTGTCGACGCCGCCCGCGATCACCTCATCGACGCGCTCGGACTAACGGACCACGCCGCTCGCGCTCGGACGGCGTTCCCGGATGAGCCGACGTTTCCCGTTGAGGCCGACGACCGGGTCGTCTCCAAGCTGCGGGAGGAGCTGACGGCCGCCCGCGACCGTCGAAGCGCCCGGCTGAAACGTGAACTCGCGGCCGAATTGGCCGACCTGCGCGAGCCGGCGGCTGATCTTGTGGACGCTGCTCTCGAACTCGACGTGGAACTCGCAGTGGCGCGGTTCGCTCGCGCGTTTGACTGCACGACAGCGACATTTGGCGGCAATGGCTTCACCGTCGAGGGAGGGCGCTCACCGCTGCTTGACGTCCCGTTCGAAGATGTGGAGCCGGTCGATTACGCCGTCGACGGCGTTGCTGTCCTGTCGGGGGTCAACTCCGGTGGCAAGACATCAATGCTCGACCTCGTCGGACTCGTCGTTGTGCTCGCTCAGATGGGGCTGCCAGTGCCGGCCGACCGCGTTGAACTTGAGCGGTTCGAGGCGCTCCACTACCAAGCAAAGTCGCAGGGGACCCTCGACGCAGGCGCCTTTGAGTCGACCCTGCGGGAATTTGGCAGCCTCGTGCGCGGCGATGACTGCCGGCTCGTCCTCGTGGACGAACTTGAGTCCATCACCGAACCCGGCGCGAGCGCACTCATTATTGCGGGCATCCTTGAGGCACTCCACGAGTCGGACGCGACGGCGGTGTTCGTCTCCCACCTCGCGGCGGAGATACGCGACGCCTGTGCGTTCGACGTGCAGGTCGACGGCATTGAGGCGACCGGGCTAGTGGACGGCGCCCTCCGGGTTGATCGCTCACCGGTGAAGGGAAAACTCGCTCGCTCGACGCCGGAGCTCATCGTCGAGAAGCTGGCCACAGAGTCGGGAGAACGTGACACGGACGACTCCTTCTACGCCGCCTTGCTAGAGAAGTTCGACTGACGCCCACACGCTTATGTGGTCCGCGTAGCGAGGTGAAAGTGAAATGGGCGGGGATATGCTCGGCTGGGACGAGTCAGTATTCCGTGACGAGGGCGTCCTCGACTTCGAGTACGTCCCCGAGACGTTCCGCCACCGCGACGATCAGATGGAGACACTAAAGTACGCGCTCCGGCCTGCGGTCCGGGGCTCGCGTCCGGTAAACGTGATGGCCCGCGGGCCGCCGGGGACCGGCAAGACCACCGCGGTCCAGAAGCTGTTCGGTGAGCTGTCGAGTGTCGCAGACGTGCGGAGCGTCCGGGTCAACTGCCAGGTCGACTCGACGCGCTACTCCGTTTTCTCCCGACTATTCGAGGGGCTGTTCGACTATGAGCCTCCCACCTCGGGCATCTCGTTCAAGAAGCTGTTCGGCCAGATAACCGACCGGCTCGTTGACGAAGAAGAGGTGCTCGTCGTCGCGCTCGACGACGTGAACTATCTCTTTTACGAAAACGAGGCGTCCGACACGCTTTACTCGCTGTTGCGTGCCCACGAAGCCCACTCCGGCGCGAAGATTGGTGTCGTCGTCGTCTCCTCGGATCTCGAATTGGACGTTATCGCGTCGCTTGACGGCCGCGTCCAGTCAGTGTTCCGCCCCGAGGAGGTGTACTTCGACGAGTACGGCGAGCGCGAGATTGTCGATATCCTACAGGAGCGAGTGAAGCGCGGCTTTCGTGAGGGAGCCCTCGGAACGCGTGCGCTTGACCGAGTGGCCGCGCTCACGGCCGACGCTGGCGGCGACCTCCGGGTTGGCATCGACTTGTTGCGGCGTGCAGGGCTCAACGCCGAGATGCGTGGCTCCACGGAGGTGACCATTGAGGATGTTGAGTCGGCCTACGAGAAGGCCAAGCACGTCCACCTGTCGCGACACCTCCGCGGGCTCTCGGAGTCTGAGCAGGCACTTGTCCGCACGCTCGCAGAACACGATGGCGGCCGCGCTGGCGATGTCTACGAAGCATTCAACGAGGAGACTGGCCTCGGCTACACCCGCTATTCCGAGATAATCAATAAACTTGACCAGCTCGGGCTCGTCGACGCCGAGTACGCCGACGTTGAGGGGCGAGGCCGCTCACGGGAACTGTCTCTGTCCTACGACGCTGAGGCGGTGCTCGACCGCCTCGACTGACACGCGGAGTAACCCTATGGGGATTGCGTCTGTCCATCACCTACATCTCCCAGTGTGAGGGCCCAGTATGTTCTAATCGCATTTGACCGAGGCCGGAAGTATACGGTCTCGCCTGTCTGAGCTGTTGGCGTGAGTCACGGACTATTCCCCGAGCGCATCGAGACGGAGCGGCTCGCGCTGTCACAACTGACGACGGCCGATACAACGGCACTGTACGACCTCTCACGGACTGACGGCTGGCAGACGGCCACGGCGGAGAACATGCCATGGTTCGACTTCGACCACGCCGGTGCAGTCCGCGAGTTCCTCGCAGCCTGTGAGTCAGACTGGGCTGATGCCGAGACAGCGGCGTACGGCATCCGGCCACTGGCAGGCGAACCTGCCGCCGGCGACCTGATTGGTCTCACTCGATTCAATCCGGAATGGGACCGCGACCGGGCGGGTGCGGGTGTCGTCATCACCGAGCCACAGCAGGGCCGCGGCTACGGCACCGAGCGGGCTGAGGCGCTGCTTGAACTTGCCTTTGACCGGCTCGGCCTTGGCGCATGGGTGAGCACGCACGCCGCCGGTAACGACGCCTCCCGACAGATGGTGGAGTCGTACGTTGTCGCTAATGGCGGCCAGTGCGACGGGCTGCTACGTCACGAGAATCCCCGGCCGGACGGTCGGATGACCGACCAGTACCGCTACTCGTTGCTGCGCGAGGAGTGGGCTGATCCGGAGGAGTGACCTCACAGGGAGTTCAGAACTCCTCGACGTAGGGTCGCAGGTCGAGTTCAAGCGTCCACGCCGAACGGTCCTGCTCGACGAGATGCCAGTAGCTGTCGGCGACGGCGTCGGGGTCGAGGTATGCCTCGGGATCGGTGATCTCGCGGTTCGGCGGCAGGATCCCCCCGTCAACGACGACGTGTGCGACGTGAATCCCCTCGGACCCGAGCTCTCGCGCCATCGACTCGGCCATGCCGCGAGCGCCGAATTTTGCCGCGGAGAACCCTATCGCCCCCTCTCGACCCCGGACCGAGGTGGTTGCGCCGGTAAAGATAACTGTTCCCTCGCCGGCCTCGCGCATGTCCGGCACTGCCTCTTGAACACAGTAGAGCGCGCCACGGACGTTCGTGTCGAGTGCGCGATCAAACTCGTCGGGATCGACGTCGAGTGCTCCCTTCCATGGCGCGCTACTGGCGTTGAACACCAGCACATCAACGGGCCCGAGCGCCTCTCGGACCGTTTGGAATCCTGCCTCAATATCGGCTGGGTCGCTGACGTCAACCGTGGCCGCGACGGCCTCTGATAACTCCTCGGCTAGATCCTCGATGAACGCGTGCGAGCGGGCGAACAGCCCAACAGCACAGCCCTCGCTGTCGAAGCGGCGGGCAAGCGACGCTCCCAGCCCGGGGCCGACCCCGGCAATTACTACCGTTCGTGACATGTCTAGATGTATGTGCTGACCACACAAAGCGGTCTGGTCGGTAAACCGGTGATTAATGCCGGTGTGTTATCGGTAACCACAGTATCATTATTATGAGTGATGACGTGTCATAGGGTATGCCGGAATGCCAGAACTGCGGTTCGTTCGTAACTGCAGCGTACGCGCGTGTCTTCACACCGAACGGCATCGACGAACCCCGCGTCTGTCCACAGTGTGAGGATAAGATTCGCGACGGCGCAGATGTGCGTGAGGCCCGGTCCACCCGACGTACCTGATTACTCCCGAACGAGTTGGCGTGCGGTATCGAACAGCTCCTCAGCGCGTCGCTCGCTGCGTGCCTCTGCGGTAATTCGCGCTAACGGTTGAGTACCGCTTGCCCGCACCAGAAACCAGCCGTCTTCGGTCTCAACACGGACACCGTCGAGCGTCGACACATCCGTCTCGTCGTACGTCTCGGCGACCCGCTCGCGGATCCGGGTGATGACAGCCGACTTGTCCTCGACAGCCACCGAGTCGCGGCGGATTGGATAGGCGGGAACGGCTGCGACGCGCTCGGTCAGTGGTTGCTCGGCCGCAAGCGCGACCAGCTGGCAGGCTGCGTATGCGCCGTCAGGACAAAGCGTCTCG
Organism: Halosegnis sp.; assembly: GCF_042216475.1. NCBI lineage: Archaea > Methanobacteriati > Methanobacteriota > Halobacteria > Halobacteriales > Natronomonadaceae > Halosegnis > Halosegnis sp. Next base: position 38,398 of record NZ_JBDGTV010000006.1, read on the forward strand.
TCGGGCCATATCCAGGTGCCCGACGGCTCCCCGCCGAAAACGACCGCCGGATCGGTTGCCGCGGCGGCCACGTGGACATCGCCCACACGTGTCCGCTCGACGGTTACTCCCCGCTCAGCGAGGTAATCTTCGACCGCCAGGCTTGTATCGACGGGCACTGCGACCCGTGGCTCGTCAACGGTCGCTTGCTCTGCTGCCTCGGCCGCGAACAGCGCCAGCATCGCGTCTCCCGACAAGAAGGTGCCGTCGGCAGCCACGGCGCGTAGCCGGTCGGCGTCGCCGTCGTGTGCTACCCCGATGTCGGCCGGTGAGTTTCCCACCAGTGCTGAGAGCGACGCGCAGTTATCTGCCGTCGGCTCCGAGGGTCGGCCGGGAAAGGATCCGTCCGGCTGGGCGTTCAATGTCTCCACCTCGCAACCAAGCTCCGTCAGCGCTGTCGCTGTCACCGTGCCTGCCCCGTTGCCGATATCCACGACGACGCTGAGGTCGCCCACGTCGGGCGTCCGATCGACCAGCCGGGTCACGTGGTTATCGGCCACCGACGCGTCGGTCCGCTCGCCGAGGCCATCCCACGACTCAAGCGCGTAGTCGTTCGCCTCAACGCGCTGCTCGACGGCTGCACGGCGGTCGGCGTCGAACGCCTGGCCGCTCGGTTGCCAGAGTTTGATACCGTTGTCCGGTGCCGGATTATGACTCGCGGTCACGACGGCGCCGGCACCGGCCGACTCCCACCTGACGGCGCGGGCGACCGTCGGCGTGCTCGCCACGCCGGCGTCGTGTACGTCCGCGCCCGTCTCGCGCAGACCGGCCGCGAGCGCATCAACCAGCAGTTCACCCGACTCACGGGTGTCCCGGCCGACGACAACCCGGCGTGGGTCGTCCCGCGCCCGCAGTTCTGTCCCGACGGCCCGTCCGACGGCCAGCGCGAGCGCCGCGGTCACCTTCTCGCCGACCGGCCCGCGGACGCCGCTTGTTCCGAACATGCCGACCTCTCCGGCGGCGCAGGCAAAACTCTGTGCGTCGACTTTCTCACTCCGGTGGGTCGATTCGGATCAGTCCAGGCGGGTCGTCTGACTCCGCGAGGGTGAGATATCGGTTGGCGACGGTATCGACGCCGATAGCGCCTGGAAAGTTGCTGTCTGGCGGACGGAGCGCCGCGGCTATCTCGATATACGTCGCATTGAGGTCACCGGCTGCCAGCGTCTCGGCGAACCCGCGCGTCGCCGCTGCGCCGCTAGCCCACTCGACCTGCTCAACAGCCGGCTCTGAAGCGTACGTTGTCCCTGAGAACAGCACTGTCCCGTTGGCCTGCAAATCCTCAAGACACGCCCGCACAAGCAGGAACGAACCAAGCGCCCGGATTCGCCACACTCGTTCGAACGACGCCGGAGTCGCCTCACCAACTGGGGCGCCGCCGCCCGCGCTGGCGTTGCAGACGAGACAGTCGACGCTGCCGAACATCGCCCGCGTCTCTGCGACAATCCGGTCGATATCGTCGGCGTCGGTCACATCGCCGCGTAGTGCCACTGCACGGTCGAGATCGGACGCTAGCGGGTCGACGATGTCGCCGGAGCGGGCGACGAGCGCGACCGACCAGCCGGCCTCGTGGAAGCGGCGCGCGACGGCCGTGCCGAGGCGTTCACCTGTGCCTGCGAGCAGGAGTGTTCCTGCCCCCGGTGGTCGTGTCTGCGTCACAGCGCGTTCTTAGGCGGGAGTCCACTCGCAGCAGGCACCGGTCGCTAAGTCCTCACGGTCGATGTACTGCTTGAGACATGCCCAGTTACAGAACGGATAGTGGTCGTCGTCATGCTCGGCGTATACCGGGTCGTGCGCTTCCACCTCGCTGTCGCAGAACAGACACTCGGTCATATGTCCTGATAGCGGCTCGCGGTTCAAGTACCTCCGGTCGCCGGGCGAGGGATTTTCCTCGCCGGCCCCTCACCCCCGGGTATGAAACGAACCGGCGGCTCTGATGCGGCGAAGCGACGGGCAGGTGAGGCCGCCGCCGACCGCGTCACGGACGGGCAAGTGGTCGGCCTCGGGACGGGGAGTACAGCCGCACATGCGATTCGCGCACTCGGGCGGGCGGTCGACGCCGGTCTTGATATCGCGGGAATTCCCACATCGGCCGCGGCTCGAGAGGTGGCCCGCGAGGCGGGCGTGCCGCTCACCTCGCTGGCGGATGCTCGGCCGGACGTTGCTATCGATGGTGCCGACGAGGTGGCTGCTTCCGAGCGAGGGTTCGACCTACTGAAGGGGGGCGGAGCCGCACACGCTCGCGAGAAGTACGTCGATGCGGCCGCCGCGAAATTGCTGGTGGTCGCTGACCCGACGAAACTCACGGAAACGCTAACAGGGCCGGTGACGCTTGCAGTGTTACCTGAGGCACGGCCAGTCGTCGCCGACAGGGTGCGCGCGCTTGACGGCAAGCCGACCTTGCGGGCTGCAGAGCGGAAGGACGGCCCCGTCGTCACCGACGACGGCAATCTCGTGCTCGACTGCTCGTTCGGCCCGCTGGCGGATCCTGCTAGCCTTGAGGCGGAGCTTTCGGCAATTCCCGGCATCGTTGAGCACGGCCTGTTTGTTGGTCTTGCAGACACCGTTTTCGTTGGCCACGAGGACGGTGTGGAGGTGCGGGACGGCGAGACGTGAGAGCATGAGGAAACACGCGTGGCTCACAGGTCGATGGTTGACACACGAAGAAACGAAGGGTCGTCGTCCGCGTTACAGGTCGCGCGGCTGGACCGTCTTCCGGTCGTTCGCGTCGGCGCGTCGTGCCGCGTCCTCGAGGAGTTCGTCGACCTCCTCGTCGAGCGCGTCGTAAAAGTCCGACGCGACGTTCATATCATCGAGCGCTTCCTTCACTGCGGCCTTGACGATCAGGTCTGCCATACGAGACGACGTATTCCGAGGTGGCTTATATACTTTCCCGTTTCGCCGGCGGTAGGGCGCCTCTCGCGGTCGTTTTCTCTGTGAGAACCGGGCACGATTGCCGGCTCTCGTGCGCACCGCGTACACGACCGGTTCGACCCGATAGACCCTCGGCGCCCGAGTCTGACAACCGGGTATGCGCGATTTACTCCAGCGGGTCGCGGACGGTGACATCTCGCCCGCCGCGGCTGAGACGCAACTCCGCGGCTACGTCACGGGCGAAGCCGGCCGATTCGACGCCGCCCGCGTCGCCAGGACTGGTATTCCGGAGGGTATCATTACGGACGGGAAAACAACCGCCGAGGTGGCGGCGCTCGCGCTTGATGCTGTCGCGGCCACTGGCCGCGCACTCGTCACACGCGCCGACGATGCGACGACGACGGCTGTTACCGAGGCGGTCGCCGACGAGTTCCCTGCCGCGACAATCGACACCAACCCGCGGGCAGGTACCGTTGTCGTCCACGCCTCCGACTTCGAGCGGCCTGACCTCGATGCATCTGTGGGCGTCGTGACTGCGGGGACTTCCGACGCAGGACCGGCTGGCGAGGCAGCCGTCGTCGCTCGCGAGATGGGGTTGGTTGTTGACCGTATAGACGATGTCGGCGTAGCCGGCATCCACCGGCTATTCGACGCGCTCGAGCGGCTCCGCGAGCCGGACGTACTCGTGGTCGCGGCCGGCCGCGAGGGGGCGTTACCAACCGTCGTCGCGGGACTGGTCGACGCACCCGTGGTCGGGCTTCCAGTGTCGAACGGCTACGGCCACGCCGGCGCGGGCGAGGCGGCCCTCGACGGGATGCTCCAGTCGTGCACGCCGTTATCGGTGGTCAACATTGACGCGGGGTTCGTAGCGGGTGCGCAGGCGGGGCTCGTCGCTCGCGCTGTCGCCGCTGGACGCAGCGAGGAGTGAGGGACGGCGAGAGGTATATGTGTGTCAAGTTCTCATATATCACTACCGATGCGGCACCGCCGTGTCGGTCATCCATGCCCACGTGTGACCACTGTGACGCGCACGTCTCTGACCGGTTCGCTCGCGTCTTCGCCGATGAGCGCGGCGAACTCCGGGCCTGTCCCAACTGCTCGGCGAACGCCGGAATCGCCGAAGTATCACGGGAGCGTGCGTACGAGTCACGCCTCTGACCGCGGAGCATTGCCCCTTAACCACAGGGGTGCCCTCTCTACGTGCCGATGAGCGAAAGGCACTACGTGTATGTCCTGCGGTGTGCCGACGACACCTACTACACCGGGTACACTACCGATCCTGAGCGGCGTGTCGCAGAACACAACGCTGGCGACGGCGCAAAGTACACTCGTGGGCGCACGCCGGCCGAACTCGTCTATACTGAGTCCTTCGCCGAGAAGGGTGCGGCACTCTCGCGTGAACACGAGGTGAAGTCGCTCTCGCGAGCCGAGAAGGAGCGGCTCGTAGACGAAGATTGAATTATGGAGTTGCGCCTATACGGCGCGCGACAGCACGCGCAGCCCGCCCGGCAACTACACTACCACATTGAAGCGGGCGTCTCCGACGAGAAGCGCGTTGTGTTGTCTGCCTCCAGAGGCCGAACGGCACAGTATCAGTAACGTTTCTGGTTACCGGCCGGCCACATGGCTCACCCGCCTCACCACCCCGACAGTAACCGACGATTTACCCCTACCGCCTGTCGACGGCCACTGTCTCCCCCGCGTGCTCATCTCCGTAGGTTTTTGCCGGTCGCTCCCTCGGACCCGGACATGCAAGCACACGTTGAGGGTGACCGCGTTCGTCTCGGAGAGCGGGGCCGCGAGCGGTTCTACGACGCCCGCGGCTACGGCCACCCTGTCAACGGCGGCCTCCATCTCTCCCGCGTCGAGGCGGCCCACCTCCTCTATCGCGGTGACCTCGACACCGTCGACGGGATGGGATTTCGCGCGTTTCTTGAGAACGCGGACGGGCTTGCCTCACGGTTCCTCGTCTACAAAGACCTCCGTGACCGAGGATTCTACCTCACGCCCGCCCGCGAGGGTTGGGTGGATTCGCCAGCGGGCGTCGACTTCATCGTCTACCCGCGAGGTGACGGGCCATGGGACGACGCCGTCGCCTACCGGGTGCGGGTCGTCGCAGAGCAGGAACCTATCGCTGCGAGCGCGCTGGGCGATGTCGTGCTGGCTGTCGTTGATGAAGAGTCCGAGTTGACGTATCTTGAGACGGTCCGGCCGGAGGTATCTGGGACGGCGCCGACGTCGACTGACCACGAGGCCGAGGCGGTGCTGCTGGAGGACCGCGTACTCGTCTGGGAGCCGCCGGCGGCGCTTCACGACGAGGGATTTTATGGCCAGCCCATGGGCGAGAACTGCGACGCGCTCCAGTTGTCGCTCGTTGAGGCAGCGTATCTCGCCGACTGTGACGCGCTGTTAATGCCGGCGGGCCGTGAAGCCATCCTCACGCGGGGCCGTGAAGCAGAAGGTGAGCGGTTCGACCGTCGGCTCGCCGTCTACGCCAGCCTGCGAGCCCGTGGGGTCGTTCCCAAGACGGGGTTCAAGTTCGGCGCCGACTTCCGGACGTACGCCGCCGTCTCGTCGGTCGACGACGTGGGCCATTCCGAGCGGCTGGTGCGCGTGCTCTCGCCTGACCACACGTTTCAGCCGCGGGAACTATCGCTGGATGTCCGGCTCGCTCACGGTGTCCGCAAAGAGATGGCTTTCGCGTTGACCGAGGGCCGGGTCGCCGACCTCGGGACCGGCCCAGACGTCGACTGGCTAGTGGCCCGCCGGCTTACGCCGTGAGCTGTCCCGGGGCAAGCGAACCCTTTTTGCGCGAACCCGCCCGACCGGGCGTACATGTCCGAGGACGGCCACGAGGCGGGTGAGACACCCTCCAGCGACTCGATGACCGACGGGGGGACAGCTGGGGCCGACGACGTTACCCTTGACCCGTGGGGCTCCGCGACCGTCTCCGATTACCGGAAACTGTTCGAGCAGTTCGGCATCGAAAAATTCGACGCCGTCCTCCCAGAGATACCCAACCCCCACTACCTGATGCGTCGGGGAGTCATATTCGGCCATCGCGACTACGAGCCGGTCGCTCGCGCGATGCGCGAGGGTGACCCGTTTGCTGTCCTCTCCGGCTGGATGCCCACTGGTGACCCACACATCGGTCACAAGCTGATGATAGACGAGATTGTCTATCATCAAGAGCAGGGCGGCGATGCCCACGCACTAGTGGCTGATCTTGAGGCAAACGCCGCCCGCGGGCTCTCGTGGCGGGAAATCGACGAGCATACTCGCGAGTACCTGCTATCGCTTCTCGCGCTTGGCTTCGACCCTGACGAGGGGGAGATATACCGCCAGTCGGGTAACCGCCGGCTCCAAGACCTCGCGTTTGAGCTCGGCGCGGAGGCGAACTTCTCGGAACTGCAGGCGCTGTATGGATTCGACGGCGAGACGAATGTCTCGCATATGCAAAGCGTCCTCACCCAGATGGCCGATATCCTCTACCCGCAGCTTGACCAGCCGAAGCCGACAGTCATTCCGGTCGGCCCCGACCAAGATCCCCACGTCCGATTCGCGCGTGATTTGGCCGCTCGGACTCGCTACTTCGGCGTGACGGAGGCGTACGCTAGCTTCGAGGCCGATCCTGAGGAGCGTGTACTCGCTCGCGAGGCATACGAGGCACTCGGCGGCGACGACGCCGACGTCCGCTGTGGCGAAGCCGCCGACTACCTCCGGGAGCATCACGCCGGCGAGGCCGGAAGCTCCGTCGTTGACAAGCTCGACAACGCCGGCAAGGAGCCGCTCCGTCCCAGGGTACGATTCCTCGACCGCAATGCGACCGAAGAGGCGTTCGAAGCGCTCATTGAGGCCGTCGATGGCGAAAAGCGTGTCTTCGAAGGCCACGTCGACGCCTTCGACCTCGACCGGGCGGCCGCCGAGGAGCTGGCCCGCGAGGTAGAGCTCGACCACGGCGGCTACGGGTTCCGGCCGCCCTCCTCTATCTACCACCGGTTCATGACCGGGCTGACGGGCGGGAAAATGTCCTCGTCGGTACCGGCCAGCCATATCTCGCTGCTCGATGACCCTGAGGACGGGTACCAGAAGGTGCAAGCGGCGACCACAGGTGGCCGCGAAACGGCCGAGAAGCAGCGCGAGCTTGGGGGGAAGGCCGATGAGTGTCCTGTCTACGAGCTGTACACCTACCTGCTGGCCGGCGAGGACGACGAGCTCGCCGCTGAAGTGTACGAGGAGTGCGTCGGCGGCGGGCGGCTCTGTGGCAGCTGCAAGGAGCAGGCTGCCGAGCTGATGCGGGAGTTTCTCGCCAATCATCAAGAGAAGCGCGAGGAGGTCCGCCCGATGCTTGAACAGCTGGACATCGACATCGAAAGTCCGCGTCGGCGGGACTAATCGGCTGCCCGAACCCTCTTTGCTCCCCGTCCCCCGGGTCGCGTATGCGCGCCGTCGTATGTGGGGGCGGAATCGTCGGACTGGCGGCCGCCCATGCGCTCGCCGAGCGAGACGCCGAGGTGGTCGTCTGCGAGGCCGGCCGGCTGGGCGCCGGCAATACGGAGCGGTCTGTCGGCGGCATCCGCACGCAGTTCTCGACGCGGGTCAACGTCGAACTGTCGCTGGCGTCTCTCGAGGTGTGGGAATCCTTCGAGTCGCGCTTCGGGATCGACATCGCCCACCGCCAGCCGGGGTATCTCTTCCTCGCGCGCGACCCGGAGACGGCCGACTCGCTGCGCGAGGCCATCTCCATCCAGCGGTCGGCCGGCGCGGAAAGCCAGCTGCTCGACCCTGTGACGGCCCGCGAGCACTGTCCGGAACTGTGTGTCGACCGCTACACTGCGGCGTCGTATGCCCCGACCGATGGATTCGCCGACCCGCACCTCGCCCTGCAGGGGTACGCGACGGCCGCCCGCAAGGCGGGCGTCGACGTCCGGACCGGGACGCCCATCACCGACATAGCCGTCGAGGCCGGCGGCGACGGACCGTGCGCAGATGTAACCGTCCGAACGCCCGACGGGCGGCTGTCAGCGGACGTTCTCGTCAACGCAGCCGGCGCGTGGGCCCGCCGAGTCGGCCGGCTCGCAGACATCGAGTTGCCCATCGCCCCGAAGCGTCGGCAAGTCGCCGTCGTGGAGCCGTCGACGTCTGTCCCTGAGTCGGTGCCGCTAACGGTCGACCTCGACTCCGGGTCGTATTTCCGGCCGGAGCGGGACGGCAACGCGCTTGTCGGCGGGAAGTTCTCGGCGACGGACCCCGACGTTGACCCCGACGCCGTCGACACTGGGCTCGATCTCGAGTGGGCGGCGACGGCCGTCGAACGGGCCGGTGAGACGGCCGGCTACTTCGGCCCGGACAGCCGGGTGCGGCGCGGCTGGGCCGGCTGTTACGCTGTCACTCCCGACGACCACCCTATCGTCGAGGTATCGCGGCCGGGCGTCGTCACGGCCGCCGGCTTCTCGGGCCACGGCTTCCAGCACGCGCCCGCAACGGGCCGCATCGTCGCCCAACTGTGTCTCGATGGCGCGGTGTCGCTCGTAGACATTTCCGCCCTCGACCGCGGCCGGTTCGAGCGCGGAGAGCCGCTCGCGGAGCGTCACGTCGCCTGACCGGCCAAACGTTTTTGCGCGCGCCGGGCCAGCGACCGGGTATGGCATCCGAATCCCGTGCCGGACGCGCCGCGCGTCGAGCGACCGCCACCCCGGGGTTCGGCTTCTTTTTTGACGCTTGACGGCCAGCGGACGCGGGCACCGTGCTCGCAGAAACCGGCCGACTCGGAGTCGGAACCGCTAACTGACGGACGCACCCACCCAGACGCAATGAAGCTACCCGCAACGCAGGTCGCGCTGCTCGAGGCGGCGAGCGCGACCGACACGAGGACGCTCGCATCGCTCGCCGAGGAGACTGGTGAAAAGCCCGAGTCGCTCACGCGGGCGGCGTTCGAACTCGCCGACGAGGGGCTGGTTGCCCTTGAGGAGCGCACTAACGAGCGGCTCTCGCTCACCGATGAGGGGCGCCGCTACCGGGAGGTCGGACTCCCGGAGCTCCGGCTCTACCGGGCGGCCCGCGACGCCGATGCTACAGATGAGCCGGTCGAACTCGGCCGGCTGCTCGGCTCGCTTGAGCTGGAGTCGGTCGATATCGCTCTGTCGAACTTCGCGCGCAAGGGACTCGGCGATATCGGCGACGGAAAACTGTCGGTCGACCCCGATGCCGACCCCAACGCCGACCCCGAGGCGGCTGCGCTGGCGGCGGTCGCGGCCGGCGAGGACGCCGATGCCGACGCCATCGACCGGCTCGTCGAGCGGGGACTTGTCGACCGGACTGAGCAGACGGAGCGGGCGGTCACCCTTACCGACGACGGTGTGACGGCGTTGATGGAGGGTATCGAGCGGGCCGAGACGGTGGGTCAGCTCACCCCCGAGCTGCTCACCTCCGGTGAGTGGGCCGACGTGGAGTTCGCCGACTACAACGTTGAGGCCGACGCCGACCCCGTGACCGGCGGCCGGACACACATCCTCCGGCAGACCGCCGAGGCAGTGAAGGATACCCTCGTCGGGATGGGATTCAAGGAGATGGAGGGTCCCCACGCCGACGCCGACTTCTGGATCAATGACGCGCTGTTCATGCCGCAGGACCACCCGGCGCGCACCCACTGGGACCGGTTCACGCTCGACACGGAGCCGATGGCCGACCTACCCGAGGAACTCGTGGCCCGCGTCGAGGATGCCCACCGCAACGGTGTCGGCGCCGACGGTGACGGCTACCACTCGCCGTGGTCGGAGTCGTTCGCCCGGGAGGTGGCGCTGCGCGGCCACACCACATCGCTGTCGATGCGGTATCTCTCTGGAGAGGCTATCGGCGAACTGGAGCCGCCACAGCGGTACTTCTCGGTCGAGAAGGTGTACCGGAACGACACGCTCGATCCGACCCACCTGCTGGAGTTCTTCCAAATCGAGGGATGGGTGATGGCCGAGGAGCTGTCGGTCCGTGACCTGATGGGCACCTTCGAGGAGTTCTACAGCCAGTTCGGCATCACTGACATCGAGTTCAAGCCCCACTACAATCCGTACACGGAGCCCAGCTTCGAGCTGTTCGGCACCCACCCGGAAACGGGCGAAACCGTCGAGATCGGCAACTCCGGCATCTTCCGCGAGGAGGTACTCCGGCCGCTGGGCGTCGAGGCAGACGTGATGGCGTGGGGGCTCGCCCTCGAGCGGCTGCTGATGCTGATGTACGGCTTCGAAGACATCCGGGACGTCCACGGGACGCTGTGTGACCTCGACCTGCTGCGGAACGTGGAGGTGCTTGCCTGATGCCAGTCGTTGAGGTTGACCCCGACGAGCTGCGCGAGCTGACCGGCCACGACGAGAAGAACGATGACGAGCTGCGTGAGGATCTGTTCGGGCTCGGGCTGGAGTTCGAGGGCCGCACGGAGGCGGGCGCCTTCGAGCTGGAATTCGCGCCTGACCGGCTCGACCGGCTAAGTGTCGAGGGCATCGCGCGGTCGCTGCGCTACCAGTACGGCGACGACCGCGGCGTCTACGTCCCGTCGACAAACGACGCCGAGTGGACCGTCGAGGTGACCGATGTCCCCGAGTCGCGCCCGTGCGTTACCGCCGCCGTTGTCCGGGGCGTCGACATGACCGAAGGGAAGCTGGAGTCGCTCATCCAGCTTCAAGAGAAGCTTCACGCGACGATGGGCCGCAAGCGGGCGAAGGGAGCTATCGGCGTCCACGACCTCGCGATGCTGAAGGGGCGGTCAGCGGGCGCCGACGGCGACGCCGGCAAGACCATCACCTATACCGGCATCGATCCAGACGGCGACCGATTCGTCCCGCTGGACGCCGACACCGACATGACGCCCGCGGAGGTGCTGGCTGACCACCCCATCGGCGACACCTACGCCGACCTCGTGTCGGGCTACGACCGCTACCCCGCCATCTACGACGATGTCGGCCTGTTCTCGTTCCCGCCGGTCATCAACGGTCGGCGGACGGAGGTCGACGAGGGCTCCCGCGACCTGTTGGTAGAGATGACAGGCACCGACCAGTGGACCATCGACCGGATGCTCGCCATCGTCTGTTACGCGCTGGACGCCCGCGGCGGCCGGGTCGAGGCCGTCGATATCGAATATCCCGACCGGACGCTTGTTCGGCCTGACCTCGAGACACGCACGAAGACAGTGAGCCACGAGCGCATCGAGACAACGCTGGGCGTCGACCTGTCCCATGAGGAGGTACTCGACCTCTTCGAGCGGTCTGGGCTCGACGCTGACGCGGATACCGACACCTACGAGGTGACGGTACCGCCCTACCGGGTTGACGTACTCCACCCCGTTGACCTCGTTGACGATGTCGGTCGCGCCTACGGGTTCAACGAACTGGCGCCCCGCTACCCAGATGTGTCGACGGTCGGCGGCCGTCACGACCGCTCGCGGCTGGAGCGGGCGATTCGAAACACGCTCGTCGGGCTTGGTTTCGAGGACCTGCTCAATTTCCACATGATCTCCGAGCCCGACAACTACGAGCGGATGGATCTTGAGTCGGGAACGGACGCATTCGGCGGTGGCGACCCGGTTAGTATCGAGGAGCCGTACAGCGACGAGTACACGATGCTGCGGACGTGGGCGCTCCCGTCGCTCGCGATGGTGCTGGAGAACAATACCCACCGCCGTTACCCGCAGGACCTCGCGGAGGTGGGGTTCGCGGCCGAGCGCGACCCCGACGAGCCATCCGGCGTCGCCGAGCGGCGCACTGTCGCGGCTGCGCTCGCCCGCCCGGACGCCTCCTACGAGGACGCAAAGGCCCGGCTCACGTCGGTCGCGTCGGCGTTCGGCGCCGACCTTGAGACGCCACCGACCGACCACCCGTCGTTCATCGACGGTCGAGTTGCAACAGTACGGCTTGACGGCGAGGCTGCCGGCGTCGTTGGCGAACTCCATCCGCGCGTGCTCGTAGAACACGATCTTGAGGTACCCGTCGCCGCATTTGAGTTCGACCTCGCGGCTCTCGACCGACAGTGACGACCCTCGTCGCACTCAGACACGGGCGGACGGCATGGAACCACGAGGGCCGGATGCAGGGTTGGGCACCGGTACCACTTGACGAGCGGGGCCGCGAGCAGGCGGACGCCGCCGGCGCGTGGCTCGCCGACGAGTACCGGTTCGACGCCGTCTACACCTCCGACCTGTTTCGCACCCGCGAGACGACGGAGCGTGTGCTTGCACACCTTCCCAACGAGACGGCCACCGAACGGGCGGCGTTCCGCGAGCGCGATGTCGGGATGTACCAGGGACTCACCTACGAGGAGATGTTCGAGCGGTTCCCCGAGTTCGGGCTGGGCGAGGCGGGCGCGGCTGCCGCCGAGCGCACCCCTGAGTCAGGCGAGAGTCTTACAGCCGTCTCCGAGCGGGTTGTTGACGGCTTCGAGCAACTCTGTGCGACCCACCCCGACGGCACCCTCCTGCTGGTCACCCATGGTGGTCCCATCTATATGTTAGTCGGCCACGCCCGCGGGCTAAGCGTGACGGACGCGGTACTAGCGGGGTCACAGGACAACTGCGGTGCGACGGTTATCGATGACGACGGCGGCACGACTGTCCGCGCGGAGAATCGGACTGGCTGGCGCTAAGGGTACTCCGTGGAGAGCAGCTCTGACTCCGAGACGCTCTCGTTGTCGTTCTCGGCCCTGTCTTCGCCCTCAGGGGAGACGGAGCCGGTCGTGTATCCCTCCAGATCGAGGGTGACGTGCTCGAAGCCACAGTCAAGCAGGTGTTCGCGGGCTGCACGCACGAAGTCGGCATCGAGCGCTCGCTCGAGTTCCCCCTCTCCCACCTCAATGCGCGCCAGCCCGTCGTGGTCGCGCACGCGGAACTGCTCGAACCCCCACGTCCGCAGCAGCGTCTCTGCCTGCTCGACACGCGTGAGCCGCTCCTCGGTGACATCAAGCCCTGTTGGGATGCGCGAGGAGAGGCACGCCATCGAGGGTTTGTCAGCCACCGACAGTCCATAGTCGTCGGCGACGGCCCGCACCTCTGCCTTCGTCAGCCCGTGTTCCAGCAGCGGCGAGTAGGCATCCAGCTCTTCGACCGCGCGGAGTCCGGGCCGGTGGCCCTCGCCGGGGTCGTCGGCATTTGTCCCGTCACAGACTACCCCGATACCTAGCTCGCGAGCGACGTCGAACATCTCGGCGAGCCGCATCGACCGGCAGTGGTAGCAGCGGTCGCCGTCGTTCTCGACGAACGCCGGGTCGTCAAGTTCAGAGAAGGAGGTGATTTCGTGGCGAATTCCGATTTCCTCAGCGACGCGGGTCGCGTCCTTCAGCTCCGCGGTGGGCAGCGTCTCCGACTTGGCAGTGCAGGCGACGGCGTCGTCCCCAAGCGCGTCGTGTGCCAGCGCGGCGACGACGGCACTGTCGACACCTCCGGAGAAGGCAACGAGGACCGGTCCGCGGTCGGCCAGATCGCGGCGCGCAGCCTCGGCCTTAGCGGCAACGGCGTCCTCAAGTGTCATGGCCGCCCTGGGGCGTCGAGCCTCAAAAACCCGCCGGAGCGACGACGAACGGTGGCTACAAACGACGTGACGACGTAGCGCAGGTATGGACGCAGACGAGTTCGTTGACGCCGTGCAGGACCGAAACAAGACTGAGCTGTCGCGGCTCGGCTCATCGAAGTCGCTGTATGCCGACACCGACGGTGAGATGGAACCGGAGGCCGTGCTACGGGCGGCCGCTGACGCCGAGCACGCTGCCGCTGAGACCTTCGCTGCGTGGGCCGAGGCGGCTGCCGCGGCCGGTGACGAGGCCGCCGCCGAGGCGTTTGAGGCGTGTGCCGCCGAGGAGCGGGACCACTACGAACAAGTGGCCGCGGAGTTGGATGACCACGAGCCCGGGACGGCGGTGCCGGCGATTCAGGCACACCTGCGAGATGTTGAGGGAACGACCGAGCGGCTGGGTGCACTCGTTGGTCGGACCCTCGTCGCCGAGAAGTCCAAAGAACAGACGACTGGCTTCTTCGTCGGCCAAGCGAAGCCGGGGCTCGCGAGTCTGTTTCGCGGGCTGGGCGGCGACCTTGATGAGCAACTCTCGCGGGCGACGGCGCTGCTCGCTGACCGCTGTGAGTCCGAGGAGGCGTGGGAGCGTGCACTCGCGGCCGCCGACGCGGCGGTCGGCGTCGCCTATGAAGAGTACACCGAGCGGCTGGAGTCGATGGGCGTCAACCCGAAACCGGTCTGTTGACGTCAGCCGCCTTGGTCCAAGTCTGCGGACCGGTTGTCGCCAAGTAGAGCGGACACGGACCGCTTCCGGAGGCACACAACTTCACGTAACCCAGCCCAGGGATACCGAACTCCGCGGTGCCGACAATCCAAGACGGTTTAACCGGCTCCGATAGCCCGGTCACCTGGTCGTACTCGCCGTTTGTCGCTGGGTTGTCCCCCTTCGTGACGAAGCCGGCGTGGGGTGCCGGACAGTTGCGGAGTTCCGCGCAGCTGTCCGCGTTGCCGATGTGTGCGGGCTCGGCCTTGTCGTACCAGTTTTCCCCCTCGGCAACCCAGAATCGCGCCCGGTGGATAACAGGGGTACCAGAGCGGTTGTCGGGGCGGTAAATAATAACATCTCCGTACGAGGAGAACTTCCGGTAGCCAGCTTCCCGGCCGGCTTGGTAGGTAACGACGCCGGTGTTGGCGTGCGCGGCGTCGGGCTTCAGCCGCTGTTCGTCCATCACAAAGACGAGCTCGCCGACTCCCATGTTTGGCTCCATACTGCCCGACTCGACGGCGACCATCGGCGGCCAGACCCCACTGACAGCGAACAGGAGCAGGCCGACTGCCAGCACTGCTGCGACGCTCGTAGTCACCTCGCGGACGTAAACGACGGCCGGGTGTTCGGTCGTCCAGAGCCAGCGGAGCCACTCCAGTATCCCCTTCGGCCCCGACTCGTCGCTCATTACGTCTCGTACCCCTGCGAGTTGTTTGAACGTTCTGGCTTCGGTGCCTTCCGTCGGTCCGGCACGCTTTTGCTCACCCATCTCCTGCCCCGTAGCGTGCCGCTCGAGTCGCCCGCCCGGATCGCCAAAACCCTCGCGAATCATGGATTCAACGCCTCTCGCGAGGCGGTTACCTTGCTCGCGGGCGCAGCTGACACCGAGGAGGCGCTGGCGCTGGCCGTAGAGGCCGCTCCCGACGACGCGCTTGTCCTCACAGCCGACCACGTCCAGCGGGTTCTCAACGAGCAGGCCGACGACCCCCCTGTTTCAACTGGAGCAGCCCATCCGAACCCACCTGACAGCGAGGAGGATGCTCCAGTTGAAACGAAGGGGTCTCCGGGTGGAGACGCATCGTTCGCGCGGAGTTCAGACCCCGAACGCCGCTCAATCTCCGTTGCGGGCGACATCACGGGCCAGTCGACGGGTACCGGCGAGTACGAAGACTTCGTCGCGGTGTTCCGTGACCGCTACGAGAAGCTTGCCGGCCAGCTTCGCGGCCGGGTAAACCACCGCCCCACCGACTCGCTGCAGGCGTCGGGTGGTGGCACCGACGCCGGCCTCGTCGGGATGGTCAACGACATCCGGTCGACCGCTGGCGGCCACTGGCTGGTCGAACTGGAGGATACCCACGGCGTCTTCCCGTGTCTCGTGATGAAGGACAAAGGTATCGCCGAATTGGTAGACGAATTGTTGCTCGACGAGGTTATCGCCGTTGAGGGGACGCTCAGCGACGACGCGGACATTCTGTTTGTCGACTCACTTCACTTCCCCGAGGTGCCCCGCACCTATCGGCCTAATACGGCTGACCGACACGTGCAGGCGGCGCTCGTCTCCGACATCCACGTCGGCTCGCAGGAGTTTCTCGCAGACGCCTGGCACCGCTTTGCGGACTGGCTCCACACTGAAGAGGCCCGCCACGTCGAGTACCTACTCGTCGCGGGCGATATGGTCGAGGGCGTCGGTGTCTATCCCGATCAAGACGAAGAGCTCGATATCGTCGACATCTACGAGCAATACGAGGCATTCTCGGAGCATCTGAAAGCGGTGCCCGGCGACATGGAGATACTGCTGATTCCGGGCAATCACGACGCTGTCCGGCTCGCGGAGCCACAACCCGGCTTCGACGAGGAGCTGCGCAACATCATGTCTGCCCACGACGCCCGCATTCACGGTAATCCCGCGCTGGTCGACGTAGAAGGCGTACAGATACTCATGTACCACGGGGTCTCGCTGGACGAGGTTATCGCCGAACTTCCCGATGAGAAAGCCAGCTACGACCAGCCGCACAAGGCGATGTACCAGCTGCTGAAGAAGCGCCACGTCGCCCCGCAGTACGGCGGCCACACTCGGCTAGCGCCTGAGGAAAAAGACTACCTCGTGATGGAGGAGGTGCCCGACGTGTTCCACACCGGTCACGTCCACAAACTAGGGTGGGGGAAGTACCGTCGCGTCGTCGCTGTCAACTCTGGCTGCTGGCAGGCACAGACGGATTTTCAGCAATCGGTCAATATCGACCCCGATGCCGGCTTCGCACCAATCCTCGATTTGGACACGCTAGAGATGACTGTCCGAGACTTCAGTTGAGCAATCCGAACGCTCGGCGGGACGGTTGACACCGCCACTCTCGGGCACGATGCCGCGGTCAGACAATGCGCAAACGCCTTCAGCAATCCCGCGACGGCTGCTTACTCGCCTCAGAAGCTCTATTACCGGATTCGCGGACAAGATTACGAACTCTCCGTCGTTACGATCTTCAGGCAACGCCTGGGCGCGACCCCTCTGATTGCCCCCGTCGTACGGCTGAAGCCATCGGATTTCTCAATCGGTGGTATAGGGTTGAGCGCTTTTTCCTCTCCTGTTGCTCGACGTATTCTCCGTGGTGAGTTTTCGCCTCGCTACTGCTGCAACCACCGCTCGACCGCGTCCGCGAGCGGACCGCGACGGTGGACTGTTCCGGCCGCGACATCGACAACCGTCGAGCCGCGGCCGCCCGCTGTCTCGCCGGCGTCAACGATAGTCTGTGCGGCCCCGCGTATCTCGGCGTCGAGCGTGTCGACAGTCTGTGCGCTCTCCCGGCCAGACACGTTCGCACTCGTAGCAGTCAGCGGCGGTGTTCGCTCTAACAGAGCAAGCGCCACCTCGTGGTCGGGCACCCGCACGCCGACCCGGTCGCTGCCCGCAGTAAGGATGTCTGGCACCGCCGGCCCCCGCTCTACGACGACTGTAACCGGGCCGGGCAGGAACTCACGCATGAATGCCTGCTCGCGGTCAGTCGGTTTGGTGACGTTGGCGGCGGCCGAAACGGAGGGGACAGCAAGCGAGACGGGCTTCGAACGGTCGCGATTTTTTGCGTCGAACACCCGCTTGACGGCTGCGGCGTTGAGCGCATCCGCGCCCAGCCCGTACACAGTTTCCGTCGGGTAGACGACGAGGTCGCCTTCTCGGACTGCTGCGGCCGCCCGGTCGAGCAGGGCCTCAGAGACGGACACGTCTACAGCTCCGCCAATTCCGCTTCGATGGCGTCATACGGCGGGAAGTCCGGCCACGTCTCTGCAACCCACGCCCATTCGACAGTCATCTCCTCGTCAATGAGGAACACCGCCGGCTTTGGCTCCGCGATGCCAGCCATCCCATCGAGGTCGTGGACGATGCCATACTCTTCGGCAACGCTGTTGGCCGGATCCGAAAAGAACTGGAACTCGTCGAAGCCGTTCCACTCTCGAATGAATTCCTTGTGCTCGTACGGCGTCGAGATTGACAGTCCGACGAGCTGCGCGTCGTACTCCAGCCAGTCGCGGTCGCGCACCTCCTGCCAGATGTATGTTGCAGGGAAGTCACCATCCATTGGGTGGAAGACGAGCAGCACGGGATTCTCTGCGGCAAGCTCTGACAGCGACGCATCCGCCCAGTACTCGTCGTTGACGAGCGGGCGGGTGAAATCTGGCGCCTGCTCGCCCGGTTCGACGTGGTCGCTTTCCGCGAAATCGACGACCTCAAAGCCCAAATCCATCGGTTAGTCGCCCCCGTCGGCACGCACCTGCTCGTCCTCTACTGCCGTCTCCCGGCCGTAGGTCGCCTCAACGTACTCGACGATATTAGCCGACTCGGACATGGTGACCCCGGTCGACTCGTCAACGATGGCTGGTACCGTGCGAGCGCCGGAGACGCGCTTCACCGGGTTCCGTCGGGAGTGGCGCGCTTCGACAAACCGTGAGTCGTAGTCGACGTTGTTGTCCTGCAGGACCCGTACCACCCGCTCACAGAATGGACAGCCCTGTAGCCGGTACAGGGTAATCGTCTCATCGGACATGCCTCGCGCTATGCCCGTTCGTGACGTAAGGGTGTCGCCCCTGTTGGAGGGCTCGAGGAGACAGAACCCTTAATCCCCCCGCACGGCAACGCCCGACAGTCTACACGATGGGTTCAACTGCTCTGCTTCCGGCCGCGCAGGTCGACCTCGGTGTCGCAACTGTGAGCGACGCCGCCTTCGTCGCTCTCGGCGCCGTCGTCATCGGCGTGCTCATCTTGCTTTCGGCGTTCTTCTCCTCCTCGGAGATTGCGATGTTTTCGCTGGCAAGCCACCGCATCGAATCACTCGCCGAAGAGGGAACGCGCGGCTCGCGGACGCTCAAGGAGCTGCGCGACGATCCCCACCGGCTGCTCATCACCATCCTTGTTGGCAACAATATCGTCAACATCGCGATGTCCTCCATCGCAACGGGGCTGTTCGCGGTGTTCCTCACCCAGGGGCAGGCCGTCTTCGCAGCCACCTTTGGCATTACCGCGCTCGTGCTGCTGTTCGGCGAGAGCGCGCCCAAGAGCTACGCCGTCGAGAACACCGAATCGTGGGCGCTCCGGGTGGCCCGCCCGCTGAAGATCGCCGAGTACGTTCTTCTTCCGCTCATCGTCCTCTTCGACCACCTGACCCGTATCGTCAATAAGGTGACTGGCGGCCGCTCGGCCATCGAGACCTCCTATGTCACCCGCGAGGAGATTCGCGACATCATCGAGACGGGTGAGCGCGAGGGAGTTATTGAGGAAGACGAACGCGAGATGTTCCAGCGCGTCTTCCGATTCAACAATACCATCGCCAAAGAGGTGATGACACCGCGGCTCGATATGACGGCCGTCTCGAAGAATGCCGACATCACCGAAGCTATCGAGACATGCATTCAGTCGGGCCACGCCCGCTTGCCAGTCTATGAGGGAAGTCTTGACAATGTGGTCGGTGTCGTTCACATCCGTGATCTAGTGCGTGACCTCAATTACGGCGAGCAGGACGATGTCGAGCTGGAGGAACTCATTGAGCCGACGCTGCACGTCCCTGAGTCGAAGAACGTCGACGACCTGCTGAAGGAGATGCGGCAGAACCGGATGCCGCTTGTCATTGTCATCGACGAGTTCGGGACAACGGAGGGACTGCTCACGATGGAAGACCTCACCGAGGAGATTGTCGGCGAGATTCTTGAGGGAGAGGAGGAAGAGCCAATCGAGTTCGTCGACGACGATACCGCGCTCGTGCGTGGTGAAGTGAACATCGAGGAGGTGAACGAGCGGCTTGACTTGTCGTTCCCCGAGGGCGAGGAGTTCGAGACCATCGCTGGCTTCATTTTTAACCGGGCTGGCCGACTGGTAGAGGAAGGTGAACTCATCGCCTACGACGACGCTGAAATACGCGTTGAGGAAGTAGAGAACACCCGCATCATGAAGGCCCGAGTTACCCGGCTGGCCGACGAAGAGACGCCCGATGAGGGAGCGGTCGAGGTTGACGACTGACTACAGCACGGCGGCCACCGCGAGATAGCCTGCGTAGCTGACACCAGCCGCTAACCCGAGCGAGCCAATCCACGCCAGCACGGTGTAGACCATCTTCCGGCCAGAGACACCCGCGCCGCCGGCGGCGTAGCCCGACCCGATGATGGCGGAGACGATTATTTCGTTGAACGAGACAGGAACACCGAAAAATACCGCCGACTGCGCGATCGCGAAGGAGGGGATGAGCGCCGCGATAGATCGCCTGGGGCCGAGACTCGAGTAGTCCTGTGCGAGCGCCTTTATCATACGTGGCGCGCCAGTCCAGGAGCCGACCAGCAGACCCAGCCCACCGACGAACAGCAGCGCCGGTAACGGCACGGCCACCGTCTCAGGACCCAGCAGGGGCAACAGTGGGCCTAACGCGAGCCCGACCTGCGAGCCGCCTGCCGAGAACGCCACCAGCCCACCGAGTGCGAGCAGGAAATGCCGCTGGCCGGCTGCCTCATCGCGGCGGATGTCGGCATACAGCAGGCCGGCGACCAGTAGCGCAAACGCGAGCGTAGCCAGCAACTTCCCCACGAGCACAAGTTCACCGCCGGCCGTCTCGCCGACGACCAGCCTGACGGCAGCCGCGGCGATCCCGCGCCCGCTCGTCCCTGGTCCGAGCAAGACGAATTCAATGTTCGCGAGTAGAACACCGACTAACGCCGCGAGGACGGGGACTGCGACCCGCTCCGGTACCCGGTCGTCGCGCAACAGCCGCGCGGTGGCAAAGGCGATGCCGCCGCCGACGAACGGGACTAGCAGCCATAGTGTCGCTATCTCGCCATATTTGGCCCATGCCGGCCCGCGACCGAGCGCAAGCCCCGCGCCGACGACAGCTCCGGTGACGGTGAACGCTGTCGCGATGGGATAGCCGGCGAAGACGCCGATTGCGACCAGTACGGCCGCCGTCAGCAGGCCGACGATGGCTGCTGTCGGGGTAAGCGGCGCCCCGACGACCAGTTCCGTCCCTACCGCCTCGGTAACGTTCGCGCCTTGGAGGAATGCACCTGCCAGCCCAAGCAGGCCAACCACGAAGCCGGCTCGCATCACGCTGATGGCGTTGGCGCCGACGGCAGGAGCGAAAGGTGTCGATCCAGAGGACCCGGCGCCGATGGCCCACGCCATGAACAGTGAGGCCAGCCCTGCGATGAGCAGCGTGACGAGCGTGCCGGTGGCGACCATCAGGCGGGGTTCCGTCGCCGGCCGTTTATAATGTGGTCAGACGCCCGACGGACGCAGGATAGGTAGATTACAACTACCCCTTGACCGGCATGTACGCCATCGAGATAATGAGGAATGCAGCGATGCCGGAGAGGATGATGACGCCCCACAGGCCGTTCTGGCGCTCATGGAAGTACTCCTGCCGCGCGAGGTCACCTTGGTAGTCGCTGTAGGTGGTCGTCGGCGCAATAGTGACCCGTAGCTCGCCGTGGGTCTTGAAGTGGGCGTAGTACTGGTTGCCGTCGGCCAGTGTCACATTCGCTCCCTCCTCAAGTGTGATCGACTGCTGTTCGGGGGCAGTCCATGCCAGCGTGGCAGCCGAGGTATCGACGGACTCGAGGGTAGTCGTCTCGCCGTCGTACTCGATGGTGTCGCCTACCTCGAAGGTGTATGTCGTCGGCTTGGGGAGGTATTCGTCGAGCCGAACGTTGGTGTCATTCTCGCGGTAAGTCACGTACTCGACACCCTCGATAGTGGTTGTCTCGTTGTACACTGCCGAGTCGTTCTGGAGACGGGCGGGGACATCGAATGTCTCGACGAGTCGCACTCGCGATGCGTCGGCGTTGAGTTCGACCCGATACTCTTCGCCACGATAGGTGACAGTGCTCTCGTTGTCCCATGTGGCTGTCATCCGGGCCGACTCGTTGAGGTAGACGAGTTCGCCGACCGGCTCGGCGCCACCCCCGCCGCCGTGTCCGCCGCCTTCGGACTCTTGCATTTCGACGACGACGGTGTACTCCTGACCCCCGACAGCGAACTCGCTGCCGTTCGTGTACGTCTCCCCGGGAACGTCGACGGCCGGCTGCTCGGCCACCGCGAGTACGGAGTAGGCGCTCGCCCCCAGCACCACGAAGAAGACGAAGTAGATTGCCGCGACTCGCCGTTGCATGGCCCCGAGTATTGAAGCGTGGGGTATAGGCGTTACCTTTCGTGGCCTCGCGGTCCACAGCGCTATTGGTCGCCCGCCCGCTGGCACGGCTATGGACCCACGGATACGCGAGCACGCGGAGATACTCGTTGATTGGAGCGCACGCGTTGAGGCCGGCGATGACGTCGTCATTGACGTGGCGGAGGGTGCCCATGACCTCGGTGTCGCCGTCGCCGCTGTACTAGGCGAACGGGGCGCGACCCCGCTGGCGACGTACGGCTCCGCAGAACTTGAGCGAGCATACGCGACCGCACACAGCGGAGAGTTCACTGAGCCGACCCATGAGCGGGCATTGTACGAACGGGCCGACAGCGTGCTCCGGCTGGGCGGCGGCCGCAATACTGCTGAAAACGCTGGCATACCGCCAGCGACACAGACGGCACACCGGCAGGCGAGGGAGGCGGTTCGGGAGGCTCGCTACGCAACTGACTGGGTATCGACGGTCCATCCCACACGCTCGCTGGCCCAGCAGGCGGGGATGGCCTATGCCGATTATCGCGAGTTCGTCTACGATGCCATCCTCCGTGACTGGTCGAGCCTCGCCGACGAGATGAGCCGGCTGAAAGATCTACTTGATGCAGGGTCAGAGGTTCGCATCCGCAACGAGGGAACGGACCTCCAGCTGGCAATCGACGGCCGCACGGCTGTCAACTCCTGTGCTAGCGTCGCCTACGACTCCCACAACCTCCCTTCCGGGGAGGTGTTCACCGCGCCGTACGCGACAGAGGGACACGTCACGTTCGATGTGCCGATGACCGTCCGCGGAGAGCCGGTGCGTGACGTCCGACTCACCTTTGAAGAAGGCACAGTAACCGGCGTTACCGCCGCGCAAGGAGAGCAAGTTATCCGCGAGGTGCTTGACACCGATGAGGGAGCTCGGCGACTTGGCGAACTTGGCGTGGGGATGAACCGCGGTATCGATCGGGTGACGGATAACATTCTCTTCGACGAAAAGATGGCCGGCACTGTCCACCTCGCGCTCGGGCGCGCCTACGACGCCAACCTCTCTGACGGAGAGTCGGGTAATGAGTCGGCGGTCCACGTCGACCTCATTACTGACATGCGCGGCGACTCACAGTTGGAGATAGACGGTGAGACAGTCCAGGAAGACGGGATTTTCCGATGGGAGTAGTGCGGCGCTCTCTCTGCTGATTCACGAGCAACGACTACGGAGCCGCGAGGGTTCGCCCCTCCAAGGAGCGGGAGCGACACACGAACGGTACGTCGGAACCGTTTCCTGTCCAGCCGGCGAGGGTGAGGTATGGCCAATCCGAGCGACCACGTTGAGGCGCTGATTCATGAGCCGACACAGACTGGTGACGACGGCGTCGATCTGACCGCGGAGTATATCGCCCGTATCGACTATGGCGGCGACATCGACTTCGGCGGCGATGAGTATCATCCGCCGGAGACGGATGCCGTCGGTCTTGATTACCGCGACGAAGACGATGAGTACGGTTGGTGGGAACTCGAGGCCGGGACCTATCTCGTCCGATATAATGAGACCCTTGCCGACCTTGACGAGCCGCTACTGCTCGCGCCCCACAGACGGCTCGTCTCCTTAGGCGTCACCCACCCGACGCTGCGTGTACGTGAACTCCCTCGGATTCCGCTGACGGTTCCGGAAGGCGGCGTCGAAATCAAGGAGAACGCCCGAATCTCAACACTCTACTAACGCCACCATTCGGAGCGGCGCACATCGGGGTCATCGGATTGGAGCGGTGCCGGCAGTTCCTCTCCCCGCAAGCCGAAGCCGCGGGCGGTCCAGTAGCCGATGTGCCAGCCGCGGGCTTCTGTGTCAACGTCGACGAGCGTCACCTCGAGTCGGCTGTATGTCTCTAAAGCAGCATCGCCGTCAGGGTCGAAACCACGTAGTGAGCCACAGGAGCCGCCGCTCGTGCACGGATCTGCATCCGTGAAGCGGACGACCACATCGGCACTCGTACGATTGTCTGTCCGCGTGAACGTGACGTTCTCTGGGACGGTCCCCTCAGCCCCGTCGGCGACGTAGCCAAACGCGGCCTCCACCTGCTCGCGCGTCTCCGCGCGCTCCTCGGCCGGCACCGTCTCGTAATCGACGTAGTAGGTGAGGTTCGGACCTGTCCAGGGGAGTGCACGGTCGGTCGCGTTCGGTTGTGGAAGAGTCGTTAAGTTCGCCTGCGCGCTCATCACCGCCGCTGGCGCGTCGTCGTGGTCCAGCCCGAGCGTGTGGCCAAGTTCGTGCTCAAGCAACCGAACCGTTGAGTCGTCGTCGTATCCCCTCTCGATGCGCACCCCAATCGGCCGGTCGACCGGCGCCGCCTGCAGGTACGGCGCACACCCGGCCGTCAGTTCGTCCGTCTCCGAGCCGCAGGTCCCTACGTCCGCGACGAACTGCACCCGGATATCGGGGGTGGAGGCATCCGGCGCCACCTCGTAATCGATCGGGAACCCGGCGTACTTCTCGGCGGTCTCGCTCCAGTAGTCGAGGGCCGCTCGCACTAAACGGCGGTAGTCGCGACCGTCCGTCGGGGCCTCAATGGCGACTGTCAGCGTCCGCTCGCGGAAGTGATTCTCTGGGTCGCCGTCCCACGTCTCGGTCGGTGCCGGGGTCGTTGTCGGCGCCTTATTACCGCTCGGCGTCGTCGGCGCGCCAGCACAGCCGCCGAGCACGAGCAGCGCCGCCACGACCACCACCCGTCGCATACCTTGGGTGGGGGGGCGACCGGCATACGATTTGTGACCCCGAGCCGATGCGCTTAGGACGCTGGCCCGTCAAGTAGTGGTCGGCAGAGGGAGCCCGGCCACCGCCTCGCCGGGGGCGACCCCGGCGGCGAGGAAAGTCCCCCCACCGTCCGGGCAGGCGACCGGACGCAAGTCCGGAGCGGGAGACCGCTGGCGCTGGAACAGAAACGACACGTCCCGTCCACAGCCGTGATCCGCGGGGAGATTACCCCCGGCGCGACTGGATTTCCGGTCCGGTCGCGTGCGACCTGACCCGCAAGGCGAGGAAGCTAACCCGGAGAGCGTCGACGGGCGGGGATCGATGGAACGGCGAATCCTCGCCGGTGCAAGCCCGTCGCACCTGGTAGCCCGGACGCCGCGGCGGGCGCTCAGCCGAATGCCGGGCCGAACAGAAGGGGGCTTACTCCCCTCAGCCACTACTGTCCGCGAGCGACCGCTTCGCTATCAATCCGCCTGCCCAGCGCCGCGCTTGGAGCCATCTGGGAAATAGTTAGTGCGGCAGTGGCCCCCGATTCACCCGCTGGGGCCTCAAAAGCCGCCCGGCCGTCCGCTTGCTTACTACTCGCCGAAGCCCACCCGCTCTGCGTCACGGGCACACTGGCGAGCCGCATCGTCGATATCGAACTCACGGACGAGTTCGCCATCCTCAATGAGCGGCGTCAACAGCGGCTCGCCGTCGGTCGGCCCGGGCTCGTCGGCCGGCCGGACGACGTGTTCCTCGCCTGCGCGGTACACCTCTTTTGGCCCCGATAGCTTCCCTCGCTTGGCGGCCCCCTCACCCTCGCGGGCCACGATATCGAGCGCGAAGTCGACCGGCTCGGTATTCGATATCGCAGAGCCGATGCCGAAGCCATCGACATCATCGCGGAGTCGTTTAACCGTCTCCGCGTCGATTCCCCCAGAGACAAAGACACCCACGTCGTCGAAACCTGCGTCGTCGAGCGCCCACCGCACCTCTCGGACGATATGGCGGAAGTCTCCTCGTCGCGAGCCGGTCGTGTCGAGCCGCACTGCATCGAGGTTGTCGACGGCGCGGGCTGCGCGCACGGCCTCATCCACCTCGTCTGTATACGTGTCGGTCAGCGCGACCCGGGGGACGGTGTCGGAGACGTGCTCGTCAAAGGCCTGCCAAGCGGCCTCCTGCTCGCCGCGGCCGAAGCAAATGATTAGCGCGTGAGGCATCGTCCCGCCAGGGTCGCGACCGAGCACCTCTCCAGCGGCGACGTGCGAGAAGCCATCCATCCCGCCTATGAGCGCCGATCGCTCCAACGCCGCTGTCGCCGATGGGTGGACGTGGCGGGCACCAAAAGACAGCGCTGTCGTTTCGCCTGCGGCCGTCGCCACCCGGCGGGCGGCCGTCGCCCACCCACTGGCCGGCGAAAGAAAGCCCAGCAGCGACGTCTCCAGTTCTGCGAACGCGAGGTATGGTCCCTCGATACGCATCACCGGCCCGCCGTCGAACAGCGTTCCCTCTCTGAGTGCGTGGACATCTACGTCGCGGCCTGCGAGTAGGTGTGCAGCGTCTTTCAGCCCTGCGAACACCTCGAACTCACCGGTAGGGAACTGATCGGCAGTCACCTCGCAGACGACCTCTGGGTTGCGGCCGGCACCTTCGAGTGTCTCGCGGGTCCGAGTAAAATACGCGTCGGTAGCTCGGCCCTCTTCGATGGCCGCCGACGACACGACATCGAACATACGGAATCGTCGGTGTCGCCAGCGAAAAAGCTACCCGTGTATCGCATCCAGGCTCGCGATCGTCGGTCCATTGACGACGGTAACGGTGTCGCCGTCTCGCCGGATGCGAAACGCGTCGGCGAACGGCCCTGAGTCGATTCGGTAGACGCCTCCCCCGTGTCGGTCGGCGTCGTGCTGTTCGAGCAGGCGGCGGTATCCATCTACGAACTCACTCGCCTCACTCGCATTCACAAACCGGAGCCGCCAGACGTAGCCATCGCGGTCACCAGCCCGGTAGACGACGATGCGATCGGCGACCAGCCCCTCCGAGTATGGGTCCTCATAGTCGGTCGCAATTGCGTCATCATCTCGCGCGACGAGTCGGTTTGCCCAGAACGCCGCGTGGGTGGCGGCCTGCCCCACTGTGTCTGTCCCGGTTCGTTTCCACGCGCCAGTCGAGCGGTCGGAGACGGTCGGTGTCGACTTGTCAGTCGGGTAGACTGCCGGCGAGAGCAGCTCGCGGGTCGACCGCGGTGGCCGGTCATACGCCGCCGTCACCGCCGGCCAGCCGCCCCGCTCGCGCAGATGGCTGACGAAGTTGGCACCAGCGACATACGGCGCTCGGAAGGTCAGGTAGACGCCTGGGTGGGCAACGACTGCCGAGACATTCCCTCGGGTCGGCTCGGTCGGAAGACACGACCACGTCTCCGAACACCGAGCTGCGTACGCCCGCGTCACCGCAACGGCCTCTCCCTCGGTGAGTCCGGTCGCCGCTAGGCGGGCATCAAAGCTGTCGGCGCCCCTGACGCGCCAGCCCCGCTGATCCTGGAGCGCATGGATGAGTTCATGCGCGAGCGTCCGGGTGTCGATTCGTTCGCCCGACTCCGAGACGAGAACAATACGGTCCGAGCCAGGAAGGTAGTAGCCCGCGACGGCGCCGCCGAACAGCGCATCGACGACGCGGCCGGCGTCGGTGTCCTCGCCGATCATGAACGCGGCCTCCCATCGGACTGACGCCGTGTGGTCGACCGCGGGGGTAAACGAGATGTTCCGCGCGCGGTACTCGTTCCGCGACAGCAGCACCACCTCCACGTCGCCGCGGAACTCGACGCCGCGAAGCCGCTCGATGCGGGCGGTCGTCCGCGCGACGACGGCCTCCAGCGCCACGTCGCTGCTGTTCGCTGTCGTCGCGAGCGGCGCGTCGTAGCGGTAGCCGTCCTCGACGCCGATACGATCAGGCTCGGCGGTCGGAGAGGGGGAAGGCGTCGGCGACCCACCGGGCGCGAAGCCGACACTACAGCCGGCTAGTGCCGCAAGGACGGCGAGCACGACGGCGCGCCACATCCTCACTCAGCTCCGGACATCCGCGAGGGCCGATCGCGTCGGCGCGTTGACGACCGTCACCGTCTCGCTATCCCGGCTAACGCGGAATGTGTCGGCATACGGACCCGAGTCGATGCGGTAAACGCCCGGCGCGACCCGGTCGGCGCCATAGTGGCGTAGCAGGTCACGATAGGCGGCAGCGAATTCCTCGGCCTCAGCTGGCGAGTCCCACGCCGTCTTCCAGACGTAGGCCGTCTCGTCGTCTTTCGTGTAGACGTGGAGCCGATCGCCATCCCAGCCGGCGGCGGCCGCGAAGCCATAATTGAATGGGTCAGACCGGTCGATTTCGCCGTCCTTGCGGTTGAGGAACTCTTCAGGGCCAACGACGGACTGCTCCTCGTTTTCGGTGTCGTACAGCGTGTACGCGAACATCGTTGCAATGCCTGACTGGCCGAGAACGGCCGCGTCGGCCCGACCCTCTGGCCGGAGCCGCGTCCAGCCGTCAGACGTCCGGTCAGCGAGCCGGATGTCCGTCGGCCGGTCGCGGTCGACGGCGTACTTTTCGGGGTGGATGACCTGTTCGGCCGAGGCCGGCGGGTCGGCGTACATTTCATTCACGCGTTCCCAGCCACCCCGTTTTTGATAGTAGTCGACGAACCCGGGGCCATCGCTGTACGGGAAGAAGCTCAGCACGTAGACGCCGACGTGGAGGTCACCGCCGCCGCCGGAGCCGCCGGCCGGTGCGTCGAGACACGACCACGCCGCGCCGCAGTTGGCGCCGTAGCGATCCTGCACGAGATTGGCGTCACCCTCTATGAGACCGTTGTTCGCGTTCTGGCCGTCGCGTGTTGACGCGGTTATCGACCCGAGATCGAAGTGCTGGTCTTGGAGCGCGTGGACGAGTTCGTGCGCGAGCGTCCCCTCGCCGGGGAGGTCTGGCGTTTCGCCGCCGTAGATGACGACGATGCGGTCTTGACTTGGCACATAGAAGCCCGCTACCGACGAGCCGCGGTTCGACTGCTGGACGGCGAGTGAGTCGGTGTCTTCGTCGACAAGGAACAGCGCTTCGAACTTCGCGTTGTCAAACTGCCGGAGTGAGTCGGGGTACTCGCGGCTCCCCCCGCTCTGGAACTCCTCGCGTGACACCAACTCGACTGGGACATCCTGCTTGAACTCCAGCCGGCGCACCTGCTCGACACGAGCCATCGCCCGGTTGACGACGGCGTCCCGTTCCGTCTCGTTGAGCCCGTCAGAGCGGTCAAGTTGAAGAGTCTCGTTGGCCCAGCGGCCGTTCTCCCAGCCCAGTCGGTCGCCTGCGGGGTCGCCCGGTGCGCCCGCCGCCCCGTCCGTCGTCGACGCGGCCGTCGGCGTCTTGGTCTCCGTCCCCCACTGTGGCGGCGTGTTCTCGACGTAGCCCGCGCCACAGCCCGCCAGCGCAACAAGGACAGCGAGGACGACGGCGTGCCGTGTTCGCATACCCACTGCTGGGGCGCCACAGACAAAAGCGGCGCGTCCGACGGGAGTTTTTGCCCTCGAGCGTGTAGCCACACGTATGTTCACAGAGACGTTCGACCCAGACGCGACGGCGGTGGTAGTCGTCGACATGCAGAACGGCTTCTGTCACCCGGACGGCTCTCTGTATGCGCCCGGCAGCGAGGCAGCGCTTGAACCGTGTGCCGACCTAATCGAGCGCGCCCACGACGCGGGTGCCCGCGTCGTGTTCACGCGAGACGTCCACCCGCCCGAGCAGTTCGACGGCAATCACTATTACGACGAATTCGACCGCTGGGGCGAGCACGTCCGCGAGGGCTCGTGGGAGGCACAGCTCCATGAGGCTCTGCCAGTCGCGGAGCCCGATCATATCGTCGAGAAGCATACCTACGACGCGTTCCACGAGACAGAGTTGGACGGCTGGCTGTCGGCTCGCGATGTCAACGATCTGTTGCTCTGTGGCACACTGGCGAACGTCTGTGTGCTCCACACCGCAGGCTCGGCCGGTCTGCGGGACTACCGGCCCGTGCTCGTGGAAGATGCAATCGGCGCTATCGAGGAAGACCACCGCGAGTACGCTTTAGAGCATGCTGACTGGCTGTTCGGCGAGTTGACGACGCTCGAGAGCGTCACGTTCGCATGAGCCGTGTTAGATGCGGCTCCCGCGGATAAGCGCGCGGACCAACCCGCGGTTCTGGACCGCCCAGTAGCCGAGCCCGGAGGCGATAATAGCCGCCGATAACAAGTAGACGAACAGGTGGGAGGCGACGACTGCGTCCGGATTGGTCACCGCGTAGATGACACCCTCAGTACCGAGCCCCAGTAGGACGAAGCCGACGGCGCCGACGACGCCCGCTCTGATAAGCGTCGTCACGCCGCCGCCACGGCGGTCCTCTGCCGCGAGCAGCGTCGCGACGAAGGCGACAGCGCTCGCGAGCACGTACAGCGGTAACCGGCCGACGACGCCTCCGGTCGCGCCCGACGCCAGTCCAATGACGCCGACGAACGCCGCCGTCAGCGCCACCGTGCACAGCCCGATAAGCGGGCCGGCCCGCGCCAGCGTCTCTCGCTCGAGGAGTCCGCCCGTCGTCGTGTCCATACTGGCTGCTATCGCCGGCTCTACAAAAACACCCGTCGGACGTATGTCCGACGTTAGGAGCGAAACAGCCGGTAGGCGCCGGTCCCAACAGCGACCGGCTCCACCTCCCCGTCAGGCGTCTCGCTCTCCAGCAGCACCTCGCTCACGCCGACAGTGGTGCCCGCCCGCACCACCTCCGCTGTCGCCGTGAGGTCGCCTGTCGCCGCCTCAAGATAGTTCACGTTGAGCGTGATGGTCGCCATCCCGTCCTCGACGACGTCGTCGAGGTGGCCCCGCAGCGCCATCCCGCCGGCGGTGTCGATGAGCGTCGATGCGACACCGCCCTGCACCGGATGGCGGGTCTCGCCGTCGTCGCCCGTCCACGGTACGTTCGTCAGCTTCCGCTGGTACGGTATCGACAGCACCGCCCGGCCCACAGCCAGGTCGTCGACGGTGACGTCGAGCCACGAGAGAAACTCGTGGTGCGTGTCGATATAGTGCTGGAGCGCGTCGGCGGCGCCGTCGGGGAGGCTCATACCGCGGCCACGCAGCCCGGCGGTTTGTACCCTGCGCCGGACCGGCCGACGGCCGACCGGACGACTGAAGCCCGGCGGCGCCACAGGGCTGCCCATGACGCGATTCGTCCTCGCCGCGGGCACGACGGAGACGGCGACCATCGACGGCATCAGCGCCGCCGGTGCCGACCCGGACGTGATGGTTCACACGCCGAGTGCTGACGCCGAGATACTGGAATACGGACAGCCTGTCCGGTCACCGGTCACGCCTGTCTCGCCGTCGGGCTGTCCGACGCCTGCCGTCGTTACCCGGGCGGTACGCGACCGACTCGGCTTTCCGGTCACGGTCGTCGACGCCGGTCTCGCGGAGCCAACCGCCGCCGGAACGGTCACGGTCGGCGCTCACCCCGGCGGCGATGTCCGCGACCCGGAACCGGTGCCGACCGCGTTCGGCGCGTGGGCCGCGGCCCGCGAGTTCGGTCGCGCGCTCCCCGACGAAGAACTGCTGCTCGCGGAGACGGTGCCCGGCGGGACAACGACAGCACTGGGCGTGTTGACCGCGCTCGGGGAGGAGGCAGGCGTCTCCTCGTCGTTCCCGGAGAACCCGCTGGCGCTGAAACGCGAGGTCGTTGAGTCAGGGCTGGCTGCGAGCGACCTCACGGCCGGCGACTGCGCCGGCCAGCCCAAGCGGGCTGTCCGCCGGATGGGCGATCCGACGGCGGCGGTGCTGGGTGGGCTGGTCGCCGGTGCCGTCGAGTCAGGGACTCTGGTGACGCTCGCAGGCGGCACCCAACTTGTGGCGGTGGCTGCACTCGCGCGCCACGCCGGCGTCGAGACGCCGCTCCGGTTGGCGACCACCTCGTTTATCGCCAATGATTCGATGGTGGATCTTGCGGGGGCGGCCGAAGCGTTCAATCTTGAGGTGACAGTCACTGACCCTGGTTTCGACGACTCCCACGTTGCGTTCGAGCGGTACCTCGCAGGTGAGGCCAAAGAAGGAGTCGGGATGGGCGGCGCGCTCGCGCTGGCCGACCGCGCGGGCATCCCGATGGCTGAAGTACGCGAGGGCGTTGTTGAGGTCTACGACCGACTACTCGCGTAACGTCAGGTCCGCGCCAAGACGACGACGGCCGCGACGCCGCCGACGATGAGCGCAAACCAGTAGCTTGCGGCTCGGTAAACCAGTGCGAGCGCCAGCGCCGTCGCCGCGCTCACCGGCGCGAGCGCGACCAGCAGCGCCACCAGCGCCACCTCAACGCCGCCCAGCCCGCCCGGCGACGGGGTGAGCCCGGCCAGCGTCGACGCGGGGACGACAAATAGCACGAGCAGGGGATCGATAGCTCCGACGCCGAGCGTCAGCCCGGCGAAGTAGAGCGGCAGCGCGAAGAACACCCAGCCGAGGTATGCGAACGCCACCGCCTCAATGAGCGCCCGACGGTCGGCGGCGATGCGGCCGAACGCAGCGTACAGTTCGTCAATGCGGTCGGCGACGCTCGCGGTCTCCACACGGTCGGTGACCCGCGTGATGGGCGCGACCAGCCGGAGGATTCCAGCCCGGAGCCGCTCGCGGAATCGCCAGCCGACCGCCACCAGCAGGGGGACGCCGACGGCCATCGCTAGCAGTCCTCGCGCGAGCCCCGTCGCCGCCCCCGGAAGCGATGAGCGGGCCAGCAGTACGGATAACCCCACCGCTGAGAAGGAAAAGAACGGCAGTAGGTTCAGCAGGTCAGCGGTGACGACGGAAGCGAGCGATTCCTCGTAACTGGCGTCTGTATCCCGCGAGAGCACGTACGCGATGAATGGTTCGCCGCCGGCCTGACCCAGCGGCGTGGCGTAGTTGGCGAATGTCGCCGCGAAGTAGGTGATGACAAGCCGGCGGTACGGCACCTCCACACCCGTCACCCGGAGGACGATTTGCCAGGCTTTCCCCCACAGTGCGAGACATGTCGCGGTGGACAGACAGCCGACCGCCAACCAGCGAAGATCAGCGCCCGCGAGCGCCCGCCGAAGTTCGCCGAGACCGATTCCGGCGGCGACCAGCGCGAGTACGACGACGGCGACGGCGAAGCCGGCGAGCGTCCTGGCGACCGTTCGCCTATCGACTGGCAGCGCCACGGGCTACTCGACGTAGCCGAGATCCTGCAGGCGCTCTTTGGTCGTCTCGTCCATCTCCTCAAGTACGTCCTCGCCAGGCCCGTCGTCATCGTCCCACGTCTCACCGATATCTCGCTCGAACTCGCGGAGCCGCGTCTCTACTGCCGCGAGCTGCTCGTCATCGCCGCCGGCGAGATTCTCCGTCTCGCCGGGGTCGCGGTCGAGTCGGTATGCTTCGTCGGCGATACGCTCATTGCGGATATACTTCGCATCTGGCCGGCGGGCTGCTCGCATCCGCGAGTAGAATCGTGAATCGGTCGAAAGGTCGATTCCTGCCTCGTTGGCTTTCGTCTCCAGCTGCTTGAGTTCGACCACTGGGCGGTGGTACTCCACGAAGCCGTAGTCGGCGTCGGCAAAGTCGCGGTAGTCGACAGACAGTAGCGACCGGGTCGACTCAGGTTCGCGGCCGCCCTCGACTGCCGGCACGTCTGCGAAGTCGAGTACCGTATGGTAGAGGTCTTGCAGCTCGACCGTGTCCTCATTCCGGCCGGGGTCAAGCGTCGGCGCCTTCACTAGCAGCGGGACGTTTACCAGTGGGTCATAGATACCGAATTCGTGGCCATACAACCCGTGTTCACCGTGGAGTTCACCGTGGTCCGCACACACGACGACAAGCGTCTCCTCCCACTGATCGGTTGTCTTTAGATGGTCGAACAGCCGCTGGAGTTGGGCGTCCATGTGGCGAATCTCGGCGTCGTACAGCCCCCGGATGTCCGTGAACTCTGTTTCGGTGACATCGCGCGCGCCGGAGTTGTACTCCTTGGAGTTCTGACACACAGTGTCTGGATCGACGCCGGGGGCGAACTGCTCGCGATACTCCTCGGGCGGGTAGACGGGAAGGTGGGCGTCCATCAGGTTGAGGAAGGCGAACCACCCCTCTTCTCCGTCGGTGAATTCAATCGCCCGGTCAACGACGTCGGGGGTCTTTGAGTCGGCGCTGTCGGCGCCGGCAAAGTACTCATGGATGTCATTGCCCAGCTCGACAAGGCGGTTAGCGACCGCCCGGAGCTGGTCGCTATCGTTCACCCGTTGCCAAAGGTCCGCAAGCGTCCCCGAAAGAAGGTCACCGGGCATCACCTCAAAGAAATTATCCTGTGCGTCGAAGCCGACCGTCAGTCGAGTGTATGGCGTTATCCACGCGTTGGAGGAGTAGCAGGCCGTCCGGTAGCCGGCCGCACTCATCGCCTCGGCAAGCGTCCCCGTCGACTCCTCAAGATAGGGCCGCTCTTGGCTGGCGCCGTGCTCGCTTGGGTAGCGGCCGGTGAACATCGAAGCATGAACCGGCAGTGTCCACGGCGCAGGCGCCACTGCCTCCTCGTAGACGACGGCCTCCTCGGCGAACGCATCGAGCACAGGCGTCGTCGGCTCGCCGTAGCCATACGGCGTGAGGTGGTCCTTCCGGACCGTGTCCAGCACGACGAAGAGGACGTTACGGGCCGATTCGGTCATATCCGCTCTCCGCGGCTCTTGTGGTTAAAGCTCGTGGTCTCTCCGGCGACCGTGTTAGCCGTCGACATACAAATGTTGCCGTAACTCTTGGTTATAGAATCGTGGAGAGTTATGCGTGCGGTACATGAACGGACGCGACCTCGGCTTCCACACGCGGTGTCTTCACGCGGGCCACGAACCGGATCCCCAGACTGGTGCTGCGGCGCCGCCCATCTACCAGACCACCTCCTACGAATTTCCTGACGCTGAGACGGCCGCGGAGCTGTACGCGCTGGAACGAGAAGACCACGTCTACTCGCGCATCTCCAACCCGACGACAGCTACGCTCGAGCGTCGACTCGCCTCGCTGCACGACGGGACAGGGGCGTGTGCCACGTCATCGGGGATGGCCGCGCTCGATGCCGCAACGCTCGTGCTGGCAGAGACTGGCGACAACGTTGTCTCTGCGTCGGCCGTCTATGGTGGTACCCACGCGTACCTAAGCTACACTGCCCGCCGGCGCGGCATCGAGGCACGGTTCGTCGACACGCTTGATCCGGCAGCGTACGCTGAGGCCATCGACGACCGCACGGCCTACGTCCACCTCGAGACTATCGGTAACCCGGCGCTGGTGACCCCGCCTATCGAGGAGATTGCCGATGTTGCCCACGAGCATGGCGTCCCACTGTTCGTCGACAACACGTTCGCGACGCCCGCACTGTGTCGTCCGCTCGAGCACGGCGCAGACCTCGTGTGGGAATCAACGACCAAGTGGATTCACGGCTCCGGCTCCACCGTCGGCGGCGTGCTCGTCGACGGCGGCTCGTTCCCGTGGGCCGACTACCCGGACCGCTACCCCGAACTCGCGGCCAACCCCGCCTTTGATGAGCTTGATTTCACGGAGCGGTTCGGCGACCGAGCGCTCACTGAGGCGGTCCGCCAGCGGGGGCTTCGCTCGCTGGGCGACCAGCAGAGCCCCTTCGACGCCTGGGCCACCCTCCAGGGCGTCGAAACGCTCGGCCTACGGATGGAGCGACACTGCGAGAACGCTGCTCGCGTCGCCGACTGGCTCGCTGACCACCCCGAGGTAGCGTGGGTGAACTACCCCGGCCTCGCCGACCACGAGACCCACGCCGCAGCAGGCGAGTACCTCGATGGCGGCTATGGGGGGATGGTCACCTTCGGGCTGGCAGACGGCTACGAAGGCGGTAAGCGGGTCTGCGAGGATGTCGAGGTGGCGACGTTCCTTGCCAATATTGGCGACGCCCGCACGCTCGTCATCCACCCCGCGAGTACGACCCATGCACAGCTGTCCGAGGCGGAACAGCGCGCCTCGGGTGTCACCCCCGACATGCTCAGGCTGTCGGTCGGCCTCGAAGATACCGAGGACATCATCGCCGACTTGGCGGAGGCAATCGAGCCGTGAGCCCCGACGTCACCCTCGGCGAGTTCGAGTTCGACTGCGGCGAGTCTGTCCCGGATCTCCGACTCGCCTACGAGGCATACGGCGAGTTCACCGGCGACAACGCTGTGCTCGTCTGTCACGCGCTCACCGGCTCCCATCACGTCGCCGGCCGGCGGCGCCGCGACGACACCGCCGGCCAGGCCGCCGCATGGTGGGACGACATCGTCGGCCCCGGCAAGGCCATCGACACAAACGAGTATTACGTCGTCTGCGCCAACGTCCCCGGTTCCTGTTACGGCTCGTCAGGCCCACTCAGCGAGGCGCCCGACGGCGAGCCATGGGGCACCGACTTCCCCGCGGTGACTGTCGGCGACTGGACCCGCGCCCAGCGACGCCTGCTTGACGAACTCGGCATTCCACATCTCCACGCTGTCGTCGGCGGCTCCGTTGGTGGGATGAACGCGCTTGAGTGGGCGAAGCGCCACCCGGACCACGTCGACCGTGTGGTCCCGATTGCAGCCGGCGCGCGGTTGGACGCGCAGTGTCTTGCGCTGGAGGCCATCGCCCGCCGGGCTATCACCACCGACCCAGAGTGGCAGAACGGCGACTACTACGGTGAGGAGCCGGCGCTTGACGACGGCCCCACTCAGGGGCTCGCGCTCGCTCGCCAGATCGGCCACGTGATGTATCTCTCGAAGGCGTCGATGGAGAAGAAGTTCGGGCGCCGCTCGGCAGGGATGGACGCCGCACGCGACTCCTTCGAACTCGACCCCGCGGCCGGCTTCTTCCCCTACCGCGAGGTAGAGTCGTACCTCGACTACAACGGCGAGCGGTTCGCCGAGCGGTTCGACGCTAACTCGTATCTGTACCTCACCCGCGCGATGGACAGCTACGACCTTGCGGCCGGCTACGAGTCGGATGCGGCCGCACTCGCGGCGTTCGACGGTGAACTGCTCGTCGTCTCCTTCACTGGCGACTGGCACTTTACCGTCGGCCAGGGGGAAGAGCTCGCTGAGGCGGGCCGGGAGACTGGCGGCCGGGTCGCTCATCACGTCGTTGAGTCCGACCACGGTCACGACGCCTTCCTCGTCGAGCCGGAACACGTCGGACCGCCGCTCGCCGACTTCCTCGCCGATGGCATCACCGGCCGGGCCGTCACCGACACCACTGAGACGGACGACGGCGGTGACTTCGCACCTGTCCATACTAGTCTCTTCTCGCGGTAGCCAGCTCAACGCTGAAGCCCCTCGGGCTCCAATACGGCCTGTGCGGCTCCCGGATGCGCTGGTCGATTACACGCTGCTCGCAGGTGTCCTCGTCGCGCTCGGGACGGGATTGGCGAGCCTCCTCGCCCGACCGAGTGACGCGTGGATTTTTTTCGTCCATGGCGCCGCCAGTATCACACTCGTCGGCTTCCTCGCGGCGAAGCTATGGCGTGTCCAGGCGCGCGTCCGCGCTGGCCTCGCGGCCCGCTCGCCCACTGTCGGTGTCTCCATTCTGTTGACCCTGCTCGCCGTCGCCGCGCTCGCCTCGGGGCTTGGGTGGGTGCTCGGCGCGTCCATCCCGGGCCCGTGGACCCTGTTGGTCGCCCACGCCGCCGTCGGCGTCATCGCAACGCTCGTCTTGGTCGGCCACCTGCGCGACCGTCTCTACGTCCCCTCGCGGGCGAGTCTCACCGACCGCCGCGGCACGCTCGCGTGGCTTGGCGGCGTCGCGCTGGGCGCAGCCGCATACCGTGCCACAGATGCCATCGGCACGAAGCGGCGGTTCACCGGCTCGCGCGAGCGCGGCTCCGACGCCGGCAACCGCTTTCCCGTCACCGCGTGGGTCGCCGATGACCCCGCGCCGGTCGACGCCGACGACTGGACGCTCGGGGTGACCGGCTTGGTCGCCCGCGATGTCACGTTTGACTACGACGACCTCGCGCCGATGGAGACGGAGCGGGCGCTGCTCGACTGCACGAGCGGCTGGTACTCCGAGCACGACTGGCACGGAGTGCGGGTCGACGCGCTGCTCCGGGCTGCGGGCGTCGCCGACGACGCTGCGTGGGTGCAGTTCCGCTCGGTCACCGGCTACCGATGGTCGCTCCCGCTCACCGAAGCCCGTGAGACACTGCTCGCCACAGGCGTCGATGGCGAGCGGCTGAGCCACGGCCACGGCTTCCCGCTCCGGCTGGTCGCTCCCGAGCGGCGCGGGTTCCAGTGGGTAAAGTGGGTGACTGAGGTGCGCGTGACCCGCCGGCGCGACCGTTCAGAGTGGATCGCGATTCACCTTTCAGGGCTCGGTGAGTAACTACGTCAGCGGCTCGCCGTCCTCCGTGGGTGGCGCGACGTGGTCGACGTACGCCTCGAAGGAGGGGTCGTGGACCGTCAGTTCGACCTCGATTTCCCCGAGCTCATCGACCGTCCCAACCGCAAAGTTGACCACGCCCTCGAAGGCGGCGGCCTTCTTCAGCCGGAACGTCGTCGTCGCCCCCTCACGGTTCTCGAGGAGCGTCTCACGGGCGACGTCGAGGATAGCCTGCTCGCGCAGCTGCTCGGCGAATGTCGCCAATCCGTGGGCCTCTCCGCGGAGTTCGCCATCGCCCCACGTCAGATCGGCCTCAGGGAACAGGTTCTCGACCGCCCGCGCCACCCGGTCTGGCAGTTCGGTGTCGTGGACGGGTGTACGAATCGCCACGTCAACAGCATAGACGATGCTCACGCGTCGAGCACCTCCCGGACCGCCTCGCGGAACGCCGCTAGCGAGCCGTCGTTCTCAATGCGGCGGTCCGCCTGCTCGATTGCCTCACCCATCCCGAAGCCGAGCTCCCGCTCGTCGCGGTCGCGCAGCGTCTCCGCGGCGGTGTTGTCACGGCCGCGGGCGTCGATGCGCTCGGCCCGCGCCTCGAAGGGCGCCTCAACGGCGACCAGCGTGAACGCGTCGCCGAACGCCTCGCGGAATCGCTTGAGCTCGGCGGCTGACCGCAGCCCGTCTACGACGACCGTCTCGGCGCCCTCGCCAGCCTCGTGCACCAGCGGTATCGACCGCTCTGCTATCGCGAGGGGGCCGTCCTCCTCGCGGAGCGCACGCGCGACCTCGCCGTGGTAGTCGGCGGGGTCAAGCCCCCGCGCGCGGCACTCCTCGCGGATGACGTCGCCCATCGTGACGACGGGGACACCGAGCTCGCGTGCTACCTCGGCGAACTCGCCCTTCCCGCTCCCCGGCAGGCCGACGGTTCCGATGACCTCCATCACTAATCTCTACCCCGGAACCGCCGATAAGCGCTGTGACTCAACTCCCCACCAGACACTTACGATGTGCGGTCGTACACCGAAGCATGGACCCGCTGTTCACCGCGTTCGGTGTAGGGCTGTTCCTGCTCATCTTTGGGGCCATTGAGTTTCACGACGCGGTGCTCGACCGCTTCTACCCGACTGACGAGGAACTGGACGTCGACTAAACGAGCAGCCGGACGACGCCGAACAGCACGAGTACGCCCAGCACGTCACACACGTTTGTGACGACCGGCAGCACCACATCATCGGGATCGGCGCCGACCCGGAACGCGACGTAGGTGGCAGCAACGCTGACAACGACCGCGAGCGTTGCCAGTGCCGCCCCGCTCAGCGTCGCTACCAGTACCACTGTCATTAGCGTGAGCCGGGTCCCCGCTAGTAACGCCTGCACGGCCCACGCGCCCGCGCCGACTAGCGGGAACAGCGTCGCAGCCAGCGCCGCCGTCGCGATGGCGTTGCCAAGAATCGTCTCGTCGTCGGGTTCGAACGCGAGCAGGCCGAGGTGGGTCGCCGTCGACAGCCGCGAGGCCATGATAGCTCCGAGGTTCCCCGCCAGCCCGATGGTGACGGGTACGAGCACGAGTAGGGAGGGAAACCGCAGTAGCGTCGCCTGCAACGTGTCGAGCACCAACCCTGAGCCGAGTTCAACGAGCGTCAGCGCGACCAGCACCGGGAGCATGTCGGCAAGGATGCCCCGGACGCTCCACCGCGTCACACCCCACCCCCGAGCGCGAGGACGATCCGTGCGGCGGCCAGCAGCGTCGCCACCCCGACCACGTCGCCGGTCGTCGTCACGACGGGGCCTGCGAGCGTGTCAGGGTTCAGTCCCCGCCGGTAGCCGACGAAGACGACGCCGACGACCGCGAGCGTCAACAGGAGCCCCGAGACGACGCCCGCAATGAGCGCGATACCAAGCAGCGTGGCGAGACTGGCGTGTGGACGGCCCAAGCTGACGAGCAGGCCGAATCCCGCTAGCGCGGCGAAGCCGCTCACCAGCACCCCGTTGGCCATCGCCGCCGTCACCGCCGCTCGGAGCCGCGGGTCACCCGCTGAGACCCGCGGTTCAATGAGCCCTTGGTGGAGCGCGCTCGCCAGCCGTGCACCGAGCGAACCGTAGACATTCCCACGGGTGGCTAACAGCGCGGGTACCAACAGTAGGAGTCCGGGCACGCGGGCGAGTTCCGCCTCCATCCCACCAAGCACCACGCCCGCGAACAGCCCGCCGATTGCGCTGGCGGTGACGGCCGGCAGCGCCTCCCGATAGGCCTCGGCCGCCGTGGCACGGACGCTCATTGCCCGGCTGTTACCCGGCGGGAGGAAAAACGCGGGGGGTGTTCAGCCGAACGGCCCCAGCCCGCCCATACCGCCGCCGTCGCCGCCCTGCATCTGCTTCATCATCCGCTGCATGTCGCCGTCGCCCATCCCTTGGAACTGCTTCATCATCCGGGCCATTGTTTTGTGCTGCTCGAGCAGTTCGCGCACTTTCTCCTCGCTCTTGCCAGAGCCGCGAGCGATACGCTCGATGCGAGATTTCGATACGGACCGCGGGTTCGCCATCTCGTCGTCGGTCATCGAGTCCATGATGACCTCGAAATCGCGCAGTCGCTCCTCGGTGACATCCATCGCGTCGTCCGGGAGTTGGTCCATGACGCCGCCGCCAAGCCCTGGAATCATGTCCATCACCTGGCCAAGCGGTCCCATATTGTTCATCGCCTCCATCTGCTTGCGCATGTCGTGGAGCGTGAACTCGCCCTCAAGCATCTGCTCGGGGTCCCAGTCCTCTTCGTCGGTGCCCGTCTCCTCCATCGCGCGCTCGACCCGCTCGGTGAGCTGCTTGAGATCGCCCATCCCCAGCAGCCGGGAGATGAACCCGTCCGGCTCGAACCGCTCGACGTCCTGCACCTCCTCGCCGGTGCCGAGGAAGGCGATGGACGAGTCGGTGCGGTCGACGGCCGCGAGCGCCCCGCCGCCCTTCGCGGTGCCGTCCAGCTTGGTGATGACGACGCCGTCGATGCCGACCGCCGACTCGAAGCGGTCGGCCTGCTCCTTGGCGCCCTGTCCGATGGCGGCGTCGAGCACGAGCAGGTTCCGGTCCGGCTCGACGACCGACTCGATCTGCTCCAGCTCGGAGATGAGCTCGTCTTCCAGCGCGTGGCGGCCGGCGGTGTCGACGATGAGCACGTCGACGTGGGACAGCTCCTCCTTCCCTCTCCGGGCGATGTCGACGGGGTCGTCGTTGTCCGGGTCGCCGTAGAAGTCCACCTCAGCCCGCGCCGCCATCTGCTCGGCCTGGTCGTAGGCGCCCGGCCGGAACGTGTCCGTCTGGATGATGCCCGGCTTCAGCCCCTTTTTCGAGAACCACCACGCCATCTTCGCTGCGGAGGTGGTCTTGCCCGACCCTTGGAGCCCCGCGAGCATGATGGTCTGCTCCTCCAGCGGAAGCTCTGTCGACTCCCCCACCAGATCGACCAGCTCCTCGTAGACGATACGCAGGACGTGGTCGCGGGCGGAGGTGCCGGCAGGTGGCTCTTCCTCGAGTGCCCGCTCGCGGATGTCCTCCGACAGCGACATCACGAGGTCGACCTCGACATCCGCCTGCAGCAGCGACCGCTGTATCTCCTTGACTATCTCCTCGACGTCCTCCTCGTCGAGGCGGGATTTCCCGCGGAGCTTGTCGAGACTGCCGCGGAGCGAACTCCCCAGGTCGTCGAGTACCATTTGTCGGAGGTAGGCCGCCGACGCGGTAAACGCTTTTCCGTTGTTCGGCCGCTCGCGGCGGCGACGCCGGTCCACGCGGCGTGACGGCTTTCTGTTCGCGGGTCGAGCGCCCGGCGTGGCCGGATTCATCACCTACCTCGTGGCCGCCGTCGCGCTGATACTCGCGCCCGGCCCGGACACAGCGTTCGTCCTCGCGCAGGCCGTCGGCGTCGGGCGGGCCGCCGGTCTCCGGGCTGCTCTCGGCGTTGCGGCGGGCGTCTGCGTTCATACGCTTGCGGCCGTCATCGGCCTCGCCGCCTTGTTCCAGGCGATGCCGGCCGCGGCTGACGTTATAACGCTCGCGGGCGCGGGCTACCTCGCGTACCTCGGTGTTGGTATGCTGCGCGGCACCGACCACGAGGTGGGGAGTGTCGATTCCGATGCGAACGAAGGCTTCCGGCGCGGCCTGCTCACGAATGTTCTCAACCCGAAGGTGGCGTTGTTTTTCCTCGCGTTCCTGCCGCAGTTTGGCGCGGGGCTGGAACTGCTACCACTTGGCGGGCTGTACGCAGCACTGACGGCTTGCTACCTCAGCATCCTCGCGCTTGCGGCCGGCCGCGCCCGCCAGTTACTCGCGACCGACCGCGCTCGCCGGCTGCTCGACTGGCTTGCGGGCGGGGCCACGCTGGGGCTGGCTGCGCTCGCCGTCCGCGGGCTCTGAGTCGTCGGCTTCATACTGCCGCCCGGCGTCAGAGCGGTATGGGCAAGCCGGTCGAAGCAGCCGACTACCACGACCTTGTGCGCGCCACCGCGGCCCGCGCGAGTCCGGACGGCGAAACGGTCGCCGTCCTCCGCGAGACGCCAGACACCGATGAAGAGTACGAGGCGACGGTGTACACCGTCCCCGCTGACGGGGGCAAGGAGCCTCGCCGGTTCACCGCTGAGGAAGGCGTGGATGCCGAGCCGCGGTGGTCTCCGTCTGGCGATCGGCTGGCATTCGTCTCCGACCGCGGCACAGAGGGAACGCCACAGCTCCGGGTTGTTCCGGCCACCGGCGGGGAATCCCGCCGCGTGACAGACGTTGTCGGCGGTGTCTCCGACATCGCGTGGTCGCCTGACGGCACGCGTATCGCGTTCACGCAGACAACCCGTCCGGAGGAGCGGGAGGCGGACCACGACCTCTCAGTTGACGATGATTACGAGCGCGAGGAGCCAGACCCGCGGGTGCACGACCGTACCGTTTACCGCGCGTTCGAGTCGTACTTCGACGGCGGCCGCTCGCACGTTTACGTCGTCGATCTCACGACTGAGACGGTGACCCGGCTGACGGACGGCGACCGCGATTATCAGTTCCCCGCGTGGGCCGACGACGACCACCTTTTCTACGCTGTGAAGGCGGACGTCCCGGACCCGGACGACACTATCGAGTTCGATATCAAGCGGGTTGTCGCGACGGGCGAGGGGGGCGATCCCGAGCACGTCGCCACGACGACCGACTACGCGCCGCGACTGGCGGTCGCCGAGGACGGCCGGCTCGCCTACCCGCGGACGCCACCTCGCCGAGCGGCGATGCGCCAGACCGACCTCTGCGTGTTCGACCCCACAGACGGCTCGGAGACAGTCGTCACTGCCGACCTTGATCGCTCGGTCGGCCGCTCGCGGTCGATGGCGTGGGACGACGGCGATCTCTATTTCCTCACGCCCGACAGCGGCCACGTGACGGTGCGGCGCGCACGGGTCGACGATGGTGCCATCGATACGGTGGTAGGAGACGGCCATGCGACGGCGGTCCACGCCGCTGGCGGCATCGTTGCGGTCGCACGATCGACGGCCAGCCATCCGGACGACGCGTTTGCCCACGCTGGCGAGTTGACCCGACTCACCGCATTCAACGCTGACTATCTCGCCGAGCACGATATCGGCGTCCCAGAGCGTATCAGCTTCGAGAGCGACGGCTACGACCTCGACGGGTGGGTGCTGACGCCGCCCGACGCCAATCCCGATGAGGAGTACCCTCTCGTCGTCGAAGTCCACGGCGGCCCACACGCCTCTTGGACGGCTGCTGGGTCAACCTGGCACGAGTTCCAGACGCTGGCGGCCCGCGGTTACGTCGTCTTCTGGTCGAATCCACGCGGCTCGCTCGGCTATGGCGACGAGTTTACGCAGGCCATCGCCGAGAACTGGGGCGAGGTAACGATGCGCGACGTGCTCGCAGGCGCGAATGTCGTTTCTGATCGCCCAGAAGTGGACGAGGGCCAGCAGTTCCTCACCGGCGGCTCTTTCGGCGGCTACATGACTGCGTGGATGGTCGGGCACACAAACCGCTTCGCGGGAGCCGTCGCCCAGCGCGGTGTCTACGACCTCGCCTCCTTCTACGGCTCAACGGACGGCGCCTACCGGCTTGTTGAGGACGACTTCGACGCACTCCCGTGGGAGGAGCCGGGCTATTTGGCGGCTCATTCCCCGGCCACTTACGCCGACGATGTCGAGACACCAACGCTCGTCGTCCACGCCGAGAACGACTACCGCGTGCCGGTCTGCAACGGCGAACTGTTCTACCGGTACCTCCGCAAGCAGGGTGTCGACACGCGGATGGTCCGCTACCCGCGAGAGGGCCACGAACTCTCGCGGTCGGGCGAGCCGGCCCACGTTGTCGACCGCATCGAGCGCATCGTCCGCTGGTTCGATGGCTATTCCGAACACCACGACGCCAATCCCGCTCTCGATCGCGGGCGCACGGACGGTCTCTCGGCAGAGGAGTAGTCACGGACCGGCGGCCGCCAGTGCTCCCAATGCAACCGTCGCGGCCGTCGCGAGCGTCACGATGAGCACGAGCAGTGTCTGGACATCCGTCTCATCGAGCAGCCGCTCGAGCAGTCGTACGTTC
The DNA here is from genome assembly GCF_042216475.1 of Halosegnis sp. NCBI lineage: Archaea > Methanobacteriati > Methanobacteriota > Halobacteria > Halobacteriales > Natronomonadaceae > Halosegnis > Halosegnis sp. The sequence goes on from NZ_JBDGTV010000006.1 coordinate 82,891, forward strand.
GTCCGGTGTATCGCCCACAGCAGAGACAGCGATAACCGATGAGTCGCGACCAGCGTCTCGCCGAGGCCGTCTACTCGCCGGGGCCGCGGCGGCGCCCACGTCACGTCGCGTGCCCGCTCGCCGGTCGCCGGCGCGGAGTCGCGCTGGGTGTCTGATGTCCGCTCTGGCTCGATAACCGCTTGGTCCGTGCCTCTGACTTGGGCCGTCCCTGTTTCCGCGTCGAACAGCGACCGGGCACAAAAGACACACAGCGTCTGCTCGTCGTGGTCGGTCTCGAGGGTCAGCATCTCCTCTGGCGGGACGGACTGGGCACATAGCGTACACGTCTCAACCGTCCGTTCCGCCGTCGCCGTCCGGCTCGTACTCATCGCAAACGGCTATGGTCGCCGGACGGCTAACCCCCCACCCGAACATCGGCGGCGGTTAAAGTACCCCCGTAGCTCGTCGGCCGGTTAGGTAGTGAGTCGGTCGACGATTGTCTCTGGGTCGAACTGTTCGATATCGTCGTACCCTTGGCCGGTTCCGAGGAACAGTATCGGCTTGCCAGTGACGTGTGCGATTGAGATAGCGGCGCCGCCCTGCGAGTCGGCATCCGCCTTCGTGAGGACGACACCGTCTATCTCGGCGGCGTCATTGAACTGCTGTGCGCGCTGGGTAGCGTCCTGGCCGGCGACGGCCTCGTCGACGAACAACGTCAGGTCTGGGCCGACGACTCGGTCTATCTTTTCCAGCTGGCTCATCAGGTCGTTCGAGGTGTGGAGCCGGCCGGCTGTATCCCCGAGCACGATGTCGACCTCGTTCGCCTCCGCGTACTCAACGGCGTCATAGATGACTGCCGCGGGGTCGCCCCCCTGCTCGTGGCTAATAAGCTTCAGCCCGAGGTTGTCGGCATGCTCTTGCAGCTGCTCGTTTGCGCCCGCACGGTAGGTGTCGCCATTCGCCAGCACCACGTCGTAGCCTCGCTCCTCAAGATACCGCCCTAATTTCGCGATGGTCGTCGTCTTGCCGACGCCGTTGACGCCAGTGAAAATGACGGTCACGGGTTTCTCGCGGGCGGCGATTTCCTCGTCGAAGTCGATACCGCCCACGTCGATGACATCGAGCAGCGCTGCACCGATCGCCTCTTGGACGACCACCTCGCCGCTCTTTACCTGTGCGCGAGCCTGACCAACCAGCTCCTCGCGCAGCCGGTCGATGATTTCGCTGGCGACGCTCAGCTCGACATCTCCCTCAAGAAGAGCGAACTCAAGCTGCTCAAGGGGCTCCTCAAGCTCTTCCTCGGTTATCTTCGATTTGCCAGAGGCGAACAGCTTTGCCCGCTCGGTGAGGCTGTCGTCGGACTCTGGGTCCTCAGCCGACTCGTCGGTCGCCTCGGGGTCGGGCTCGGTCGGCTGTTCGTCATCCGTCTCGGAGTCGGCGTCCGTCGTTGTTTCGACGTCCTCCTCGAACCGGCCGAGCTTCTCCTTCAGCGAGTCGAACATTCCCTACTCCTCGTCGCCGCCGTCGCCGGGGCCGCCCATCTGTTGTTGCATCTGCTGCATCTGTTGCTGTTGCATCTGCTGGGCCTGCTGTTCAAGCCGCTCGGTCTCCGTCTCCACTTGGCTTATCTCCTCGCGCAGGTCTTCGATGCGCTCGTCGATAGTGTCCTTCTTGTGCTCGAGCGTTTCGACGGCCTCATCGCTCTCGTGTTCGGCCGCGTAGCCGCCGCCCAGCGAGACGATGACCTCGTCGATATCCTCGACGGTAGCGCGCACGTACGCATCTCCACCCAACGGTACCTGCACCGTCGAGCCCGAGTCGAGCACGTCCAGGGCCTCGATTGCTTCATCAATCTCGCTCTGTTCGGCACGCAGCTCTTCGACTTCACCCTCGAGTGCCTCCTTCTCCTGCTCAAGCGCTTGGAGCTGCTGTTGGAGTTCCTGCATCTGGCCGCCACCGCCGCCACCGCCAAGGCTCATGCGTCCACCCCGTCGAGCTCGATTTCCGTGCGCTTCAGTCCGTGCTGGGAGCCGATGTTCGCGTATGTTCGCTCCCGGGCGACCGACTCATTTGGTGCGTCGACAGACACCTCGAACTGCTGCCAGCCGTCGCGGGCTTGGAACCGACCGCTCACTCTGAACTCGCTCATACCTGAAACGGGCCGCGCGAGCGGGAAGTACCTTCCGACCTGCCCCCGGCTCAGTCGGTTATGTCAACGCCGGTGACCTCGAAACGCGCCCCGCCAGCCTCGCTCTCGGTGACGGATACCGACCAGCCGTGGCCACCGGCAATGTCACGCACGATGCGCAGTCCGAACCCCGTCCCCGAGTCGCTCGTCGTGTACCCCCGCTCAAACACCCGCTCGCGTTCCGATTCGGGAATCCCCGGTCCGTCGTCCGCAACATAGAATCCGTCCGCGAGTGTACCAACAGTGACTGTAACGGTCGGCGTGCCGTCTGTTGCGGCGCGTTCACTGCGATCAATGGCCCTGTGCGAACTGTCCGTGGAGCCGTGTTCCACGCTATTGTGGAACAGGTTCTCGAACAACTCTGTGAGCCGGCTCCGGTCTGCCTCGACCCGCTCGTCGCCCAGCTGGACGGACAGCGCTGCATCTGCAGCCTCGACTCGTCCCCACGCCTCGGCGACAACGGCCGCAAGCGGCACGGACTCAGTCGACTCAACCGTTTGTCCATCCCGAGCCAGCGTCAGCAGGTCATCAATAAGTTCGAACGCACGGTCCATCGCTGCCTCTGCCTCGTTGAGCTGCTCCACGACGGCCGCTCGCTCGGCGGCCTCCCGAGCTAGGTCGACCCGCCCGACTGCGACGTTCAGCGGGTTGCGCAGGTCGTGGCTGACGACGCCCGCGAATTCATTGAGCCGGTCGTTTTCGCGGCGGAGTTGATTAGTTCGCTGCTGGAGCAACCGCTCCCGCTCCACACGACGAAGTGCCGCCGCCAGTGCGTCGACGAGTATCTCCACGAGCAGCCGGTCTGACTCATCGAACGCGTCGGTTGTTGTCGACGAGGCGATGAACAGCCCTCGATCTCCCACCGGGCGAAGGATGCAGCTCGCGGCCGGTGTTACCTCTGCGGCCGCGGCGTCGTACGCCCGCATATCGTCAATGTAGACTGGCTCGCCAGCCTGGAAGACGCCCCAGACTAGCTGTGCGACCCGATTGTCGTCCGTCCGCTCGTATACGGGAGCACCGCCGAGTTCGTCGCGGACAGTGTCGACGGACGCGAGCGTACCGAGCCTTCGATGCTCGGGGTCGTGATCGTGGAACCCGACAAGAGGTGCACCGAGCACTTCGTGGGCTGCCTCCACAGCGACACGGGCCGTCCCTGCACGGCTCTCAGCGGTCAGCAACTCGCGGGTGTACTCTTGGAGGCCGATGAGCTTCCGCTCGTGCTCAGTCGCCTCCTCGCGCATCTTGGCTGGTGGACACGACGGAGCCTAATAGTCGTTCGCGCGGTTCTCAATCGATGAAACCAAGCGCCGATTCGATGCGGCCGAGTTCCGGGCCCGTCGTCTCCTCGCCGCACACGTAGCCGCTGGCGTTAGCGACGAGTCCGCTGCCGACGAGCGCGCCGCCGTAATTGATCGTGCCGATATCGGCAGGTACTCCCAGCAGCGCCTCTAGCGCATCGAGCGTCTCGTCTGTCGTCTTTGGGTGGCACAGTACGCCTGCGTCTGTCGCGGCCGCAGCGGTGCCGACGGTGCGGACGCCTGCGACATCTCCACGCTCAACGGGCACCTCAAGCGCGTCGCTGACCGCCTGCACCGCTTTCCGCGAGAGGTCTGGGTGGACGTAGGCGCCAGCGTCGTTACAGAGAACGACGTTGCCAGCGGCGTTCAGCTTTCCTGGAAGCTCGCGCACAGAGAGTCCCGTTGTCTCGCGTATCTGTTCGCGCTCGCGGGCAGAGATACGCGAGGAAACCAGGAGACCATTCTCGTTCCCGACAGCAAGCGCGCCGACCGTTCCGGCGCCGCCCACCGTTGTCGGGCACGCCTCGATCTCGAGTTCGTCGGCAAACGCCTCCTGGAGCTCCGGGTCCATATCGGGGCGGACGAGCAGGGCGTCGTCAGTGGCGCGGGCGAAGACGCCGATGTACGACGATCCCGAGAGAGCCGCCCGGAGCACGTCAGGCCGTCTCCGCCTCGACGACGGCCTCGCCCTCCTCGTCGAAGCGGGCCGCGCGGACCCGCAGTTTCGAGGGAGGCTTCGAGCGACCCCGCTCCCACACCGCCTCGTTGATTGAGGTATCGAGCCGGACGGCTGACGGCGCGACGCTGAACTGCTTGGCGAGGTGTTCGCGCACGAGCGTCATCGCCTTGTCCGCGCGTCGCTGTTTTGCCTCCGCCTTAGCCGCTCGCAGCGGTACCGTCACGACGCGCTCCTCGAAGTCGCTTGCGCTCATTCGTCCGTATCGCTACGCCGCCAGTTGCGCCGCTTCGGGTTCTGCATCACGTCCCGGTCGGTCTTCATGATGACCCACGCCGGCACCCGGCTGTTCTGTCGCTCCAGCTTCGCCAGCCGCTTCTTTTTCGCCTTCGACTTCTTGCCCATGGTGGCCGGGCGTTCGACGCCCGGGCATTTATCGCTGTCCTTTCGATTCCCCCGTCCCACGGCTACACGGCGACGAGCAGCATTCCCATCCCCAAGCCGCCGGTAGCGATGCCCGCGGCCAGTTCGGGGAGTCCGTCGCCTGACAACTCTCGTCCAGCCGCAAGCGCCTCAGGAATGAACTCCGCGACGACAAGGTATGCCATCGCCCCTGCGGCCAGCCCGAAGCCGAACGGCAACAGCGGCTCGGCTAACCGGACGAACCCGAAGGCGAGAACAGCCCCCAGCGGCTGTGGCAGACTTGAGAAGACGGACCAGCCGACCATCCGCGGCGGCGATGCGCCTGCGTCCCGCAGCGGGATAGAGATGGCTACTCCTTCGGGGACATTGTGTACGGAGATGGCGACGGTCATCGCGACGGCCAGCGACGGGACGGATGTGACTCCGCCAGCGGTCAGGCCAGCGAATGCGACGCCGATGGCGACTCCCTCAGGCAGCGAATGGGCAGTGAGCACCCCAACAACGAGGACGAAGCGGCGGAATTCTCTTTTTTCATGCTTGCGAGGGTTGATTTCTGACTCGTCAACGATGGCGTGGCCGACGACCACGAACAGTGCGCCCACAATCAACCCACCGGCGACGACGACGGGTCGGCCCGCTGCCAGCCCCTCTGGAAGTAGGCCGAACGCGCTGGCCGTGAGCATGATACCAGAGGCGACGCCCCACAGCGCGACGTTCGCCCGGGCACTCACTGTCTCCACGATAAAAAACGGAAGCGCACCTAAACCCGTCGCAAGTGCCGTCACCAGCCCTGCGGCGAACACCAGCGCGTACGCTGTCGCGCCCGCCATGGCGGTGCTTGCCACCGCCCATCCCTGAACCTGTCGGCTTCTCGATATTTTTAGGCGGCCCGAAAGTCAGAGCCGGATCCGTTTAATCGTCTCGTAGTGAGATCCCTCGTCGGTGAGCATCGACTTGGTGAGCCGTATCTCCTTCACCGGGAGTCGGCCGAGCATTGGGTCCCGCTCGCGGACCACTGATTGGACGTGCTCCTTGCTCCGAGCATCGCGCATCCGAGCGAGCGTGACGTGAGGGGTAAACTCGTGATCCTCGGAGTCGAAGCCCAGGTTCGTCGTCTCTTGCTCGATCGCCTCGTGGAGGCGGGTCAACGGCTCGGAACCTGCCCTAACTCCTGCCCAGACGACCGAAATATATTCGAGGGAAGGGAAAACGCCGTAGCCACCGAACGTTGCCTCGAATGGGGCAACGTCAGCGTCGTCGACAGCCCGCTCCAACGCCGCGACAACCGGGTCGGGGTCAATCACGTCGCCGAGGAATTTCAGCGTCACGTGGGCGTCCGCGGGATCGACTGGATCCAGCCCCGGACGGTCCAGCGGCGCCTGCACCCGTCGCACCTCCTCAGCCAAGCCGTCGAGGTCGACAGAGACGAACGCACGCATACCGGCCGGTAGCGGCCTTCGGGACGTAGCCCTTTTGCGTCTGCTTCCCGGAAGACGGACAATGACCGACGATACGCCCGACGATCACGACTTCTCAGAGGGACAAGGACATGGGGATCCCTACGAAGGGTTCGACCTCGACCCGCCCGAACTAACCGTCGACCCTGACCAAGTCGACCCTGTCGACTCCCGCGTGGTCGCGGACACGCTCGACCGTCGCCAGTCCGTCGCCAAGGACGTGGACGCCGGCGAACTCATTGATGTTGGCCTCTCCTACATGGGTATCCAGCGGTTCGAGCAGGCTGTCGACACATTCGAACGGGCCGCGCAGTTCACTGACGACGACGCCGTCGAGCAGGAGGCGTGGGTGAACAAGGGTGCCGCCCACGCGGAACTCGAGGAGTGGGAGGCAGCTATCGACGCTCACCGCGAGGCACTGTACGTCGACAGTCAGGGGGAGCACGCCGCTAGTGCCGAGACGAATCTCGCGTACGCGCTCTGGGAGGCTGGCCGCACGGAGCAGGCGCTCGAGCACGCCGAACGGGCCGTCGAACTCGACGCGCGACTTCCGCAGGCGTGGTACAATCGCGGCTTCTTCCTGCTTGAGCGGGGGCTTGCTGAGGAGGCTGTCAACGCCCTCGAGAACGCCCAGCGGCTCGGAATGCGCAGCCCGGAATTGCTGGAGGAGTTGGCTCGCGCATACGAGGAGACCGGTAACGAGGAACGTGCCGAGGAACTCGCGGACGAGGCCGAGGAGGTGCGCCAGCAGCGGGAAGCGGAGATGGTTGACTGATGCTGCTCGTCGAGCGTGATACACCCGAGGGGTTGCTCGTCTCCGTCTGCGACGACGACCTGCTTGGCGAGACGTTCGACAACGGCGAGGTATCCATCACTGCTGACCCTGCCTTCTACGACGGCGACCCTGTCGATGCTGCCGCCGTAACCGACGCGCTTGCCCGGTGTGACGTGGCTAATCTCCTCGGCCCCGAGTCTGTTCGAGTGGCTGTCGAAGCCGGCTTTGTCCGGGAGACGAACGTGCTTGACGTCGACGGCACCCGCCACGCCCAGTATCTCCGGCTTTGACACCGTCCTCCGCCTGAAGACCGGGACCCAACCGATGCCCGTTTTAGACTCGTAACCCTCTTGATTCAGCGAGAAAATCCCGGCGATTAGGCCGGGCGTGAATCGCATAAGCCCGGTGCCGCAGTCCACGAAACCCTCCGGCCCGGATATTCCACGTTCGCTCCGGTCGGCAGACAATTGTGTAACCAGCCTATCACAGGCTAACTGTGGCGAACCGGGTCACGCGTCCCTACGTTGCGTCCATTCGCAACGACCAATCTACAGGCTGAGTAGCCCCGCAACGCTAGGTACGCTGCAAATCATAATATCCCAACGCTCGGGAACCTCCGACGTTCAAACCGGGGAGGATGTCATACGTGCTCCGGACGACAGAGCTCCCTGCCGCGGAGTAGTTAGCGCCGTCGCCCCACGAGTAGCCCCACCCCCAGCAGCGCAAGTACAGCGACAACTGGAGTGAATCCAGGCTGGCCGACGACCGGCAGCTCCCCCTCAGGTGTTGGCGTCGAGACGGGCGTCGCGGTAGGCGTCGACTCTGGTGTCGCAGTCGCCGTCGCCACGCCGACGATGGTGAGTTCGTTCGAGGTGATACCGTTCGTGCTAGCGGCGATGGTCACTTCGCCAGCGGTCTCTATCGGCACTGCGGCGGTACCGTCCGCGCCGGTGGTCGCGACCGTCTCACCGTCAACGGTCACCGTTGCCCCCTCAACACGCTCGTTGTAGGCATTACGTACAGTCACCTGCACTGTCTCACCGACGACGACCCGGTCGTTGGCTGCCGTGAGGTTCAGGTCTGGCTCGCGGTTGATGGCGAGCGTCCGCTCGTTACCCTCCGCGCCGACGAAAATACTCGTCTCGTTGGTTGTGTATCCGTCCTTACTGGCGACGACGGTGTAGCGGGTATTCACCGGTAGAGTAAACGTCACAGTGCCGGCGGTGAGCCGCTGGCTCCCAATCCCGTTCACTTCAACCCGAGCGTCCGATAGCTCCCGTGGCGGGGAAAAGTGGTCATCGACGACGCGGAACTGTACGTTAGTCGTCCCGCGGCGCATCGACCGGTTCAACCGCGTTGACTCTCCGACCGTCTCGCGGGTGATATTTCGGTAGTAACCCTCCTTGAATAGTCGGAGCACGTACTCGCCCTGCTCGATGGCGGGCGTTGTGTACTCGCCGTTCTCGTCTGTCCGCCCTTCGGCGACAACCCCCGCGTCGGTCTGGAGTCGCACGCGGACGTCCTCAACGGGCCCGTCGGTGTCGTTCACCGCAACGGTGAGTTGACCCTTTGGGGCTACCTCGATGGTCACCTCGCGGGCGCTTGCGTTCTCAACGATGAGCGGCTGGTTCCGGATGTACTCGTCGCTCTCTGCGGATAGCGACACGTTGGCACCCTCGGGAACGTCGATGAACGCCTTCCCGTTGCTGGCTGTCGTCACCGTTGTGCTCCCGTCGTCCCAAGACGCATCGATGGTCGCGCCACCGACAGGGTCTCCTGACGGCGTGACAACGGTGACGGTTAGCGTCACCGGTGCTGCGCCGTCGTCCGCTCTGTCGGCGTCTGCTGCGACCGCCGGAGCGACGAATGCAGACAGGACGAGCACCGCCGTGACCGCTACCAGTGTGGCTCGCATGCTGGCAGATTACGGCGGGGCCGGGGCTTGAATCTGCTGCTCGTTCAATACCGTTTGATCCCCAATAGGCGGTCGGTACTCTCCTATCGGAGAGTCAACCACCGTGGCCCGGGTAGTCGCGCTCGAATCGCTCTGTGATTTCGTCGCGGCTCACTTCGACTACCACTGGACGGCCGTGTGGGCAGGCGTAGGGGTTCTCGCAGTCGTCCAGCGCCGTCAGTAGTGCTGTTGTGTCCCCCTCGGTGAGCGACACGTTCCCCGTGACCGCTGGGTAGCAGGCGAGATCGCCCAGTAGGTCGTCGACGGCTGCCTCGACGGTTCGCTCTGGGTCGCCTTCAGCGAAGTCGTCCAGCAGGTCACGCACCAGCGATGGCCCGCTCGCGCCCGTATCCCACTCGACAGCGTCCGCAAGTAGCGCTGGCACCGTCTCTACCCGCAGCGTCCGGGCGTCTTCGAGCCGTATTGTGAAGCCGAGTTGGGCGAGTGTCTCACGGGCCGGCTCCGCGAGCGCGGCCTCCCGGGGTGTCAGCGACACGACAACCGGCTCCGCGAGCGCCTGCGTCTGCACATCGTCGGCGAATTGCTCGCGCAGCCGTTCGTAGTTGACCCGCTCGTCGGCGGCATGCTGATCGACTAACACCAGCCCGTCGTCCGTTTCAGCGACGAGATATGTGTCGTGAAGTTGGCCGAGCACTCGCATCGCGGGCAGCCGGTCGAACTCGCAGTCCGGGTCGGTTCCGTCAAGGGTGGTCTGAGTCGCCGCATGGAATCGCCGGTCGTCGGCCGAAGACGGTTCCGCAGATTCGTCGGCTCCTCGGGACGATTTAGCTTCGCCGCCCCCCATCGCGTCGGTGGCCACAGCCCGGTCCGTCCCGGCTTCGTCGCCCGTCGACGCTCGCGTCTCTCCGCTCCCGCCTGACTGTCCCGTGCCTCTCGACACGGAATCGCTCGCCCCCCTCTCCCCATTTAGCTCGTCGTCTGTCGACTCCCCCTGCCGTATCTCCGTCTGGTCGACCTTCGAGCGGCCTCGCGGGGCGCTTGACCGGATGAGTCCTGCGTCGAGCAGTGCTGATTCGACGGCATCGCGCACCTGCTGGCGCATCCCTGACTCGTCGGCGAAGCGTACCTCCAGCTTCCGCGGGTGGACGTTCACATCGACACTTGCAGGGTCGATATCAAGATTGACGACGGCGAACGGATAACGGTCGCTCGCCAACTGGCGGCCATATGCGTCGACTACGGCCTCGCGGACCGCGCTCGCGGTCACCCATCGTCCGTTCACAAACACGTGGATGTACTCGCGGCTCGCGCGGTTCGTCTCCGGATGACTGACCAGTCCGGTCACGCCGTTGAGCGGGCCGGTTTCATCTGTGCCCTCAACGGGAACCATCCCGGCGGCCACCTCGCGGCCATAGACAGCCATTATTGCAGCCCGGCGGTCGCCTCTGCCCTCGGTGGCGAACGTCTCACGGCCGTTATGGGCCAGCGACACTGCGACGTCCGGGTTCGCGAGCGCGTAGCCAGAGACAACGCGGTTGACACGGCCGAACTCTGTCGCCTCGGTCTTCAGGTATTTTCGGCGAGCAGGGACGTTGTAGAAAAGGTCTTCGACGACGACGCTCGTCCCGACCGGACAGCCAACCGGCTCGCGACTGATCACCTCGCCACCCTCGACCCGGAGTTCGGCGCCGCGGTCGGCGTTCCGTTCTCGCGACCGGATGGTGAGCCGTGATACCGCGCCGATGGCGTGGAGCGCCTCCCCGCGGAAGCCGAGCGTCCCGACCCCCGCCTCAAGATCGGTCACGTCACGTATCTTCGACGTGGCGTGTTCCGCCACCGCCAGTTCGAGGTCCTCGCCGCTCATACCGTGACCGTCATCGCGCACCTCAATCCGCTCGGTGCCGCCGGTCTTGACGCGCACCTCGACCCGGTTGGCGCTAGCGTCAACGCTGTTCTCGACGAGCTCCTTCACGACGGAGGCAGGCCGCTCGACTACCTCGCCGGCGGCGATACGGTCCACCGTTGCGTCGTCGAGCCGACGGATGTCGCTCATACCCAAGGGCTGTCGCCGATGGTCATGAATCCCGCGCCCGCCTGTCCCGCCCGAACGCTTTCGACCCACGCCCCCGTGAGACCGGGTATGCGCGCCGCACGACTCCACGAGTACACCGACCAGATGGACGAGGCGCTGACAGTCGAGGAGGTTGACGCGCCGACAGCGACGGCCGCGGACGATGTCGTCGTCGAGATTGAGGGAGCCGGCTGGTGTCAGACCGACAACCACGTCGTCGAGGGGATGTGGGCGGAGTATGTCCCTCAAGAGCTGCCGCTTACGCTCGGCCATGAAAACGCTGGTATCGTCGCCGAGACAGGCGAGAATGTGACGACAGTCGAGGAGGGCCAGCCGGTACTGTGCCATCCAGTGATGACCTGCGGAACGTGTCGCCCCTGTCGGCAGGGCGAGGACATGTACTGTGAGAACGTCGCATTCCCCGGGCTGACACACGACGGCGGCTTCGCCGAGTACCTGCGGACGAACGAACGGGCAGTCGTCCCTCTGCCCGATGGCGTCGACCCAGCCGACATCGCGCCCCATGCCGATGCTGGCATCACTGCCTATCACGCCGTGAAGAAGGCTGTCGCCGAATTGAACCCTGGCGACGCCGCCGTCGTGGTGGGCGTTGGCGGGCTCGGGCACATCGGTGTCCAGTGTCTCGACGCGATGAGTGCTGCGGATATCCTCGCCCTCGATCCGAAACAGAGCGCCCGGGAGTTAGCGACGGAATTGGGTGCCGACCGCGCACTCGACCCCACGAGCGACGACGTTACGGCGGCCATCGAGAATCGCACCGATGGGACCGGCGCCCAGCAGATACTCGATTTTGTTGGTAGCGATGAGACGACGGCGCTCGGGCCAGAGCTCGCCGCGGCCGGTGGCGATCACCATGTCGTCGGCTATGGTGGCCACGTCCACGAGCCGTCACAGACGCTTGTTGACGGTGAACTCGCCTACCGGGGAACGCTCGTTGGCCAATACACCGAACTTCAGGAACTGGTCGCGCTGGTTGAGCGAGGCGACGTAGAGCTCCGGACGACCCGCTACGACCTTGCGGAGATAAATACGGTCGCAGAGCAGCTCGAACACGGTGAGATAGACGGCCGCGCGGTCATCACGCCCTAATCCTCAGCGGCTATAAGATGCTCGCGGGCCTCTGCCCGCGTCATCCCGCGAACGCCGCACGCACAGGAGAATAGTTCCGGCTCGCCCGCCTCAACTTGCTCGCGGTCACGCTCTACCAGTCGCCCGTCAACGAGACTGAACCGGAGCCGGACGCTCAGTTGGACCACCGCCTCGATGCTGTGGTCGGCCGTAGGATCTGGTTCTTCGATAGCCGTCTCATGTTCGGCCGCCATGGACTCTTTCCACGCCCGGAGCGTCGCCTCTGGATCTCGCTCGTCGTCCATGTCGGTCGGTCGGCCGCCGCCCCCAAATCCACATCGGATGTGAGAACCTCTAACACGCTTCGGTTTCGATAATTAACCGATGCCAGTTGTCGACCAGGCAACGTTCGCGGCGGCGGTGCTCGAGCTCGACCCAGCCGAGCGAACGGCCTTTGTCGCGGCGTTGTGGCGAGCCCGCGGGCTTGACATCGACCGGGTCGGTCCTGGCCTGCTACGGCTGACAGACGGTCGCACGCTCGCGGTTCAGCCAGCTGCAGACGCCGACGCGACGGCCGATGCAGATGTCATCGTGGCGCTTGATGACGGCGATATCGACGCCACCCGCCTCCATGAACTCGCGCTATACGGCGTTGATCGCAAGGCGCTCGCGCGGCTCACGGATCAATTCTTTGACCGCTCGCTCGATTCCCTCGCTGCCGAATCGGGTGTACCCGGACAGGTCGCCCCCGAGGCGAGCGGATCGGCACCCGACTCAGTCCCTATTGCCTCTACGCCTGAGGTTGACGACGCCCGTTCGCGACGCATCGTCGCGGGCGTGATTACTGTAGGCGTCGCCGTGTTCGTGATTGCGACCGTCGGCACAGCTATCCCGTTTGGGAGTGGCAGCTCTGGGACTGCGCCAGTAACGGAGACGGTCACCCCGGTTTCCGTCGACTCAGAGCCAGCTACCTCTGCGAGCGGGGTAACTGCCTCGTGGCTCCCGCCCGGCGTGACCACCGGCGAGATAGACGAGCGGCAACTGGCAGCTGTCCACGCCGACCTCGTTGAGAACCACTCGTATCACGTAAGTCTCGTCTACCGCGAGTTCATTGACGGCGAGCCGGCCGGGCTACGTCGTGAGCGAATTCACGTTGCAGGAGACCGCTACGTCGCGACAGTTCATGAGGTCGGCACGTTTCGGACGCGGCCCGTTTCCTTCGTCGACCGCGACACGTACGCCAACGCAACCCACCGTCTCGAACGACACGACGACGGGATTACCGTGTCCCCCCGGCCCGCCGGGCGGCTGTTCGTCGACGACCAGGCACGGCTCATCAGATACTACCTGTCCGTACGGACTTCGCGAGTGGTCGAGACGACGACCGTCGCCGGCCGGCCCGGTGTCTGGCTGGCAACCAACGGCGACCCCTGGCCGGGGGTCACGAACGCCGTTGGAAGCGCGTTAGTCGACCGCCGGGGACTGGTCCACGAATTGGTGCGCCGCTACGACGACCCAGAGCGCGAGGGGGTGTCGGTTGTTGTCGCGCTGCGAGTGCGCGCCGTCGGCGAGACGAGCGTTGAGCGGCCCGACTGGGTCGGCAACGCGACGACAAACCAGACGGTCGCTGGCGGCGGTGACGGTGGGGGAGCGAATGGAGGCAACCAGCCTGTCGACGCGCAGCCTCACCCGGCCCGCGTGGGGTGAGCGGCCGGGCTCGCCGCGGTCGCAACAGGTATGCGGGAGGGCCTGCCACGTCGGGTATGCTCGAACCTGGTGATTCCTCTCCGACGATTACGGCACCCAACCAACACGGCGAGACAGTCACGCTCTCCTTCGATGAGCCGACGGTCGTCTACTTTTATCCGAAAGACTTCACCGGCGGCTGTACAATCGAGGCAAACGAGTTCCAAGACGCCCTGCCGGAGTACCGTGACGCCGGCGTCACGGTGTATGGCGTCTCGATGGACGACGCCGAACGGCACGCCGACTTCGCCGAAGAGGAAGGTCTCGAGTTTGAGCTGCTTGCGGATCCTGAGGGGGATCTTGCCACGGCGTTCGGCGTCCCGACTGACGAGGGATACACTGAGCGGTTGACCTTCCTGCTTGCGGACGGCGAGGTAGTCGCGACGTACGATCCCGCTCATGCGGAGCCGCGCGGCCACGCCCGCGAGGTGCTCGCGGACGCGAAGGAACTCGCAGCCTGAGACTCGTCTCTCCGCGCCTAATACACCCTTTATCGGTAGAAGGTCTTTCGCTATCCCCTCTGGTAACCCACTAGTTCATACACGTATCAGGATAGCGTTTATTGTATAGTTTCAATACATCCAAAGCGTGAAAGACGACACGAACACTCGAATCGAGCCGAATAAAACGAGCGTTTGTTTTTCGGGTGGTGTTCCGTGACTCTCGTCAGAATGACGAAATGGCGGACGCTCGCGCTGGCAACTATCGGCTTCAATTTCTCGTTTCTCATCTGGTTCTCGTTCGCGCCGTTCACCGGGCCGATGGCAGAGGAGTTCGGGCTCTCGCTGGCCGAAATTGGGGTGCTCGCGAGTGCAGCAATCTGGCTTGCGCCATTCGGCCGAATCCTGACCGGCTGGCTTTCCGACAAGTTCGGCGCGCCGACAGTGTTCGCCATTGTGCTTGGTTACGTCGGCGTCTTTTCGATGGCGTCGGCGTTCGCGGAGTCGTACGCCGTTTTTTTCGTCGAGCGGCTAATTGTCGCTACCGCCGGCATCACGTTCGTCATCGGTATCCAGCACGTCTCGGAGTGGTTCGATGAGACGCAACTCGGCACCGCCGAGGGTATCTACGCCGGAATCGGCAACGCCGGGGCAGCAGGCGGCGCGCTCATTCTCCCCCGTGTCTTCCCTACCGGCTGGGAAGGGCCGTTGTTTGCGACCAACTGGCGGGCTGCGTTCTTCTACACCGGCCTCGTCGCTGTCGGTCTCGGGGTGGCCTACTACCTGCTCGGCGAGGCGGCCAAGTCCGACAAGAAGCGTGCGGCTACGAAAGACACCGCATCGTTCAAAGGCTGGTTCTACACTGCGACCCGGTACGGGACAGTCGTACTCGCGCTCGCGTATCTGATGACGTTCGGGCTGGAGCTGTCGATGAACGGCTGGCTCGCCACCTACTACCGGGAGGCGTTCGACACGCGGAATCTCACGCTTGCGGCGACGTTCGCGGCTACCTTCTCGATCGCGGCCGGCCTCCTTCGACCGGTCGGCGGCTACGTCAGCGACTGGGTAGCGCGCACAGAGACGAGCCTTCTCCCCGTCTTCGGCGATCACTACCGTGAGCAGTGGACGTTCCTCGCGCTGTGTTTCGTCGTCCTGACGATGTTCGGAATGACTCTTGCAGGGTTGACCGGCGAGGTGCTACTTGCGGTCGGTGCGGGCTTTCTCGTCGGGATGGGCTGTGCCTTTGCCGAGGGAGCTATCTTCGCGCAGGTGCCTGCGATGTTTCCCGACAGTTCGGGCGCGGTTGCGGGCGTCGTCGGCGGTATCGGCACTGTCGGTGGGATTGTCTACCCGCTAGTGTACGCCGCGCCATTCCTCGCAAACCTTCATATCGGCTACGCTGTCGTTGGCGTCTCGATGCTTCCCATTCTCCTGCTGACAGCGTGGGTATTCCGGCCGCAGGTCGCATCGGTGGCCGATGAGGCTGGTCTCGTGAATACCACGCTAAGCGACGACTGACGGCGAGCCGCAATCCTGCTCCCGACCGGCTCCGGGAGGCCTTTATCACGCCGGCGGCTACGGGAGTCCATGAGCGGCGCAGACCGGTTCATGTTCTACGGGCTCATAGTCGTGTTCCTGCTTATCATCGTAGGACTCGTCGTTGGTCTGCTTGCCGGGTGAACTACCCTACTCTATTCACTTGCCGCTGACGCGGCTCGTTTCGTGAGGGTCGGGCTTTCAGCTTCTACGACGCGCTGTGTAGGACCCGTAGTGGTTCCCGGAAAGAGCGCAGTCTCCACAGACGTTGATTCGG
The DNA here is from genome assembly GCF_042216475.1 of Halosegnis sp. Lineage (NCBI taxonomy): Archaea > Methanobacteriati > Methanobacteriota > Halobacteria > Halobacteriales > Natronomonadaceae > Halosegnis > Halosegnis sp. The sequence goes on from NZ_JBDGTV010000006.1 coordinate 98,761, forward strand.
AGCGTCCCGCTCCTCCTCGCTTGATACCGAGAGAAAGACGGTAGACGTGGGCCTGTGCGGCCGCAACAGAACAGTGTACAAACAGCTGATGACGGCGCTGTATCCCCACTCTACTGCGCTCAATGTCCGCTGACGCGGGCTGCGGTGCTAGTTAAGATGGGGGCTTAGCGCCTAAATTCAGTCAATAGCGGTCGAGAAGCCGGTCAAGCGTCGTCCGCTGTTGGACACCGGTGAGTCGCTCGACCGGCTCGCCATCTGCGAAGATGATGAGCGCGGGTATCCCCCGTACGTCGTATGCGCTCGCGAGCGGTTGGTTTCGGTCAACATCCACTGTCGCGACAGCGACGTCCCGCTCGGCCGCGAGCGCTTCAAGTATCGGTTCCTGCATCTCACAGGGGCCACACCAGTCGGCGTGGAAGTCTACCACGACGAGCCGGTGTTTGTCAACGAACGCCGACAGCTCTGTCTTACTGTCGACCACCACCAAATCGTCGGGCGTTGCCTGGTTTGCCTCTTTGCCGGCCCGCTCGCGCAGCTTTTCGAGCTTCTGTTCGCGTATCGTCTCGATGTCCATGTCCGTCTCCTGCTCGCTCATGCTCCGAAGTACGCGACTGCACTATCTGAACACAGGGCGGATTGGCCTACTGCGTGCACGAGCGGTCGTCACTCCTCAGGAACTGGTCGGGAGAGGATACTGCGGAGGCGCGCCACCTCCTCGGCGACGACCTGCCGCTCCAGCAGGGCGACGCCCGCGAGGACGATTAGGAAGCCGGCGACGGTAGCGAGGGTGACTGGCTCGGCGAGCAGCAACCACCCGGTGAGCGCCGCGACCACTGGGACGAGATAGGCGACGAGGTTCGTTCGGACGGGGCCGATGCGCTTGATGAGTCCGAAATAAATGGGGTAGGCCGCGGCCGTCGACGGTACCGCCAGTGAGCCGACAGCGACGAGTGCCGGCGTTGACGACGGAACGACGATGCCTTCCCCAACGACGAGGCTCGCGGCGTGCAGCAAGGCTGCGCCACCTGCCATCGCCCACGCGGTTGTCGGCACGCTCGCCAGCGGCGCGTCGATTCGGCGAAGCAGCACGCTTCCAGCGGCCACGCTGGCGGCTGCCCCGAGCACCAGCAGTTGCCCTATAACAGAACCAGAGGTCAGCGTCGCTGGCGACGGCTGGACGATAACGACGACGCCGACGAGCCCTAACAGGACGCCGAGGTAGCCGCGGACGGCGAGCCGCTGACCAAGCAGCGCGGCTGCGAATACCGGTGCGAGAATCGGATTCAGCCCGTACATGACAGAGGCGGCCGCAGGCGTGGTGGTCTGCTGGCCCAGAAACAGCAGGCCATTATTAAGCGCGACGAGCGCGACGGCTCCTACCACAATGGCGAGCCAGTCGGTGCGGGTCTGGGGGCGCCACGTGTCGTGACGCAAAGCGGCGTAGCCGACGAGCAGGATTGCCGCAAGGTCGAATCGGTAGGCTGCGAATAACAGCGGCGGTAGCGTCGCCAGCCCCGTTTTAATTGCAACGAACGAGATACCGAACAAGACTGAGAGCAGGACGAACAGGCTGGCGTCGCGATAGCGGCTTATCACGATGATTCACGCGCGGAGAAGTGCACGAACACATCGAGGGTAAGCGCCCGGCGAGTAAATGCGCGGCGTTCTTGCCCCCACGCCTTTTGTCTCCAGCAGTCGACGAACGCTGTATGAGCCAGAGCCGAATCCGGCCGCCGACCGTCGGAGTGATCCCCCGATGAACCTCGCCGACCGGCCGCTGGCGACGGTGGCGGCGGACCTGCAGTCTGGCCGACGGGACCCCGCAGACTACGTCGCTACCTGTCGCGATCATATTGACACCGTTGAGTCGGACGTGCGCGCATGGGTCGACGGTGGGAAGCCGCGCGAGCAACTGGCGGCCGAGGCGCGGGCACTCTCTGCTCGTCACCCCGACCCCGATAGCCGGCCGCCGCTGTTCGGCGTCCCCGTCGGCGTCAAGGACATTTTTCACGTCGATGGCCTCCCAACACGAGCCGGTGCCGACATCCCGCCCGGCGAGGTGGTCGGCCCCGAGAGCGAGGCGGTCGCCCGGCTGATTAGGGCGGGCGCGCTCGTGGCCGGCAAGACGGTCACCACTGAGTTTGCTTATTTCGATCCCGGGCCGACGCGTAACCCGCACGCCCTCGGTCACACGCCTGGCGGCTCGTCATCGGGGTCGGCCGCGGCTGTCGCCGCGGGGATGGTACCGCTGGCACTGGGAAGCCAGACCGCCGGCTCAGTTATCCGGCCGGCCGGCTTCTGTGGCGTCGTCGGCTACAAACCGACGTACGGACGGGTGCCGCTCGACGGTGTGTTGCCAGTCGCGCCGTCGCTCGACCACGTTGGCCTGTTCACACAGGATACCAGCGGCACACGCCGGGCGGCCGCCGTCCTTGTCGACGAGTGGCATGAGGGAATTCTGCCTGGTGAACGCCCGACCGTCGGCATCCCTAACGGGTCGTACCTCGAGCAAGCGACAGCCGACGGCCGGGCCGCTTTCGAGCGGGCCGTTGATGCACTCAAGACGGCCGGCTACGACGTACGGCGGCTCTCACTGTTCGATGATATCAATCAGCTCAACAGCCACCACGGTCGGCTGATGGCCGCAGAGACGGCGATGAGCCACCACGACTGGTTCGACCGATACGACGAGGCGTACGCCGCCGAGATGCGCGCGCTCGTTGAGGAGGGCCGCGAAGTACCCGTCGCCGACCTTGCCGACGCACGCCGGTTCCGCGAGCAGGCCCGTGACCGCGTCGAGACGCGGCTCGCCGAACAGGACGTCGATGTCGTGGCTAGCCCAGCCGCACCCGGCCCTGCACCCGAGGGACTCGACGACACCGGCGATCCGGTGATGAATGTCCCGTGGACAACGACTGGTCAGCCGGCCGTCGCACTGCCAGCCGGCCGCGTCGACGGGCTCCCAGTCGGCCTGCAGGTAACTGCTTCGTTCGGCGCCGACGAGCGGTTGCTCGCGTGGGCAAAAGAACTCGCCAGCGCCGTCGCGGGCGCTGCTTGACCCGACAGTGCTATGCGCCGCCGGCAGTTACAATACCCGTGTCGTGCCGTCGCGAACTGCTGGCCTTGCTCCGCTGTGCCCCGGACGCGTTCCGCAAACAAGTAGACGAGTTCCTTGCTGACATCGACGCGGCCCTGCCCCAACAGCCGGTGCCGCCCGTTGAGAAGTTTGCCGGCCCTGATAACGGCCCGTGGGCGTCACTGCTCAACCGCGAGCGCCAACTTGTCTGGAAGGCGTGGACGCTGTCGGCGTCGCCGTTCGGCGTCACTGTCACCGGCGCCGCATACGAGGACAACCCGATTCTGTACGCCAACCGTCAGTTCCGCCAACTGACGGGCTACTCAATGACAGAGTTGCGCGACGAGAATCCCCGGCTCCTCCAAGGGCCCGACACGGAACCAGCGGCTGTCGCGGAGTTGCACGCGGCATTGCGTAACTGGGAGTCAACCACAGTCGAGTTGCATAACTACCGCGCCGACGGTACACCCTTCGTCAATCGGGTGTCGCTGGTGCCCGTCACCGATGCCGCCGGGACGGTCACCAACTGGCTGGGCGTTGGGCGGCGGGTCGACGGATAGTCAGGCCGGGACGGCGACTACCGGCCGGTCGGTGTCACGCAACACTCGTTCAGTCGTACTCCCGAGAATATCTTCAGCGACATCGTCGAGACCGCGCTTGCCGAGCACGATGGCGTCAGCGTCGACGGCAGCTGCTCGCGAAACGATGGCCCGCGCGGGCACTCCCTCGACGATATCCGTTTCGTGGTCGACACCTGCTGCCTCGGCGTGCTTTTCAACCGTTGAGAGTGCCGCCTCGGCGTCTGCCGTCGTCTCCATCTCGGTCGCCGTGCCGCCGGAAGCTGCGGCCACTGTCGCGGCCGCGTCTGACCGCGTGTACATCGGCAGGTCCTCGCTCACGAACAGGCCGTGAACTGTCCCGTCAGGAGCGGCGAGCGCGGCGGCCTCTTCAACGGCTGCACGCGACGCGTCGCTTCCGTCCGTAGCGACGAGTACGCTCCCGTACATCGGTGTAACGTATACAATTTCGAACTATAACGGTTTTGCCTCCGCGCTCACGCTGAATGTGGTGCGAGCACGCCATCGTAGACGTCGAGGTAAAGCCGCTCTATTGTCTCTTGATCGGGAATGCGGGGATTATTCGCTGGCGACCCAGACGCAAGGGCATCCTTGGCCATCCCGCTGGTCCACTCGGCGAACGTCGCCCGGTCCGGCACCGTGCCGAACTCCTCAAGATACCCGAACACCGACACCGACTCGCAAAGTGACGTGAGTGCGTCAGCTGCCTGGTCGGCGGCGTCTTGGTCGGGAGTATCTCGGTCGGCCGCGCCGAGCAGGCGTGTCACCTCGGCGTACCGCTCGGGCGCGCCCGGCGTTGAATAGTCGACGACGGTCGGCAACAACACGGCGTTTGCGAGCCCGTGCGGCAGTTTGAGACGGGCGCCGAGTGGCCGCGCCATCCCGTGCACAAGGGCGACGGAGGCGTTGGTGAATGCCTGCCCGGCCTGCAACTGGCCGACAAGCGTCGCCTCGCGGGCCCCGAGGTTGTCGCCGTCGGTCCACGCGACCGGGAGCCACTCCGCCAGTCGGCGAATTGCTGCCCGTGCAGGTGCGTCCGACAGCGCCCACGCCTCTGTCGAGACATATGCCTCAACAGCGTGGGTAACGGCGTCGATACCGGTGAACGCGGTGTGGCTCGGCGGGAGCGAGCAGACGAGCTCGGGATCTTCGACAGCGACGGCCGGGACAACGGCTGTCGCGACGACGAGAAACTTTGTCGCCGTCGCCTCATCGGTGACAACGATAGAGCGCGTCGCCTCGCTGCCCGTCCCTGCAGTGGTGTTAACAACGCCCAGCGGCGGTAGCGGACCGTCGACTGCCTCGTAGCCCGCCCGGTCGGTCGCGTACTCGCGGATAGCTCCACCCTCTCCCGCGAGCACGGCGACCGCCTTGGCGGCGTCGATGGGCGACCCGCCGCCGAGTGCGACGAGACAGTCGCAGTCGGCCGTACGATAGCGGTCGACCCCCGCTTCAACAGTCGCGACGGTTGGGTCTGGCGTCACCGCATCGTAGACGACCGTCTCGAGGCCGGCTGCCTTTAGGCTCTCGCGGACACGCTCGCCGTGGCGTTCGCGGCCGCCCTCGGTGGTGACGATGAGTGCTCGCGAGCCACGGTCGACCATCCGGGGACCAATCTCCGTGACGGCACCGCGACCGACGACCACCTCGTCGGGGGCGACGAATCGGCGCGGCTCAGCGGTCGCCGTCTGTTGATCGTCACCCAGTTGGCTCCGGCTCATCCATCCACGTAGGGGGCAAACAACGCATCAGCATCCGGCGGCGACGCGTCCTCAATTGGCCGAGCGACCGTTGTCGTTTGGTAGAACTGCTCGACACCGACGTTCTCGGCCAGCTGGTTGCCGCCCCAGGTACCGGTCCCCTCGGAGAGTGTGGAGGTGAGCCCATTGCGGTAGTGGCCGCCGTTAGCGAGCGCATTCGGCTGGTTAACGAGCAGGCGGGCGACGCCGAGTCGCTCGCCTGCGCGGCGCGCCCGCTCACTATCGGTCGTCTGGATATTCGCCGAATGGCCCGCGCCCTCATACGCGAGGATGCACGATGCGAGCGTGAGCGCCCGGTCGACATCCGGTACCCGGAACACGTTGAGCACCGGTGCGAGCTTTTCGCCCGACAACGGATGGTCGGGACCGACGCCCCGCCCGCGGGTGAGCAAGAACTCCGTCTCGTCGGGGACATCAATGCTCGCGCGGTCAGCGATGTCGGTCGCTGGCCGAGCCAGCGTCTCTGGGTCACGCTCGCCGTCAGGGAACAACGTCTCACACAGACGGCGTCGCTCGTCGCCGGTGCAGAGATAGCCGCCTGCATCTGCCAGCGCCGCGAGCGTCTCGTCGTACACGTCGGCGACGACAGCGGCGTTCCCCTCGCTGGAGCAGGAGGTACCGTTGTCGAACTGCTGGCTCGTTGCGATGCGCTCCGCGGTGGCCGTCACGTCGGCCGTCTCATCGACAATAGCGACAGGGTTCCCTTGGCCGACACAGTAATTGGGGGTGCCGGACTCTTGGCCAGCCCGGACGTTGTCAGCCGAGCCCGTCACTTGGAGGAGATCGACCTGCTCCATCAGCGCGTACGTCTTGGGCTTCGAGACGGGTGCGGGGAGCATCTGCACCAGATCTGGCGGCGCGCCCGCGGCCGCCAACTCCTCGCGGACGTACTCAACAACCTGCTCACAGACGGCCAGCCCACGCGGCGACGGTGAGAGCACGATTGCATTGCGGCAGTTCACCGCTAGCATCGCTAGCACTGTCGGCGTCGCGCCTGGGTTCGTCGACGGCACCACACCACCAACCACACCAACCGGCTTCGCGATATCGACGCGGCCTGCAGCAGGGTCCTTGTCGACGACACCCACTGTCTGCGTCGCAAGGATATCTTCGAGCACGCCGGGAATCTTGCGGCGCTTCTTGCGGTACTTATCATCGGCGTCACCGAGGCCGGTCGTCTCGACGGCCAACTCCGATAGCTCGCGACAGCGCTCCTCGCGGTAGACTGCCCAGCCAATTGCCCGCGCCAGCTGGTCGAGCGCCGCCTGGTCGTAGTCGGCGATTGCTTCCATCGCTGTGCGCGCGTCATCAAGGATGCCGGCCACGAGTTCGTCGGGATCGTCCGTCTCGGCCGGCGCCGCCGGAGTAGCCTCCGGGCACATACAACGAGCTTACCCGCTCGGCCCGATAAATATCACTATCTTTCACAATGGTTGGCACGAGACACGTTCACAGGTGATACAAGGCCGATGCGACGAGGCGTGACCCCGAGGGGGTAGACACGGCCGCTACAAATCGGGGAATTCCTGCTGATAGCTGGTGCCGTGAATCCGGTCCTCGCGTAATGGCCAGACAGCGAGGAGCGTCGCCGTCTCGCCGGGGACAGTTCGAGAGGTGTGGGGTATCTCAGGCGGGATCGCCACCGCGTCGTCGGGAGTGAGCTCAATCCGCTCGCCATCGACAAGGAAATCGAGCCGCCCCTCAATGAGGAGGTTCGTCTGCTCGTACGGATGAGTGTGTGGCTCAGAGTCGGCTTTCTCCGGGGTTATCTCTGAGAAGCCGACCAGCTGGTCGATGCTGCGGAACACCGTCTGTTTAAATCCGGGTTCCTCGCGAACCGTCGGCGCTGCTGCCAAATCGTGGACGGCGGGTATCTCCTCGCGGTCGTACGGTCGGACCATGGGCTCCGGAGGCGGAGCGGCCTGATAAGTGTCCCGCGAGCGCGCGGAGTGGGGACGCATGGGATGCCTCCGCCGGGTGTCCCGGCAGTTGACAGTTATTCCGGCGACGGGTAAGCACTCCACCGAATAGCTTCGCCACGGGCTAGCCGGTGAACGTGATAGGGACCGGCGTGAAGCACGCGACGCCAAGCAGTAGCGTGAGCAGGCCAATGGCTTGCCGGCCGCGGCCGACGGGTGTCTCGTCAACCGGCGTAGCGCTCCCGGCTCGCAGGAACAGCGCTGAGAGCACACCCCAGACGACCCATAGCGTCGCGCTCCGACCGCCCTCGAAGGCATAGAGATACGCCGCGAGGCCGAACAACACAATCGGGACGACCTGACTGACACGCTCGATTTGGTCGCCGACCAGCGCCCGCGCGACATGGGCACCGTCGAGCTGGCCCACGGGGAGAAGGTTGAGGAAGGTGACGAACGCACCGACCCAGCCGCCGACGACGACGGGATTCACCTGCTCGCCAGGGCCGTACGTGAGCGGCTCGCCTAATAACGCAGCGACGCCCTGCACGAGCGGCGGATAGCCCAGTTGGAGGCCGTCAATAAGTGTCCGGCCGCTCGCCTCGACGGGTGGTAGAGAGACGCCGACAGCGGTGACAACAAGCGTCGCTGCTAGCCCCGCCAGCGGCCCCGCGACCCCAATGTCGAACAGCGCCCGCCGGCTTGGCATGTTGTCTTTTAGCCGGATAACTGCCCCGAGCGTCCCGAGAACATTTGGCAGCGGGATAAAATACGGCAGCGTCGCCTCAACATTGTGGTAGCGCGACAGTGCATAATGGCCGAACTCGTGGACGGCGAGTACGCCGAGGACGGACAGCGCAAATGGCCACGCCCGCAGAAGTGCGACCGGATCCGTCGCGTCCAGTCCGTACCAGCGCGCGCCGGCGTACAATGTCGACAGCACTGTCGCAAAGAATAGCACAATATGGGTCCACGGAACTCCCTCGACGCCCGGCGACCGCTCCGTCGCGACGAGTACGTACTCGCCGGTCTCGCGGCGCAGCTGGACACGGTAGCCGCGCTCGCGGAACTGCGGTGCGAGCGCCCGTAGTACTGTCTCCCGGTCGCCCGCCGGCTCCCCGTAGTAGCGGACTCCCTCGTCGGCCTCCTCCACCTCGTAGACGAGGAATGATTCCGAGAGGGCGCCCGGGTCAGGGAGCCCAGCCGGCGCCGTGGGGTCTTCCATCATTGGAACGAGGGGCCACGGCCACTAGTATTGTACGTCACGGTCCGTCCCCGCCGGCGGGGAAACGCTTACGTCGGTGTCGGCGCGTCACCTGTGACCGTGATTCAAGATGCGCGGCCGTCCGCGGTGGTCCGGGGGCTGTACGACCTCGCGGCGGGGGAGACAGTTCGGGTACGCACCGAGGAGACAACTGTTGTGGGGCGGCTCTCGCGAATCGAGCGCGACCAAGCTGGCGTCCGTGTCGAGGTGTGTCCATACGATGGAGACGCTCCCCAGTACCGGGTCTGGGCCGCACGCACGCCGACCGGCTGGCAGTCACCCCGCCTCGAGCGACGTCCACTCGGCGGCGAGTGGGTCGCCTGCGGCCGTCTTGACGCGGTCGTGCCGCTCGCGACTACTCCGCTTTGAACGGCGGGGCGGTAACGTGGCCGTCATCACCAGACGCAGATGTTAGCGAACACGTATACGGCCAACGGCTCTGGAACTAGATGTATGTCTTCTGAATCCGACTTCGTCGCCCCGGAGCCAGCATATCCAGAGGCGCTTGAGGCACTTCGGACCCGCCGATCAGGCCACAATTTCGATCCGACGGCTGACATCGACGACGAGACGCTGCGCACGCTCGTTGAGGACGCCACCTTCGCACCCTCCTCGTACAACCTCCAGCCGTGGGAGTTCGTCGCCGTTCAGGATGACGAGCGACTCGACCAGCTGGTTGAACTCGCATACGGTCAAGAACACATCGCCGAGGCCGGCACGGCAGTGCTCGTCGCCGGCCACACCACCCCCAAGACGGCCGACCGCGTTTTCGAGGAGTGGGTCGAGGCCGGCCGGATGGATGAGGAGACGGCCGAACAGACGAAAGAACAGACGCTCGGCATGTACGCCGATGAACGGGCGGGCCGTGACTACGCAGTCCGCAACGCTAGCCTCGCTGCGCAGAATTTCCTGCTATCGGCCCATGCCCGCGGGTTAACGGCTACCCCTATGATTGGCTTCGATGCCGAGGGGGTCGCTGATTTCTTAGAACTCCCCGACGAGGTAGTGCCGGTCGTGCTCATTGCTGTCGGCCCCAGCGGCGGGCCGGAGCCAGAGCGACTCCCTCGCCGCGATGTCGATGAGGTGCTCCACCGCGAGCAGTTCTGAGGCGGCTCTCCCTCGCGGAACTTCTCTACTAGTGAACAGGACTATCAGCCGAGCGGCCGAACCGATAGTAGATACGAGGTTGCGTGGTGCGAGCCGACCATCTGGGTCGTCACCCGCCGACGCCGCCCCACCCCTCCTGTATCCGGCTCCACCATGTCGAACGCACACACGCCGACGGACGACTCAAGCTTCAACGACGCCCTTGCGGCCCTTATTGAAGAGGCGTATCACAACGGCACCGATGTCGAAGGCGCTTGGAAATGCACCATCGACGGAAACGGCGATTTCCACTGGGATGTCCAGATATCCCGCGTCGCGTACGAGGACTAAACCGGTATTTCATAAACGACCTTGGTATCCAGCCAAACTGTTAGGCCCGCTGTCTGTCTACCGCCGTCACATGAATGCTCCAGACGCAGCGGCGCCGCGAAACGGATGACGCTCCTCGCTGAGTTTGCCGTCCCGGCGGAATGGTTCACGTTAGCCCGGTCCCTCCAAGAGACGCCCGGTCTTGCCGTCGACGCCGCTATCGCCCTTCCAACAGACGGGACAGCGGCTCTCTATCTGTGGATTGTCGGCGAAGATGCCGACCGGTTCGACGCCGCGCTGGAGCGTGCCGGTGGATCGGTGCCGACCCTCGTTGAGGAGTTGCCTGACCGCCGACTCTATCGGGTCGTCCCTGACGGACCTGCCGGCGTCGTCGTTCGGGCAGCGGCCGGCCACGATGCTGTCGTTGAATCTGTTGTGCCCGGCGACGAGGCGTGGACCTTCCGACTTCGGTTTGCCGACGCTGCCCGTTTGTCAGCGTTCCACGACGACTGTCGCGAGCGCGGTGCCGAGGTGACCGTAGAGCGGCTTTATACGCCCGCCGAGCCGTCAACCGCAGCGTTAGAAGATCTCACTGACGCCCAGCGCGCACTCATTAAACGGGTGTATGAGGCTGGCTACTTCGACGTGCCACGGAAAATCACCTTAGCGGAAATCGCGGAGGAACTCGGCATCTCCGACCAGGCGGTAAACGAGCGACTCAGGCGAGGGTTACGCACAATCATTGGCGCGACAGTGGGCGCGGACGGGGACGATACGCAGTGACCCGGCTCTGACCTGTTGGGACGCGTTCCGACCAGTCTCGGGGGCATCGATCAACTCAACTACGCCAGTCGGCGCGCGTCAGTCCAGCGCTCGCGCCGTTGAGCAGTAAAATAGTGACACTGTCTGTGGGCGCCGGGAAAGAGATGGTGACTGTCGGCTACTGGTTGGACTCTACTGCGCCCGACGTAACAGTCGAGCACTGCACCTGTACATTGGCACCAAGGCCGTATATAACTACCTGGCGAGCGCCTCACTCCCGAGCGACGCCAATGCTCCGGAGCGGTCCCTCGCAGTCTGGACACCCACTGGGGTTCGACTCGTCCGAGAGCCGGGTCCCACATCGGAGACATTCATAGACACCGACGCCCGCTGCGGTGAGCGTCGCTGCGAACACGCCGACGGTCGTCTCGGCGTCCGGATCGGATTCGGGCGCGGCTGCGGCCACAAGGTCGCTCGTCGTGACGATGCCGACCACATCGCCATCGTCGGTCACGGGGAGTCGCTTTACGCCCGCCTCATCCATCCTCGCCACCGCCTCTCGGAGCGGCGCGTCTGGCGAGACGGTCGTTGGGTCCGGTGTCATTAACTCTACTACCGGCGTTGTCTCAGGATTGATGCCGTCGTGGAGGCCAGCAACGAGGTCGGTCTTCGTCACGACGCCGTGCGGATCGTCCTCGACGATGACCGACCCGATGCCCGCGTCAAGCAATCGGCCGGCTGCCTCCGCTGCCGGACAGGATGGGGCGACCGTGTGGACATCCCCTGTCATCACTGACTGTGTTTGGCCCTCGAACTCAACCATGACTCTCGATAACGTGCCACACTCAGTTAACGCTGGCGCGCTCCCGCATACAGCCGGTACTGGTTAGTTTTATGTCCGATTCTCGCGTCATAACTGTCCGCCGTGTCCCCCCCAGCACGCCACTCGCAACTCCCAACAGAGGCGTACGAGACACTGTTCCACAACGCCTCCGACGGGTTGTTGCTCCACCCCCCAGAATCGGACGCTATCGTTGATGCCAACGAGCGCATCGCGGAGATGCTCGGTTACTCGCGGGCGGAACTACTCGAATTGACCGTACCGGATATCACCGCCCCCGACTGGGACCCCCCCGTCTCCGCGACGGAGCGGGTCCAGCAAGCCCGCGAGGACGGCCCTGTCACCTTCGAGTGGCGCGACCGCCGCAAGGACGGTTCGGAGTTCTGGGCCGAAATCAATCTCTCAGTGGTCCGGCTGTCCGGCGAGCCGTATGTTCTTTCCAGTGTCCGTGACATCTCCGAGCGGAAAGAGGAACAGCGGCGCGCAGAGGCCATCTTCGACCAGACTTACCAGTTCACAGGTCTACTGAATCCGGACGGCACTGTTATCGAGGCGAACCGGACGGCCCTCGAGTTCGGCGGTCTTGATCGCGAGGCGGTCGTCGGCCGCAAACTCTGGGACTGCTACTGGTTCCAGACGGACGCCGAGACCCGCCGTGGCATAAAAGGGGCTGTCCGCCGGGCGGCCGGCGGCGAGTCCGTCCGCTACGAGGTGGAGATACAAGGCGAGGCGGGCACCGAACTACTCGACTTCGCCATCCGGCCGGTTACCGACGAGCGCGGAGAGGTGACGCTATTAGTCCCTGAGGGACGGGTCATCACAGAGCGCCGCGAGCGCCGCCAGCGGCTCGACGTGTACAACCGCGTCCTCAGGCACAACCTCCGTAACCGGCTCGCGGTCATCATCGGCTCTGCCCGCGAAATAACCCGCCACACCACCCAGCCGCGGGTTGACGACCTCTCCGGACGTATCGTCGACGCGAGCGATCAACTCGTATCCCTCGCCGACGATATCCGTGCGTTCGACCGGCTCAAGCGCGGCGAGACGATGTTCGAGCGAGTAGATGTCGCCGCGCTCGTCGAGCGGGTGACCGACCGACTCGCAGACCAACACGACACTTCCGTCCGAACGACAACCGACGCGGCCCCCACGATCCAGTCGAACCCCCGGTTCCTTGAGACGGCCGTTGAGCAGTTGGTGGAGAACGCGCTGGTCCACGCCGCGCCACCGGTTGAGGTGACTACACGCGTCGTCGGGGGTGTCGCTGAGACCGTCGCGATTCGGGTGCGAGACCATGGCCCTGGCATTCCCGACCGTGAGGCCGTTCCGCTGACGGATGCGACCCCCTCACAGGTCGAGCATCCGAGCGGCATCGGGCTCTGGCTGGCGAAATGGAGCGTCGATGAACTCGGCGGCGAACTCCGCCACCAGAGCGACGAGGTCGGCACTGCTGTCACTATCGAGGTGCCGGTCAAGGAGTGAGTCGCGCTCAGAACCGCTCGTTTGCGAGCCGTTGTGCCGTCGCTCGCGCGTGCTCGCGTGCCGCTGCCTCATCCTCGAACGATTCGGCAGCGAGTTCCGTCCGGGTCTCCTCGCCGAACTCATAGGCGAGAGCCCGCCAGCCGTCGCGGCGACGGTCATCGTACACCTCTATCCTGATCGACCCGCGCTCGTAGATATCGTGGTCGGCGGTGTCCTTTGTATGGTCCCACTCGCCCCAGACCGCGTTATCGGTGTCTCCCATTTGATTCGTCTCCGGCGGCCGTCCGCTCATCTCGCCAGATGAGATAGAGCCACCTAAACCGTCGTATCGCGGCCGTCGGCCGCGGCGAGACACCACGAGCTAAGCCCATGGCCCGCCAGCCGCGAGTGTGAACCACGTTGGCTGGGCGCTACTCGCCCTGTTCGGCTACACGCTCGTCCCCCCGCTTGTCAGTGAGGCGACTGCCGAGATTCCGAGTGAAATCGCACTTGTCGTCACCAATGGGATGCTTGTCGCCATCGGACTAGTTGCGGTCGCCATCTCCGATGGCTCGGTGACGGCGTATCTGACCCACGAGCGAGCACCGTATATGTACGCAGCCGGCGTCGCGCTGTCGGTCGGCATCCTCGCGTACTACCGGGCGCTGGCCGCGGGGCCGGTGAGCGTCGTCACCCCTATCTTCGGCTCGTTCGTCGCGACGAGCGCGCTTGTCGGCGTCTTCCTGCTCGACGAGCCGCTCACTGCCCGCAAGGCCGCCGGCATTGGCTGTGCCCTGCTGGCGGTGTATCTCACGTCTCTGGAGTGAGACGACAGCACGAGTTCGACATACTTCATCCAGCTCGACCCGACTATATACAAGTAGCGCGGCCCGTCGCCGGGCAAAACTCCCTGCCCTAGCCTACTGCCCGCGTCCGCCCGCGATAGCGTGATCGAGCGCCCTGTCCGCGCACACCACTGAGCTGGCTCAGACCGACCCCAGTCGCCAGGGCGTACGCCCGGAACGCTCATATCCGTTCCAGCCACACCGCCGCCGTGACCGACGAGACGGACGAGGACCTCGCGGACCATCTCGACCCAGAATTGGATGCGGTCATCCAGGGGAGCGACGCAGCCAGCGGCGACGGGGATGGGCTTCCCGGTCCGCTGTCGTTGTCGCGGCTCGTCGTCGGTGTCCACGTTGTGACGGCCATGCTGGTGACCGGGCTGGCGGCGCTTGCGGCTCGCAATGGGAACTTGCCGCAGGCGGCGACGCTGACGGCGCTGGCTGCGATGCTGCTGGTCGCCGGCATCGCCGCGGGCCGCATTGCTGCCCGGCGCGGCTAACCTAAGTCGATGCAGACGTGCACCCCCTCACGGTAGTCAGGGTCGATGCTCACTCCCCAGCCGTGGGCCGCCGCCAGCGTCTCAACGACAGGGAGCAGCATTCCCGAGTCGGCGTCTGGCAGCGGCTCGCCGTAGCTGAACGCGCCCGCTGTCTCTCCCTCGGACAGTGCCGTGCCGTCGTCCGCCACAATGAGTTCGTCGCCATTCCGACTCACCTGCACTTCCGTCGCGCCATTCGCCGCCGCGAACCAGAAGAGGTTCTCGAGAAGCCGCTCGAGTCGCGGCTCGTCGGCCTCGACCGTACCGGGGGCCCTGCAGACGAGCTGCGCGCCATCCGTTTGAAGTTGGTCCCACACATCCGTCGCGACGGCCGCGACATCCACCTCGGTCGTCGTCTCAACGGACCCGCCGAATCGCGCCAGCGTTGCGAGGTCAGAAACGATACTGGCCATCCGATCTGCTGTTTCGGCGGCGGTATTGACACTCTTAGAGGCGACCGCGTTGTCGTCGGAGTCGAGATGAGCTCCCGCGAGATCGAGATGGCCCTGCACAATGCCGACCGTGTTGCGAAGCTCGTGAGTGAGTGCCTCAGCGAAGTCGTCCAACTGGGCACGTTGGCGGTCTGCCTTGCGGCGCGTCCGCTCCAACTCAGTCACATCAGTAAATACTAGTGCCCGGCCAATGGTCGTCTCGCCGGCGGTGAGCGTCGGCGTCGACAGCAGGTAGTAGCGGGGCGGCGCCTCGCCGCGTTCGAGCACCATTGATTCCTCGACGGGCAGTGCCGCGGCAACTGACGGGGCGACGTCGGCAAGCGGCCGGCCTGCCCCCCCTGTGAGTTCTGGGAATAGCCGCGTGGCGGCATCGTTCACATCTCGGACTATCTCCTCATCATCGAGGACGACCACTGCGTCATCGAGTTCGTCAGGCAACTGTTCGCGGCCAAACCGGCGGACTGCGAGGAAGCTCCCGTCGGCCAGATAGAGGACACTCAGCGCGAACAGGCCAACGCCAACCGGCTCATAGTTCAGCTCGACGAGTGGGCCCGCGCCGAGATAGCCGGCGATGTCGAGCGCGATTGGGATGGCAGCAAGCCCAACTACCGTCCCGAGCTGTCGGGTTACGTACGCTGACTCCCGAAACAGGTCGAAGAGAAGATAGAAACCAACTGCCGACAGCGCGTACGAAACTGCCGTGACGAACCAGTGGAGTGTCCCTAGCTGGACGACCAACCGGGGCAACGGGGTTGTTGCCGTCGTAGTTGTGAAGTAGAGCCCATGAAGCGGGTTGGTTAGCTTGAGCGTAACGACAGCCAGGTAGCCGATGAGCGCGGCTCGGCGGAGCCGGCTCATCCGGTGGTAGGAGGCGCCGGCGTAGGCCGAGCAAAAATAGAGCCAGGCACCGACCGAGGCGAGTCCGACGACGAGCCCGGCCACGTAAGAGGCAATTTTAACTTGTGCAGGCTAAGTCCCCGTCCTCAAGGAGCAACGCAACGAGCGAAGCGAGTGAGTAGCACAATAGGGCGGGGATACAGCCGTACGCCATTGTCAACCTCCACCGAAACGCATAAATATATACTCAATATATAGTCGTGTATGGGCACGTTCGAACTGGACGGCGAGGAAATCATCGACCGGGAAGCCAAAGAGTTCGGCGGGAGTGCCCACGTTACCGTCCCCAAAGACTGGCGCGGTGCAGACGTGAAAGTCATCCGCGTCAGCGACCCTGACGAAACCGGCGACCAAGACGAGTAACACGATGAACTACAACTACAGGTATCGAATCGAGCCTGACGAAGCCGTCGAAGCTGAGTTAGAACGGCACGTCGATACCTGTAGGCAACTGTACAACCACTTCCTGTACGAGCTCAGCAACACCGACGAGTACCTGTCATACACGGCGATGCAGAATATGCTGCCCGACCTGAAACACTGGTGGGACAACCTCACCGACGCGTACTCGAAAGTGTTGCAGATGGTCGCCCGCCGCGTCAGCGACAATCTTGACCGCCTCAAAGAACAGAAAGAAAACGGGCGCAAGGTCGGGATGCTCAAGTGGAAGAGTCCGCGAGAGTATCGGAGCCTCACCTACAACCAGTCTGGTTTCGAACTCAAGAACACGAGTGACCAGACCGTGCTTTCTCTTTCCAAGATAGGTGATGTGCCGATACATCTCCACCGCGACATCCCCGACGACGCCCGAGTCAAACAGGTCACAGTCAAGCAAGGGAAAACAGGCGAGTGGTACGCCATCTTCGGCATGGAAACCGAAGACGATGCGCCCGAAAAACCCGCGTTAGATGAGGTTGCCCGCGAAGGTATGGTCGGCATCGACCTGGGTATCATCAAATACGTCCACGACACCGACAGCACGATGGTCGGCAGTCTCGACCTCGACGCCGAGTACGAACGACTCGAACGCGAGCAACGAGCGTTGAGTCGCAAGGAGAAGGGGTCGCAGAACTGGCACGAGCAACGCCGCCGCGTGGCCCGTATCCATGCTCATATTGTACGAAAGCGCCGCGATTTCCTGCACAAACTCTCGAACTACTACGCTCGGGAGTACGACCTCGTAGCGGTCGAAGACCTCGACGTTCACGGGATAATGCAACTGCCGTCGAACAGTCGCAACCGAGCGTCGGCGTCGTGGCGAACGTTCATCGACTTCCTCGAATACAAGTGCGAGCGCGAGGGTACGCACTTCGTCAAAGTCGAACCTGAGGGCACGACGCAAGAGTGTGCCGAGTGCGGGGTAGAGGTTGAAAAAGAACTGTGGGTACGCGAACACTCCTGTCCGACGTGTGGGTTCGAGACTGACCGTGACGAGAACGCCGCGTACAACGTGCTACAACGCGGTTTTCAGGAGTTAGGTGTGGGACACGCCGAAGTGACGCCTGCGGAGACTGCACTCCCTTCGTCCGCGACTGGTGGGTCGTCCGCCGTTGTGGATGCACAGTGCGTCGTTGAAACAGGAAGCCCCACCCTCAAGGAGCGAACCGCGCAAGCGGTGAGCGAGTAGGGTGGGGTAGTTCACGTGGAACTTGCCGGACGGCAAGTCGGCCGACGTGGAATAGCGCCCACAAGCCACTGGTCGCGAGCAAACTCACAAGCCTCCAGCGCGTGTCGGCGTCGTCGACCCGGCGGCGAGCCCGTGGGATGGTGCCGAGACACGCAGCTGCGGTGGCCGCAAAGACGGCGAGATAGCCGAGCCGGAGGGGGGTAAGCGGCGCCACGGTCGCAGTGTCAATCAGGTGGAACTCTCCCCGGACTAAAGAACGTTCGGCCGGCGCAGGCAACCGGAATCCGCAGCCTTTTCGCGCTGTCGTCGGTAGCCCACCCCAACATGGACCTTGAGTTCGTCCAGCTCGGCGACACCGGGCTACAGACCAGCGAAATCCAGTTCGGCACGTGGCGATTCGGCAAGGAAACCGAGGAAGGGAACGTCGAGATCGACGAGACGCGCGCCCACGAATTGCTGGACGCATACGCCGAACACGGTGGCCGGTTCATCGACACTGCCGATGTGTACGGGGGCGGCACCTGTGAGGAGTGGATTGGCGACTGGCTGGCCGACCGTAACCGTGAGGAGTACACTATCGCCTCCAAAATTTACTGGCAGATTCGGGAAGGCGACCCAAACAGCCGTGGTACGAACCGGAAGAATATCCGCCATCGCATCGACGCGCTGCTCGATCGGCTCGACACGGACTATGTCGACGTGCTGTACATCCACCGGTGGGACGACGAGACGCCCGCCCGCGAGATGATGAAGACGCTCAACGGGCTCGTTGAGGCAGGGAAGGTCCACTACCTAGGTACGTCTACGCTCGTCCCCAACGAGTGGAAGGTGGCGAAGGCGAACGAGATTGCCCGCCAAGAGGGATGGGAGCCGTTCACTGTCGCCCAACCGCGTTACAACCTCGTCGATCGCGAGGTGGAGGGCGGCTATCTTGAGGCGACCGACCACTACGGTATCGCCGTCTGTCCGTGGAGCCCGCTCGGACAGGGGTTCCTGACGGGCAAGTACACGCGCGAAGAAGGGCTTACGGGCGAGTCACGCGCTGCCGAATCCTCCCGGTTCCGCGAGTCGTACCTCACTGACGAGAATTTCGCCGTTCTCGACGAACTTCGGACGGTCGCCGACGAGGTGGACGCCACCGTCGCCCAGACGGCCATCGCATACCACCTCGCGCACGACTCTGTCACCGCCCCTATCGTCGGCGCCCGCACCGTCGATCAGTTGGAGGAGAACCTCGGCGCCGCGGCCATCGACCTCTCCGAGGAGCAGTTCGAACGGCTCGAGAGCGCGAAGGGCGGCCCCTTCGCTGACATCTAGGCCGCGCTGAGTGCGCTGTCCACCGCGAGACCGAACGAGTGTCCAATTGGTCGGCGGCTAGGACAATAGCTAAGTGAACGTCGAATAACGAGCCGATATGCGAGAGAAACGCACGTGCGACGTGTGCGGGAAAGTACTGGCGGCACGCATCGAGCGGGTCGAGGGTGTCCACCTGAGCTGTCAGGACGCCGACCCGTCGTAGCCGTCCTCGCCGCCGAGCGCCGCCGCGAGCGTGGTCAGCTCCGCCTTCCGGAGCGGCCGGTCGCCCTCCGTCTCGGCATCGAGCCCGTCGACACGCCGGCGGATTTCCGTCCGCATCTCGGCCTTGGGGGGCAGTCGCCCCGCGCCGACAGAGCCGCCGACTGACTCAAGCACGGCCGCAAGCGCCTCCTTCGTGAACGCTGTTGATTCGACGCGCTCGTAGCGACCGACGGCGGTCCGAATCTCGTCGCGCAGCTCGTTGACAGTCGGAGCCATACCGGCCGCTCGGTCGGCGACGGCCTGTGGGTTTCGGTCCCTCTGCTGTCGACGGCGGATTGAAACCGTCCGACCACGACCGCCCGGTATGACCGGTCGCACGTATACTCATGACATCGCGGTCCAGTTCCGCGATCTCGACACCCGGGCACACGTGAACCACGTCGTCTATGGTGCATACTTCGAGCGGGCGAAGGAGCGGTTCTTCGCGGATGTCCTCGGAGTACCGCTGGCTGAGGCGCCGACGGTCGTTCGCTCACTCAAGATAGAGTACGAGCGGCCGCTCGGCCCGGCCGACAAGGTGACCGTCACGCTCGGACCTGTCGAGACGGGGGAGACGAGCATCACTATCGCGTATACGCTTGAAACGGACGCCCCCGTCGCGACCGGCCAAACCGTGTCTGTCTATCTTGTGGACGGCGAGCCGGCACCTCTGCCGGAGGAGTGGCGGGCGGCGCTGGCGCCGTACGCCGAGTAGTCACCACTCCGCGAGTGCGTCGGCACCGTGAAACCGGCGAAGAACACCGAGAAAGGTGAGCGCGCCGAGCAGCGCGAAGCCGCCGCCGACGTAGAAGACGGCGCTCATGCCAATGTTACCCATCAGCCAGCCGGCTGCAACGGGCGCAACGACGGAGCCGGGCCGCCATACCAGTTCGCGGATGCCAAAGCTAGAGGCGACGCCGTCGCCGCCACTACCCTCGTCGGCGAACAGCGCCATGCTCGCCGGTTCGCGGAAGCTGTCGGCGATACCCAGTCCAGCGTTGCAGGCGACGAGTGGCAGGAAGGCAGCCGACACCGATCCGAGCAGTGGGAGTGCTGCCGGCAGGCCGAGCGTCTCGCCGACCAGCGGTGTGAACGGCACCGCGAGCGCGACCAACCCGTAGGCCGCTCCGCCAGCGAAGACGAACCGCGATCGGCCGGCAGCGTCCGACAGCTGCCCGGTCACCGGCTGCAACAGCATGTTGGTGAACTTCTCGGAGACGGTGATGACAGAGACTGCAAACGCCGGAATCGCAAGCCCGCCGCTGGAGACGGCAATCCCCGCGAATACTGGCACCCAGTTGCGGACGAGTGTGACCGCTACGGCGTACTGCGCCCGGAACGAGGTGAGCGTCAGGATGCGGCGGTTCACCGCTAGATCTCGGAATGGGAACCCCGGTACGCGCGTCTCGTCGGCCGACAACGTCACCGCGACGGCACCAAATGTGACGACGTAGAGCCCGGTGATGAGCAGGAACAACTCGCGGCCGCCGCCGAAGTAGTCGAACAGCAACCCCGCCGACAGCCCCCCGAGGATGGAGGCAGCAAACGAGGCGGCGTTCGCTCGGCCGATGTGGCTCGCGCGCGTCTCTGCGGTCGCGAGCTCCCCCACCAGGCCTAACGACATCAGCCCCATCCCGGTGAAGACGACACCCTGCAGGGCACGAACGGCGAGCAGCCCTGGCTCGGATGTGGTCGCTGCAAAGGCGGCGTATGTGACGATGCCCAGTGCCAGTGTCCCTACGAGGACGAGCCGCTTGTCGTAGCGGTCGCCTGCCCACGCTAATGGCACGACGGCGGCCGTCTGTGCGAGTGTGTATGCAGTGTACAGTAGCCCAAAGGCGACGCCCTCAATCCCGAGGTTCGTCGCAATCTTGGGGAGTACGACCACGAGCGCGATAGTGCCGAACCCGCCGGCGAACCGCGCGAGATACAGCGTCCAGAACTGCCCGCGGCCGGCCGAAGCCTCCGTCACAGCCGACGGTTGCCGGGCGGCCACAAGTGCCATTCGAATCCGACCGCGAGCGGAAACGCGTTTGAACCGTCGGCGTCAACGGGGGGTATGAGCGACGACGATCGCGCGGATCTCCGCCTGAAAAAAGAGGTCGAAGACATACGTGACCTCGAGGGGCAGGGGACGGAGTTGGTGACGCTGTTCATCCCGCCCGGTGACAACATCCAGAGCTGGGTGCGACGACTCTCCAGCGAGTACTCGGAGGCGAGCAATATCAAATCCAAGCGGACTCGGACAAACGTCCAGTCGGCGCTGAAGAAGGCAAAGAAGCTGGTTCAGCAGTATCGCGAAGTGCCCGAGAACGGACTCGTCATCTACACTGGGCAGGTGGACGACGAGTTCGTCTCACTCGTGTTCGACGACCTGCCACATCCCATCTCGGAGTCGAACTACATCTGTGACGACCACTTCCACACGGAACCGGTGGAGGCGCTGGTCACTCCCGACGAGGCGTACGGGCTCGTCGTGGTTACCCGCGACCAGGGGACCATCGGGATGCTCGTGGGCGACCGAATCGAGACGATTCGCGAGATTGAGAGTCTGGTCATGGGGAAGACCCGCGCCGGCGGCCAGTCGGCCCAGCGGTTCAAGCGGCTTCGCGAAAAACAGAAGGAAGAGCACTTCAAGGATGTCGCGGAGGCGGCGGCAGACGCCTTCCTCGACGACGAGAACGAGCAACTCGCCGTCGAGGGGGTGCTCATCGGCGGGACGGACATCACCGTCGACGACTTCGTCAACAACGACTGGATCGACTACCGCATCAAAGAGAACACGCTCGGCACGTTCAACGTCGCTCACGGGGACCAGACAGGGCTGAAGCAGCTCGTCGACAAGGCCGAGGACGTGTTGCAGGCGGACAAGCAGCGCCAGTCGCGCTCGCTGATGAACCGATTCATGCAGGGGCTGCGCGGCGATGCCGACCCGCCGGTGACATACGGCGAAGAGGAGGTAGAGCGGGCGCTTGAGTACGGCGCCGTCGACACGCTCCTGCTATCGGAGACGCTCGACGCCGACCGCATCGACGAGTTGAGCGAGCAGGCCGAGAACATCGGCGCCGACGTGCAACTCGTCTCTACCTCTTTCGAGGAGGGGCAGCAACTCCGGAACGTCTTCGGCGGCGTCGCGGCGGTGCTCCGTTATGAAATATAATCGCTCACGGCGGGTGAACAAACAGCACGTCTGCCACGAGCGCGCCCGCTAGCAGCGAGGCGGCGCCGACGAGCAGGGGGAGCGACAATGACGAGACGAGCCAGACCGCCAGCCCGGCGGCATACAGCGCGGGGACGCTCAGCAACGCCAGTCCCGCTCTTGTCACGCGGGGGGCTTGCTGGCTGCGTCGTCGGATTCGCTCCTCGGGGGGTGTGGGCGACATCGACATTGAGTGACACGAACGAACTAGATAAAGCCGAGGGGTGGGTCGGTCTCAGGACTCCTCAAGTCGCTCTTGCCACGCCTGCACCCGCGCCAGCAGCTCCACAGGCGGCGTCTCCTCTACGTTGAGCCCGCGCAGTTCCTCAAGAACTGCCTCTGTTTCGGGGTCACGCGGCTCGTCCTCCGGTTCGTCGGTCGGTCGGTCCGTCCTGGCCTGCCTGAACTCGCCGGTCGAGAGGTCGAAGGTGGTTTGGACGGCGCCGCTGCTTCCCTTTGCCTCGACGGCCTTCTCGCGACGCAGCCGGTCGAGTACTGTCCGGGCCCGTGAGACAACTGGATCGGGCACGCCCGCCAGTTCGGCGACGTGGACACCGTAGGACCGGTCGGCCGACCCCTCCGACACTGTCCGGAGGAATGTGACATCTTCGCCGTCATCGTCCACGTCGACATGCACGTTGACCGCCCGCTCGAGGCGATCGGCCAACTCCGTTAGTTCGTGGTAGTGGGTGGCGAACAGCGTCTTCGCGCCCACCTCGTTGTGGAGGTACTCCGTTGCGGCCCACGCGATAGAAATACCGTCGTACGTCGCTGTCCCCCGGCCAACCTCGTCGAGAACAACCAGTGAGTCGGCCGTCGCGGAGTGGAGGATGTTCGCCAACTCGCCCATCTCAACCATGAACGTCGAGCGGCCCTGCGCAAGCTCATCGAGCGCACCTACCCGCGTGAAAATGCCGTCGACGAGCCCCACCTTCGCCGATGCGGCAGGAACAAACGACCCCGCCTGCGCAAGCAGGACGGTAAGCGCAGCCTGTCGCATGTACGTCGACTTACCGCTCATGTTGGGGCCAGTCACCAGCAGGAACCGCCGCTCGCGGTCCAGATAGAGGTCATTGGGAACAAACTCGACGGCCTGTTCGACGACCGGGTGGCGGCCATCCTCGACAGCGATGACGCCCTCGTCGGTCAGTTCCGGCCGCGTCCAGTCGTTGCGGGCTGCGTGGGTCGCCAGCGAGCAGTAGACGTCAAGCTCCGCGAGCGCGCCGCCGACAGCCTGCAGCAGTGGCGCCGCATCAGCCAGCCGGTCACGGAGTTCGCAGAACAGCTCGTACTCGAGCTGGCCACGCTGCTCTTCCAGCCGAACGAGTTCGCGCTCGCGTTCGCGCAGCTCTGGCGTGGTGAACCGCTCGCTGTTCTTCAGCGTCTTTACTGACTCGTAGTGGGCCGGCACCGCGTCAGCCTCCGACTGCCCCACTTGGATATAGTAGCCGTCCGTTTTGTTACGATCGACGCTGACGTGGGTGAGTCCGTGCTCAGTTGCCTCGCGATCGGCCAGCCCATCGACCCACTCACGAGCCCGCTCGTAACGCGCTACGAGCTCGGCCAGTTCCTCGTCGTAATCTGGCGACAGCAGCCCTCCATCCCGGAGTGTTCCCGGCGGGTCCGCTGCGAGTGCCGTGTCCAACTCTCGGTGAAGGGCGGCAACAGCTTCGCGGTCCAGGTCCGCGAATACGTCCGCGACAGCAGAGTCTGCGAGCTGCGGGCTCGACTCGACGGCCTCCGCGACCTCGGCCACCAGTCCGAGCGTATCGCGCACCCGACAGGCGCCCGGCGCGTCGAGGCTGCCTGAGACGGCGCGAGCGGCGAGCCGCTCGATATCGTAGGCATCTCCAAGCAGCTCCCGGAGCCGCTCGCGGCTCATCGCGTCGGTGGTCAGTGCAGTGACAGCCGCCTGTCGCGCCTCCAATTCGCCTCGTTTTCGGGTGGGGCTGGCGAGCCACCGCTCCAGTAGACGGCCGCCCGCGCTCGTCACCGTGTGGTCGACCGTCTCGAGCAGTGACCGGCCGCGGTCGGTCATCGGCTCGGTCACCTCAAGCGTGCGCTGGGTGGTTGCGTCGAGCGTCACGTGATCGTCGGGTGTGTACGTCCGCAAGCGAGTGATTGAGGCAAGCACGCCTGCGCCTGTCGCGTCGACGTACGCCAGTGCTGCGCCGGCCGCCTGCACGGCTGGTTCTGATTCGAGGCCGACCTGGTCTGGCGCGCTCCCGAACTGCTCGCTAAGCCGATGGCGTGCCCGCCCAGGGGCGAAGTCACCAGTTGCGTGGAGTGTCAGCGTCGAATCGGCCCGCTCGCGGAGTGTTGCGAGGAAGTCGTCGTCGCTCCGGAGCTCTGGGCCCGGGAGTATCTCTGTCGGCGCAAATCGGTAGAGTTCCGTCAGCGCACGCGAGCGGGCGTCCGCGCCCTCGACGGCCGTGACGTGGAATCGGCCGGTCGTTACGTCAAGGAACGCCAGTCCATAGCCGTCCCCGCGGACGACTGCCGCGAGATAGCGAGCGTCGTCGTCAGTGGGGTCGACGAGCGTGCCGGGCGTCACCACTCGGTCGACGCGCCGCTCATGGCCGTCGTCAGTCTCGTGCTGGTCGGCGACGGCGACCCGATAGCCCCGTTCAACGAGCGCCGTCAGGTACGGGTTGAGGTCGTCGACAGGGACGCCAGCCATCTGGTAGCTGTCGCCGCCCGAGGCGCGCTCCGACACCTTCAGATCAAGTTCCTCGCCCACTATCGTCGCGTCCTCACCAAAGAACTCGTAGAAGTCGCCCATCTGCATCGCCAGCAGGTCCGCGTCCGTCTCGCGCTTGAGTGAGAGATACTCGCCGACGATACCGTCCGCGGTCATGTCCGGTCGTGGTCGCGGTCCGGCAATCAACCTGTGGTTTCTGCCCGGAATCGGAACACCCTCGTGTCCCCGTCCGTCACGCCCGGCATGGCGACCGAGACTGACCTCGCCCGGCTCCGTGGCGGCGGGCGCGGCTGGACGCTGCTCGCCATTGCGCTTGGTTGGGTGTTCATTCTCGGCGGCCGCTTTCTCGTGCCGGCGGTGCTTCCACAGGTGAAGGCCACTTTCGGTATCACCGACTTTGCGGCCGGTGTCGCCGTGACGCTGCTGTGGGGCGGTTATGCGGTGATGCAGTCGCCTGCTGGCCTGCTCATTGACCGGGTCGGTGAACGTCGGCTGCTCGCTGGGAGTCTCGCGGCGACGGCCGCTGGCGTCGGCCTGCTCGGCATTGCGCCCGCCTTTTTTGCCTTTCTCGCCGGGTGTGCGGCGTTTGGAGTTGCGACCGGCTTCTACGGGCCGGCCCGGGGCACGACGCTTTCCCGAACGTTCCCGGACAACGACCGCTCGGCCATCGGCGCGACCCTCGCGGCGGGGTCGGTCGGCTCGGCGGCGCTCCCTTTCCTCGCAGGCGCGCTCGTCGGCGATGTCGGCTGGCGACTCGTCGTCGGCGGACTGGCGCTTCCGCTCGGCCTCGCAAGCCTGCTGACGTGGTGGGCGGTGCCAGCCCGAGAGCGGCGAACAGCGGCTGACCGGCCGTCCGCACGTCGACTCCTCGCCGACGCTCTGCTCGCGATGCGGCTCCGTCCCGTTGCCCTCACCAGCGTCGCTATGACGCTGATGCTGTTTGTCTTTCAGGGGCTGACTGCGTTTTATGTGACTTTTCTCGTCACTGAGCGCGGATTCACGCAGCCGACGGCGGCGGCGCTGTTCGCTCTCCTGTTCGTGGGCGCGGCCGTCGCACAGATAGGCGGCGGCGCGGCGGCTGACCGAATTGGCGAGCGACCCGTGCTGGTGGTGACGGCGCTCGCCGGTGTACCGTTGGTCGCCGTCGTACCGCTGGTGGATGGTCCGCTCGTCGGCGGGGTCGTGTCGCTGCTGCTCGGGACGCGGCTCGCGGTCGCTCCTGTTACGAACGCTTATATCATCGATACACTCCCCGACGACGTCACAGGGACCGCATGGGGGACATTGCGGACCGGCTTCTTTCTACTTGCAGCGACCGGCTCGACGGTGGTCGGTGCGATGGCTGACGCCGGCCTGTTCGCGGAGGCGTTCTACCTGTTGGCGGTGGTAACAGCCGTCGCCGTTGGGCTCTACTTGCTCTTGCCGGCCGCTGACTGATTGCGGTCGCTGGCCGTCGCGGTTTTATGCTCTGCCCGGTTACCTATCTGTATGCGACATCTCCAACTCAAGGCCCGGATGGCGATTGTCGGGTCACTGCTGTTCGTCTTCTACGCGGTCGCGGCGACCGTCGCGTACGCGATGTTCGGCGGCGGTCCGACCGTGCTCGCCCTCGTGCTTGTGGGGAGCGTGCTGTTCGTCGGCGTCCAGTACAAGGTCGGCAAGTGGGCCGCACTCCGCAGTGTCGGCGCCGAAGAGCTCACACGCGGCGATTACCCACACATTCACGATCGCGTCGAGGCGCTATCCCGCGACATGGGTATCGAGAAGCCGGAGCTGAAAATCGCCCGGATGGGTGTCCCTAACGCCTTCGCCGTCGGTCGCAAGGGTGCGGGAACGGTCGTTGTCAGTGAGGAACTCATCGCGGCGCTTGAGCCGGACGAACTCGAGGGCGTGCTCGCCCACGAGCTGGCTCATATCGCCAACCGAGACGTGGTGATGATGGTACTCGGGCAGGGTATCGCCTCCATCGTCGCCATCGTCGCCCAGTGGGCCGTCCTGCTCACCGGCGACAACGATATTGCCGACTTCTTCCTCGCTATCGTCGTTGGCCAGCTGGTCCAGTTGCTCGTGATGGTGTTCGTGCTCGCCATCTCCCGGTATCGGGAGTATGTGGCTGACGCAGATGCCCGGCGAGCTATTGGCGGCGGCGAGCCCCTCGCGAGTGCCCTTGAGAAAATCAGCCGTGGCAACGAGCGGGCCCGCGACTCCGCAGTTGACGAGCAGGTAAACGCGCTGTGTATCTTCGGGCAAGGCAGCGGGCTGGCGAAGCTGTTCTCGACGCACCCGCCTGTCGAGAAGCGCATCGAGCGGCTCCGCGCGTGACTGACCCGCGGACGCTCGCGGCCGCCGTCCTCGGCGTCGGCCTTGGACTCCTCATGCTTGTCGCGCCCGGCCTCGTCGTGCGCGTACACACCGTCGGGCGCGTCCCCGGCGGTCGCGGCGAATACGGCAGCGACGACGCAGCACCTCGGCTCCGATTGCTCGTGCGTGCCGTCGGCGTCGGCGTCCTGCTAGCTGGTGTGTACTTCGGTGTGCAGGCAGCCGGAATCTAAGACGTGGAGAACCCCCCATCGACGCGTAGTCCCTCGCCGGTGATGTAGGAGGCCTCATCGCTAGCGAGAAACGAGATGGCGTCAGCAATTTCGCCAGGCTCGGCGAGCCGACCCAGGGGATACCGCTTCAGCATTATCTCCTTGGCACGCTCGGGATCCTCGCGGGTCTCGAAGAACTGGCGGCCAAGCTCTGTGTCGGTGAAAGCGGGACACACCGCGTTACACCGGACGCCGTCGCGACCGGCCTCGGCGGCGACGGCCCGCGTGAGGTTCATGACTGCCCCCTTCGACAGCGAGTAAGCCCCCTGTTTTGGGAGGCCATAGAAGGAGGCGAGGGACCCGACGTTCACGATGCTCCCCGCTCCCTGCTCCTTCAGGTGCGGGAGCGCGGCCTGGCAGCCGTTCCAGACACCCCGAACGTTCACATCGAGCACGAATTCAAAGGTGTCAGCGTCCGTCTCCTCAACATCCGCCGGCGGGTGGCCGACGCCGGCGTTGTTGACAACGACATCGAGGCCATACTCCTCGACAGCGGCGTCGACGGCCGCCTCGAACGCCTCCGCGTCAGTAACGTCTAGTTCGACGAACTCCGCGTCACCCGGGTACGGGCCGTCCTCGATGGCGGCGGCCGTTGCCGCACCCGTGTCCCCGTTGACATCCGTGACGACGACGAATGCACCCCGCTCTGCAAGCCGTTTTGCCGTCGCTGCGCCGATTCCCTGTCCCGCACCGGTGACAAACGCCGTCTGGTCTTCGTGTCGCATGCCGGCACGTTCGCTGGCCGTCAGTTAACTCTTGGCGACGCCCGGACGGAAACGGCTTTGTCCCGGCAGGACGCCCCATGGATATGCTCTCGGTCGGCACCCCGGCACCGCGCTTCGAACTCCCGAATCAAGACGGCGAGCGGGTTGCACTCCCGGAGACAGGTACCGTCGTCGTCTACTTTTACCCGCGGGCGGACACCCCCGGCTGCACCACGGAAGCGTGTGGTTTCCGTGACCGCTGGGATGCCTTTGCACAACGTGGTGTCGACGTATTCGGTATCAGCGACGATCCCGTGCCGATGCTCGCGACGTTCGCTGAAGAGTACAACCTCCCAGTCGAACTCCTCTCGGATGCGGACGGCGAGGTAGCCCGCGCCTACGAGTCGTACGGCGAGCGAGAACTGCTCGACGAGACGGTCGAAATCGCCTTCCGCAACACGTACGTGGTACAGGATGGCACAGTGGCACTGACCTACGAGGGGGTCGATCCGGAGGGTCATGCCGAGCAACTGCTCGCAGACATCGACGCGCTGTAGCTCCCCGAAAGAGGGACGTGGGCGCCGGCCGACCCCCCCGGTATGGATATTGGACAGGACCTGACCGGGAAGACGGCGGTAGTGACCGGCGCGAGTTCGGGTATTGGCGCAGCGACGGCATCGGCGCTGGCCCGCGAGGGAGCAGATGTCGTCGTCGCAGCCCGCCGCGAGGCGCGGCTCGAGTCGCTGGCCGCAGATCTCGAATCAGCACACGACGCATCCGTCGCTGTCGTGCCGACAGACGTGACTGACGAATCGGCCGTCGCGGCACTTGTTGAGGCAGCTGTCGAACGGTTCGACGGTGTCGATGTCCTCGTCAACAATGCCGGTGTCGCCCGCGGCAGCGACCTCGCCGAGATGCCCACTGAAGACTACCGCACGATGATGGCCGTCAACTGCGACGGGATGTTCTACGCGACTCGTGAGGCGCTGCCCCACCTCCGGGAGTCGGCTGGCACGCTCGTGTTCATCGGCAGCTTTGCCGGCCAGTACCCACGGCCGTTCAATCCAGTGTACGCGGCGACGAAATGGTGGACGCGCGGCTTCGCCAAGTCCGTCTCCGCGCAGGTGGGCGACGACTGCGCGGTGACGGTCATTAACCCGGCGGCAGTCCGCACGGAGTTTACTGTCGAGAGCGAGGCCGAGGACGCGGAGTTCTCGACTGCCCCCTTCGAGGAGCAGTTCGCTCCTGGTGAGGCCATTGAACCCGAAGAGGTCGCCGAGGCCGTTGTTTTCGCTGCCCAGCAATCGCCGTCGATGGTGAGCGAACTCGACCTGTACGACCGCGACAAACTGACCCTACTGGACGGCTAACGTACCCGGTCGGCAGCTGCAATAAGTTCTTCCACCCGCCCGACTGATACGGGATTTGTCGTCTCGGCGCCCTCCTTCAGCGCCGTCCCGACGATGACCCCGTCCGCGACCCGCAGCAGGTCGGCGACGGTGTCTGCGGTGACACCACTGCCCACGAGGACGGGGGTTGTGAGGCCGAGTTCGTCGCGCCGCTCGACGGCCGCCTCGACGGCCGTTGTTGGCGTCGCTCGGCCAGTTCGCGTCCCTGAGACGATGATGCCGTCCGCCAGTCCACGTTCGGCAGCCTCGGCCGCTGGCTCCGCATCGTTCTCGGTCGCCAGCGGCGCGGAGTGTTTCACGTCTATGTCCGCGAGCACGCGGACGTCTGCGTCGACGCGCCCGCGCAGCCGCATCGTCTCGTGGGCACGCCCCTCAAGAATGCCTTGGTCGGCCACACGCGCCCCGACGTGGATATTGACCCGGACGAATCCGGCGCCGGCTGCGGCCGCGACGGCGACCGCGCTCGGCCCGTCGTTACGGAGCACGTTTACGCCAACCGGCACGTCGACTGTCTCGCGGACTGTCCGGGTCAGGGCCGTCAGGTCCGCGACGACGTGATCAGGCACCGACTCGGGATAGAAGGGAGCGTCGCCGAAGTTTTCGACGAGGATGGCGTCAACGCCGCCCTCTGCTAGCCGCGCGGCGTCCCGGCGGGCTGCCTCGTGAAGCCGCTCGCGGCCGGCCGCGGGGTCGTAGCGGGGCGCACCCGGTAGCGGCGGCAGGTGGACCATCCCGACGACGGGCGTTGTGGCTCCGAACACCTCCGTGTCCATGTGGGAGGATTCACCGGCCCGTCAGATAGTTTCGACGGCGACGGCCCCCTCAGGGTCGGTCGCGACTCGCTCGTAGCGACGCGACCCGCCGCCGGCCGTGCGCCGCAGCCGGAACGCCCGCACCCAGACGAGCAGCCGCTTGTCGAGCGTTGCACGCAGGAGCAACCCCTCGCCGGTGACGACGACGTACGGTGGTGCGGCGACAGGGTCGGCCGCCAGCCGCTCGCCCGCGGCCGCGACACACTCGCCGAGCACTGTGGGCGCCGCCTCGAGCACGCCTGCCCGCCTGAGCGTCGCCCGATATGGGGGGACGACCCGCTCGCGGTCGGTCGTTGCGGGCCCGTCCCAGCCGGCGGCGACGCTCGCCGCGCAGTCGAGCGCTCGGCATACCCACTCGTGGCGCTTCCCGAGTAGGTGCCGTCGCGCGGCGTCGGCATCCATACCCAGTGGTGTAGCCGGGCAGGGAAAACGCCACTGCGAGCGCCCACTTTCTTGTCCGTCACGGCGGTTGCGCACGGTATGCCCGATTCTGAGACGGACCCCGCGAACGTCCCGACGGTCACCTGCTCGCGCTGTGAGGATTCGTGGACGCTTGAGCACGAACTCGACGACCTCGGACTGGGAAACGAAGCGCTCGCGGCGTTCGCCATCGACCACCACGAGCATACGGGGCACTTTCCGGACGACGTGCGGCCGTGGTTAGCGGTGTGTCGCAACTGTCGCGAGGCAGTCGAGCGGCTGGAGGAGTCGGCTGCGCGCCGGTGGGCACACACCCACGCCCGTCATACGAGCCATGCAGTCGCGGTGGACCACGACAGTCGCGAAGAGCCGGCGATCGTCGAGCGGTCCTGACTACTCCAACGTCGACAGCACGAGCGTCGAGAAGTCCGTCTCCGAGAGATAGCCTGCCTCCAAGGCGTGGAACCATCCTTCGTGCACCTCGAAGTGGCCCGTTGCCTCTCTATCGTCGGCATCGGCGTCCTCGAAGGCCCACACCTCGACGTTCTCTGGTTCCCACTCGCCCACCTCGGGGATGCCCGAGACGTCACGCCCCTCCGTCTCGATGCCCGCAAGATCAAGCAGTAGCCGCAGCAGGGATCCAACCTGTGTCTGTGGAATAGTCTCGCCTACGCCGGGCGACTCGTAACCGATGTGAACCGCGCCGTCGTGGCGCTCACAGTCCGTCACGTAGAGGCCGTCGCTCATCAGGTGGGTTGCCAGCACGTCACCGAGGTCCTCGCCCGAGAGTGTCATATACAGCCGTTCGCGGCCGCAGACTTTAGCCTGTGTGGGTCTCTCGCTACTACACCGGCTCCGGCGGCTCGGTCTGGTAGTCGCGCACCGCCTTGCGGAATCCCTCGGGGACGCGAGTTGTCTCGCCGTCGCTGACGGCGACGTGGGTCACTGTTCCTTCCGCACAGACAGGGCCATCGCGGCGACGACACCGCCACTCCAGCGTCAGCGAGGACTCCTCGATGGCGGCCACGCGGATGCCACAGACGAGTTCGTCGCTGAACTCCGCCGGCGCGCGGTAATCGATATTTACACTGACGACATGGATATCCCAGTTCTCCTGTTCGATTTCCGTCCACGGATAGCCTACCTCACGGAGGTACTGCGAGAACGTCTCATCTTGGTACGTGACATACTCGCCGTAGAAAACGATGCCCTGTGCGTCGGTCTCCGCAAATCTGACCGTGGTTTCCCACACGTCGTGCATGGGCGCTACCCGGCGCCGGGACGGCATAAACTCCGCGTCACAGCCGGTCTGTCAGCCCGCCGGCAGAGACGTACGTGTCCCGCACTGTCTCTGCGAGAAATCCCACCGGGTCAAGCACGATGTAGACGGCGACGAACGGCTCCTCGGCGGCGATGACGAACACCTCGAACGGCGGGTCTGGGCCCGCGTCCCCATTTGGATACGCCTCGCGGCCTCCTGCCGCCCGCACAAGCAGTGGCTCAAGCGGTTTTACGCCATCGCGAAACTCCGCGAACAGGTCCCGCTGGCCCGGTTGTCTGGCGAACGTATAGACGATGCCGTTTGGTTCACCGTCCGTCCCGTGAGTGACCCGCGAACTCATCCCCGCGTTCGACTCTTTGGCCTCCTCCCAGCAGCGAGTTGCTGCCTCGAATATCGGCTCGTCGGTCCGGACAAAATGAAAACTGGTGTCGGCAACCACCTCGAAGCCGGCCAGTTGGGGGTCACCGTCGACCCACGCGAGCTCCGCGGTGATCCGATTGCCAACCGCCGGGAGGTCCGCCTCATCATCGGCCGGGACGTACGTCGGGTCGCCGCTCTCAACATCGAGTAGCAGCAGCTCGCCGTCCTCGCGGCCGGGCAGTACCCGGTACTCGCCGGCCGTCGTCTGCTCCATGTGACTGGTTAGCCGTGGCAGTGGAAAACTTCGCGGGTTCGCCGGCGCCGACAGGCCTAACCTCGCTTGGACAGGAGGCCCGCCATGTACGAGAGTGGCGCGTTCGTCGCGGCCCATGTCGAACCGACGACCGACAAACAGGTCCAGCCCAACGGTGTCGACCTGACGCTCGCCGGCATTGATCGACAGGTTGAGCCGGGTCACATCGGCACGGACGGCAAACAGATTGGCGAGCGCGAGTCGGTCGCGGCAGACGACGGGACGTTCCGACTTGCGCCGGGCCACTACATCGCACGCTACGCCGAGACAGTCCGAATTCCGGACGGCCACGTCGGCTTTGTCTCCCCGCGTTCATCGCTCATGCGCAACTCCTGTATGCTTAATACGGCCGTCTGGGATGCCGGCTACGAAGGAAAAGGCGAGGGGTTGTTGCAGGTGGGCCACGAACTCGTCGTAGACCGGGGGGCCCGCATCGCCCAGTTCGTCCTTGCGACGGCTGATCACGAGGAGACCTACGACGGCTCCTACCAGCGCGAGCGGCTCTGATTACACGCCGGTGCCGGTCTCTGCATCCGGCAGGTCGTACTCGTGGACCTCGATACCGAGTTGTTCGAGCGCGGCTCGGAGGTGTTCGCGCCCGGCGAAGTCGGCGCCCGCCTCCTCGCGAATGCGCTGTGCGGTCGCGAGCACCTCGCCGCGCCGCTCGTCAGGAATCTCGAAAATGTCTGTCGACAATTCGATGACGAGGCCATTGTTGTCCTGAGTGTACAGTGAGTAGAAGATGCCGCGGTCAAAGATATTGTAACCGCGCCCGTCGGCCTCGATTGCATCGACCACCTCCTCGAACTCTTCGGGGGCGACGCTGAAACAGAGGTGGTGGACGGCGCCGGTCTGGGGCCGCTGGCCGCGGGCTGAGTCACGGTCGTCGCTCACGAAGACGGTGAGGATGCGGCCGTCGCCGGTGTCGAAGAACAGGTGCGTCTGAGAGGGATCGTCGAGGTTCGGCTGGCGGAGCACGAGCGGCATCCCCAGCAGGTCGCGGTAGAAGGCGACCGTGTCTGCCTCGTTGGACCCCCATACCGTGATATGGTCGGTGCCGGTGGTGTGCATCGGGGCATCAGGCAACTCGTCGGTGACCGGGGTGGGTTCCTCGGGCATACCGACCGTTCGGCTGCCCTGACTATAAGCACCCGCGGGCACGCACGTCGCCCGGTAACGGTGGTGTCAGCCGAAGATGGCGACAGAGCGAGTGACGGCATGCTTCGGTGGCAGTCGCGCTTGTCCGTCTAGACCGGATAGCCAGCCTGTGCGACCGACCGTCCACGGCATCCACCACGTCACGGGCATCGTCCGCGAGGCCCAGCCGAATGCCGACTTCTACGCCAACACGCTCGGATTGCGATTCGTGAAACGGACGGTCGATCTCGAGGACCGGTTCTCGTACCACCTCCACTACGGCGATGCGACAGGCGCCGCCGGCACCGTTCTCACCTTCTTTCCGTTCTGCGAGGAGGCTGACGGTCGGGTAGGCCGCCTGCAGATTTCTGCCGTTGGCCTCGCCGTTCCGTCGGGATCGCTTGACTACTGGCGCGAGCGGCTGTCGGCCCGCGGTCACGACCCCGGCTCTGTCGAGACGCGGTTCGACGAACGGGTCCTCCCTGTTCGCGACCCTGACGGCACCCACCTCGAACTCGTCACCGCGCGGGGTCACGCCGACCCGTGGGACGGGCCGGTGCCGACCGTCCACGGTATCCGCGGGCTGTCGGGCGTGTCGGTGCTGTCCGCGCGGCCGTTCGTCACCGCGAGCCTGTTGGAGACGTTCGGACTCGAGCGGGGCGGACAAGATGGCGACCGGGTCCGCTACCAGACACCCCGCGGCGTCGTGGACATGCTCGACCGGGAGACCTCATTCGGCCGCGAGGGCGCCGGCACGCTCCATCACGTTGCGCTCGGCGTCGACGACGAGCCGGCGTTCCAAGAGTGGCGCGAGACGCTGGCCGGCCGCGACGATTGTCGTGTCTCGTACGTGAAAGACCGCGAGTTCTATGCGTCGCTGTACGTCCGTGACGCCGGTGGTATCCTCTTCGAGCTGGCCACGGAGCCGGTCGACATGACGGTCGGCGACCCAGCGCCGGGTCACCGGCTCTACCTTCCCGACCAGTTCGAGTCCGACCGCGAGACAATTGAGTCGCAGCTCCCGCCGCTGTCGACGCCGTGACCATAGATCCCCACGCAGGCGAGCCGATAGAGACGGCGGGCGCGCCAGCTGCGGCTGCCGAGGCGGCTGTCGTCCTGCTGCATGGCCGGGGTGACTCCCCAGCTGGAATACTCCGGCTCGTCGACGAAGTCTACCACCACGGGGTGTGTTACGTCGCGCCTGCGGCCGCCGGCCGAGTCTGGTACCCCGGCGGTTTCACCGATCCCGTCGACGAGCGGCGCAGTGCGTACCTCGAGTCGGCGTTCGGGCAGGTTGCCGCCGCACTGTCCATCGCTCGCGAGGCCGGCGTCGATCGGGAGCAGACGGTACTGGCCGGCTTCTCGCAGGGGGCCGCCGTCGCCGCCGAGTTCGCTACCCGTCGGCCGGCCCGATACGGCGGGCTGGCCGTGCTCGCGGGCGGTCTGCTTGGCCAGACGGCAACGCTCACTGCCCGTGAGGGAACCCTCGATGGGTCCCCGGCGTCCTGTGGCGTCGGCCACGAGGACCCGCACGTCTCGCCGGCCCACGTTGAGGCGACTGGTGAGCTGCTCGATGCGATGGGCGCGACCGTGACCGTCGAGACGTATCCCGAACTGGGGCACGCAATCGGCGACGGTGAGGTGGCCGCACTCGACCAGCTCGTCGCGGCCGTCGCTGGCGAGGGTTCGCCGGGACCCCGGCGTTGACGTGTCGCCGTCCTCTGTCTCAGATATGGCCATGCGACAGGACTGGGACGCCGCAGCCGTCCGTGAACTCCACGACGAGTTGGTGTCGTTGTACGGCCCCGCACAGCGGGAGGGTGAACACGGCAGCGACGCCGCTGACCCTGGCGACGGTGTCCGCCAGCTTGTCACTACTATCCTCTCTCAGAATGTTGCCGACGAGAACACCCGCCGCGCGGCCGAAGAACTGTTCTCAACATACGAGGACTTCGCGGCCATCGAGGCAGCCCCCCACGAGGAATTAGCGGAGGTCATCCGAGTTGCGGGTCTCCCCGACCAGAAGGCCGCGCGCATCCAGCGGGCGCTCGCAGCGGTGCGCGAGGAGACCGGCGGTGCCTACTCGCTGGCCTTCCTCGACGCGATGCCCGCCGACGAGGCGAAAGCGTGGCTCACCGATGTGAAGGGAATCGGCCCCAAGACGGCGAGCGTCGTGTTGAACTTCCACTTCGGGAAGCCGACGATGGCCGTTGACACGCACGTCGAACGAGTCTCGAAGCGGTTCGGGCTTGTCCCCGAGTCTGCCTCGAACGCCCGGGTCCATGACCTGCTGGACGAACTGGTACCAGACGGACTAAAATATCCGCTTCACGTTCTGCTCATTCGGCACGGCCGTGAGCACTGCAGCGCTCGCTCGCCGGACTGTGCCAACCCTGTCTGTATGCGCTACTGTGACTGCGAAGGGTGTGGAGAATGAGCGACACGCCCAAGACGCTGGGCGCGAACCTGTACCTATGACGTTCGACCCCCGCGAGCAGGGACTCGACGAGGAGGAGGTACAGCAGCGCATTGACGAGGCAATCGAGGAGAACGATGTCGTACTCTTCATGAAGGGGACCGCAATGATGCCTCAATGCGGCTACTCGAAGCGCGCGCTGGGGCTTATCAGCCAGTACCGTGACGATGTCGCTACCGTCGACACGCTCCAGAACCTCGACGCCTTCCGCGAGGCACTCGAGACACACTCCGGCTGGGACACTATCCCGCAGACGTTTGTCGACGGAGAGTTTATTGGCGGTAGCGATATCCTCGCTGAGCTCGACGAGCGAGGCGAACTAGCCGAGAAGCTCGGCGCGGAACCGGTAGAGACGGACGGCGGCGACGCAACGGACCCGACAGACGCGCCGTTCTGACTACCGCTTTCCGCCGACCACCTTCGCGGCCGTTAGCACGGGGTCCCATGTTGTGTTGAACGGCGGTGCGTACGCGAGATCGTAATTCGCTAGCTCGTCGACGCCCACACCCTCAGTGACCGCCCCCACGAGTGCGTGGCTTCGGTGGACAGCCCCTTCCCCGTACTCGGAGACGAGACTCCCGCCGAGCACTCGCCCCGTCGACTGGTCGATTGTCAGTGTCACTTGCACAGTCCCGCTTTCCGGGTAGTAGCCCGCCCGTGACTTCGCCTCGATGGTCTCCGTTAGCGGGTCGAAGCCAGCCGCTCGCGCCTGCTCGTGGTCGAGTACTCCTGTCCGGGCAGCCTCCATCTCGAAGGCCTTCACTGCCGCTGTCCCTGCGATGGCACCCCCTTCCGTCGGCTCGCCGGCGATTGTCTGGCCGACCGCCCGGCCGTGTCGATTAGCTGTCAGTGCCAGCGGAATATAGGCTGGCTCGCCCGTGACAACGTGTTCTGCCTCCGCGCAGTCGCCAGCTGCGTAGACATCCGGAAGGTTGGTCTCGCGGAAGCGGTCGGTCGCAATTGCTCCCGTCTCGCCGAGTTCGATGTCGGCCGCCTCCGCGAGCGCCGTCCGCGGGCGCACGCCTGTCCCGACGAGCACCATGTCGACGGGTACCCGCTCAGCGTCGGTGACAATAGCTTCAACGCGTTCGCCGCCGGCCAGCTCTGCCACTTCGCCCCCGAGATACACCGCGACTCCTTGGTCGGCGACATGTTCCAATACCGTTCGGCTGGTCGCTTCGCTGAATCCCTTCAGTATCCGGTCCCCTCGCTGGAACAGGTGGACTTCAAAGCCGTTGGCCGCCAACGCCTCGGCCATCTCGACACCGATGTAGCCGCCGCCGACGATGCCAACCGGCCCGCTGCACGTCTCGAGGAACTGGCAGGCGGGACCGCTGTCGGGTTGCTGAAGTCGCTCGTCTGACCGGGCGCGGCCGACGTATTCCCGGAGATCTTTTCCATCGGACATCGAGCCGAGCGTGAATACTCCCTCTCGCTCCAGCCCCTCAATCGGAGGCGTGACCGGCTCGGCACCCGTCGCGAGAAGCAGGTGGTCGTACGGCTGCACAACTGTCCCCTCGTCGCCTTCGGCCGTCACCGTCCGCTCGTCGGGGTCAATAGTCGTCACCTCGTGACCGGTTCGGAGGTCGATGTCCCGCTCTTCCCGGAACTCCTCGGGCGTGACTGATACGAGGTCGTCAAGTGACTGTATTTCGCCCTTTATATAGTAGGGGAGTCCGCAGGCGCCGTACGAGACCCATTCGCCCCGTTCGAAGACAACCACGTCGAGGTCCGGAGCCTCCCGTTTCGCCTTGCTCGCTGCTGACATCCCGGCGGCATCACCGCCGACGACGACGAACGTTGACACATCCGTACGGACGGCCAACCGCTATATAAGCGCGGGCCGAGTGTGTGCTGGCGGCTCCCCCCCGTTGACCGACTATAACACGACGGGCTCGGCGTCTGCCGCGAGTAAATATACGCGCTTGCGCGCGTCCATTACCGCTGGCCGGGAGACGACGAGGTCGGCTGCCTCAAGACGCGCCAGCGCCTCCCGAACCGTCCGCTGCGGGAGCAGCGTCTCCTCGGCGAGCGCCGACTGCGTGAGTTGACCCTCGTACTTGAGAGTCTTGTAAACGAGTTTCGCGCTCGGCGGCAGGTCTGCGAGGGCGTTGTCCTTGACTCCGCCCGTCTGCGGCACCATCACCCGGAAAGATGCCGGTAGCCGAGTTAACGCTATATCGGCCGTGTGCCGCACGTGCACTACCGGAAGAGGCCATCCCTCGTCGGCCACTCAACGCCTCGTTGATTGGCCTGAGATCGACTTCATCTGGTGAGCTAGCCTCGATTGTCGTGGGAATATGATCGTCCGGTGTTGTCAATGAGGATGACCGCCCGCTGGAGGATGCGGCGCCTCCCGTCGTGTTCGGCACGTCTGACACCGTACTGTTCGGCGACATTTTCTCCCTGACTGACAGCAGTGGGTGATTGATTCCGTGTTGATTGGCAAACTCCTCGTGTGAATCAACTACCCCACCCTACTTCGCTCGGTCTGCCGACCTCGCTCGTTGAGGGTGGGGTTTGTCGGTGGACGCCCCGTCTGCCGACACACGATTGGCGGCGTAGAACTTGCCGTTCAGGGTCAGTGTCCCCGACGCTAGAGCCAGTTGATAGGTGGCTCCTCCACTCGGAGACGTCTGCCCCGAGTGGAGACGCTTTGCGAGCTTGCGAGCAATATTCTTGCTCGCGTTGTAGTCGGCGT
>NZ_JBDGTV010000003.1:0-129658 GCF_042216475.1 Halosegnis sp.
AGGAGTACGGCATCACGGTCGAAGTCGAGTCAGAAGCGTACACGACGGCGGAGTGTCCCGTCTGTGGCGAGCGGGAGAGTACAGAACGAGACGGCGACGTGGTCCGATGTTCGTGTGGCTACGGGGGCCACGCCGACCTCGACGCGTCTCAGACGTTCCTCGAACGGCAGGCTGGCGAAGGCGCAGTGAGGTCGATGGCACGGCCCGTGCGCCTCACGTGGGACGACCACACCTGGTCGGAGTTATCACGCTCTCCCGAAAGGGCCAGTCCCAACGAGGAGCGCACAAACCGGAGTACCGGCGATGGGAACCTTGCCTCTGTGGGGACGGCGTAGCCACCATCCCCACCGGAGGAATCCCACCCCTTCAGGGGTGGGAGGATGTCAAGGGAGACGCCCCGTCCGCTCTGGGCGAAGACACCACGCGTCGGATCGCCCCGACGGACGGAGAAGATGGCTGTGTGGTAGAATATCTTATGGCCAACCGCCGACTCCCGATGATCGACGGCAGCCGTCGGAGGACGGTAGCCGGTTAGACCAGCGAGGCGCCGTCAAACTCACCGCGGTCAGCATCGACATCCAGCAGGTCCAGCAATGTCGGCGCGATATCGAACAGGTCGACATCGTCAACGCGGGCGCGGTCGTCATCAACGAACAGACAGGCATTCTCGAAGGAGTGCATCCCGTTGCGCGGACCAGTGTCGAACACCTCGTCGTGGCCCTTGAACCCGGCCTTCAGATCATAGCCGTGCGTCGGGATGATGGTCAGGTCAGGCGCGATGTCGTCGTGAGGGCCGCGGTAGGCCTCTTCCTTGGTGACGATTCGCTGAGCGATCGGCTCGCCGGTCGGCCCTTCCAGCGCTTCCAGTTCCGCCTGCAGGTCGTCACGCACCGACTCATACTCGTCCTGCGGGACGCTGCCCCGCGGCTCGCGGCCCTCGAGGTTGAGGTAGACACGGCCAGGAATGAGCGAGTAGGCGCGAGCGTCTTCGCTGATGTCCGTCAGCGCATCGTGGTCGTCCGTCCGGTAGTCGAGCCACCCCTGCTCCTCAAGCCACGCGTTGAGGTGGACTTCGTACTGCTGGGTGGTGAAGCCGTGGTCGCTGGCGACGACCATCGTCACGTCCTCGGGCAGCTGTTCACGCAACTGACCGAGGTACGCGTCGACCTGCTCGTAGAACTCAAGGAAGGTTTCCTTGTTAGGGCCGTCCTGCTCGTAATCGCCGAACAGGAAGTGGTTGACCCGGTCAGTGGTCATGAAGACGCCGAAGAAGAGATCCCAGTCGTCCTGGCCGACGTAGTGCGAGAAGGCCTCGTAGCGCCGCTCAAGCGTCTCGTAGGCGTTTTCGACGAACTCCGTCTTGTCGGCCTTGTGGCCAAGCTTCGCGTTCGTGTCGATACGGTAGCCTGATGACTGGAGGTGGTCGCGCAGGTCGTCCGGGTAGGCGGCCTTCTCGACGCCCGGCGAAAGGAACCCCGACACCATTCGCTGGACATCCCGCTGTGGCGGGAACGTGACGGGGACATTCATCACCGTCGCGTCCCGGCCAGCGTCAGTAACGCGGTCCCAGATGCGGGTGGCCTGGACGTCACGCCCCATCGGGACGTATGTGTCGTAGCTGCCGTTCTCGCGGTCCTGGAAGCCGTAGACGCCAGTACTACCGGGGTTGACACCCGTGGTAAGCGCCGGCCAGCAGGCAGACGATTCCGGCGGGACAATCGAATCGATGGCGCCGCCGGCCCCCTCGTCGGCGAGTGCGGTCAGGTTGGGGAATCGGTCGGGATTGTCGGCAATAAGGCTGTACGGCACACCGTCAATGCCAAAGAAGGCAACCCGCGGGCCATCGCCACCGCGGATACGGTCGAAGAGTCCCATACCACCGGTCTACTCCACAGTCACAAGAACCTTCTTTTCATCATAAACGCGGCCGGCTGTCATCGGCAGAGAGGTAATAGGCGACCGAGGTGCTGCTACTCGCCGCGGGTCCGGTCGGCATCTCCTTCGGATTCGTCGTCGGTCGGGTCTGGCTCGAAGTTCGCCGGCACGACGGTGGGGTGGTCGATACCGAATCCGGAGCGCTCGCTGGTAGCCATACACGGGTTACTAAAACCTCCCGACGGATAACCCCATCCATAATCATGATAAATTCGACGCAGTCGTGCCATTCGTCAGGTGCATATCCGGCGCCGCGGGCGCACGGTTTCGGCTCCAGTCACTGTTGCCGACAGCCACGACAGCCGCCACCAACCGCGGGGCTCTTGACCGCTGCTCCCGTGAGCCCAGTATGGAGGAGCGTACGGTCCGGCGGCTTCAGTTCGTCGCCGTCCAGTTCGTCGGCGCCGTCGCAGTCATCCACTTCGCCGTCGGGTCCGAGCAGTTGGCGAGCATTGTTTCCAACGGTCTGCTCGACGAATATCTCGGCGGGCGCATGCTCGAGCGGCCACGACCCGTCCTGTTTGTCGGCTCGTCACTGGCTATCCTCGCTGGGCTACTTGTTGCAGGCCGGGGCCGACTGGAGCGGCGGACCGCCTACCGGCTCGGCATCGCCGCGATGGCCACGTACCTCGTGGGCTGGATTGCGTGGCACACCGTCCTCGACCACGGGTTCGCGCTCGCAGGCGGGCCCGCTCCTGGCACCGGTGAGGAACACAGCCACGGAGGGCTCGGTGCTACGCTCTACTCACACTACGTCGCGCCGCTGCTGGCGACCATCGGCGCGGCCGGAGCGGAGGGCGGCTCCGCACGGACGCTGCTCGGCGTCGTCTCCGTGACCCTCGAGCTGGCAGCAGCGGCACTACTGGTCGTCCTGTTACGTGTCGACCCCGAGGTCGCCCGCGACCGTGCCGACGCCGGTCTAAGCGTCGACGCACCCGAGCGATAGTCAGGTTAGCCGTCCAACTCCGCACGCAGCCGCTCGTTGACTGCGCCGGGGTCGGCCGACCCGCCCGTCGCCTGCATCACCTGGCCGACGAGGAAATTAAGCGCGCCGTCCTCGCCGGCCTCGTAATCGGCGACCGCCTCGGGATTCGCCTCGATAGCCTCTTGGACAGCTGCCTGTACCGCATCATCGTCGGTCTTGCCGAGTCCCTCTTGCTCAACGATCTCGTCGGGCGCGAGCCCGTCGTCGAGCATCCGGCGGAGCACCACCTCTTCGGCGTTCTTCGTCGTGATCTCGTCGGCATCCACGAGTTCGATGAGCCGCGTGAACTCCCCCAGCCGATCGTCGACGTCTGTCACCGCCATGTCCCGGTAGTTGAGTTCGCCCAGCAGGTTGTCCGCCACCCACGTCGCCGCGAGATCGGCGTCGAACTCCGCGGCGACGTCCTCGAAGAAATCGGCCACT
This sequence comes from Halosegnis sp., assembly GCF_042216475.1. NCBI lineage: Archaea > Methanobacteriati > Methanobacteriota > Halobacteria > Halobacteriales > Natronomonadaceae > Halosegnis > Halosegnis sp. The sequence goes on from NZ_JBDGTV010000003.1 coordinate 3,344, forward strand.
TGCTTGGTCGAAGTGAGTTTCGCCGCCGCCTCTGCGCTTAGTCCGTACTCCGTACGGAACCGCTCGCGACGGGCGTCCGGCAACTCCGGAATATCGATCCGATCGCGCCAGTCGGCCACCCGTAACGGTGGCAAGTCAGCCTCAGGGAAGTAACGGTAGTCTTTCTCCGCCTCCTTCGAGCGCATCGAGACGGTGATGCCGCGGGACTCGTCCCAGTGGCGAGTCTCCTGCTCAACCTCGCGACCGCGCCGGAGGGCGTTCTTCTGGCGGGTCTCCTCGTAGGCAAGCGCCTGCTCGGCGCCTTTGTGCGAGGAGATATTCTTCACCTCCGTCCGGTTGGCCGTCGCGAGGGCCGTCTCGCGATCTTCTGCGAGCGCCTCCGCATCCACTATCGACAGGTTTGCGTCCACACGCAGCGAGCCGTCCCGACCAGCGTCGAACACGCCCAGATACTCTAGCACCTCTTCGAGCTTCGCGAGGAAGGCCCGCACCTCGCCGGCGCCGCGGAATTCCGGGTCGGTAACAATCTCCATCAGTGGCGTCCCGGCGCGGTTGTAGTCGACGAGAGTATAATCGGCAGTATCGATGCTGCCGCCGGCGTGCTGGAGACTGCCGGGGTCCTCCTCAAGATGGGCCCGCCGGATGGTAACCGTCCGTTCCTCGTCGTCCACCCGGAAGGCGAGTTCGCCGTCCGCACAGATGGGCGCGTCGTACTGTGTAATCTGGAAATTCTTCGGCAGGTCAGGGTAATAGTAATTCTTCCGATGGAACCGCGTTTCTGTGGGCACGTCGGCATCGATAGCCTTCCCCACCTTCACTGCGGCTTCCACGGCCGCCTCATTCAACACCGGAAGCGCGCCGGGGAGCCCGAGACACGTCGGACAGGTCCGCGAGTTGGGCGGCTCGTCCTCGGCGGCATCGGTCGGACAGCCACAGAATATCTTCGTCTCCGTCTCAAGCTGGACGTGGACCTCCAGCCCGATGACGGCCGTCAGGTCCCGCTCGGCGGTCTGGGCGGTCATTAGCTATACGGTTCGGTGCCGCCGGCTTTAGCCTGACGGACCTACGGCTGGGTGTGTGGTCGTCTGCAGGGCAGCACACCGCCACGAACCGCTCAACTACAGTCTGATCGGCCGTGTGGAGACTCCTAACCATAGCGTCCGCAGCAAATCAATCAAGCGCCATTGTCGTCGCGATAGTGAGAACGGTCCAAGTTGGACCGCCACTCGACGGACAGTCGAGGAAACGCCGGTCCCCATTCCGGCGCAGAGCGCCGTTCCGACGGCGCGCAGCGTCACCACGACGCTGTACGAAGACAGAGGTGACCCGGACGTATATACTCGCGGTGACGTTCTCACAACCTGAGAACGCTAGTACAACCGGCCGCCGGCAGCGATATATCAGTCGTCATGTCAATGTCTGACGCAGGTTTAAGCCCATGGAGTGTGGCGGTGGAGACATGACAGGTAACCGTGTGGAGGAGCTGGAGCGGACCGTCGCCGAACTCGAGGCCACAGTCTCGGGACTGACTGACGAGCTCGTGGAGACAAAAGAGCGGCTCCGGCTCATCGAGGACCACTTCGGGCCCGAACTGGACGACATTATTGCGGGGACGGCAAACCGTGCTCCCGAGCGGCCCGCTGACGACCCCCCGACCGAGGCTGGCGAGACACCGGCCGCCGACGGCGGGGAGACGGCCACAGCGGCCGACGGGACTAAGCCGGAGGAGCAGGAAGCCGACGACGATACCGCCGGGTCCGACGACATTATCGTCGCCTGATCCGGGGCCGCCACGAGCGCCCCCATGTACATCAAAGAGCTCGTCCTAGACGATTTCAAGAGTTTCGGCCGGAAGACGCGAATCCCCTTCTACGAGGACTTCACCACCATCAGCGGCCCGAACGGCTCAGGGAAGTCGAACATCATCGACTCTGTCCTGTTCGCGCTCGGGCTGGCGCGCACGTCCGGCATCCGCGCGGAGAAGCTGACCGACCTCATCTTCGACCCAAGCGGGGAAGACGCCGACGGCTTCAGAGGGGAGCGAGAGGCGTCCGTCGAGGTAGTGCTCGACAACGCCGACCGAACACTGACCCGCGATCAGGTTGTCTCAGCGGCCGGAAGCGAGGACGTTGGCGACGTCGACGAGATTCGCGTTCGCCGCCGAGTGAAACAGACCGACGAAGACACCTACTACTCCTACTACTATCTTAACGACCGCGCGGTGAACCTCTCGGACATCCAGGACCTACTGGCGGCCGCCGGCGTCACCCCAGAAGGGTACAATGTCGTCATGCAGGGTGATGTCACGGAGATTATCACGATGACGCCGCAGGCCCGTCGGGGCATCATCGACGAGATTGCTGGTGTCGCGGAGTTCGACGCCAAGAAGGCGGACGCCTTCGAGGAGCTGGAGACGGTCCAGGAACGTATCGACGAGGCGGCCCTGCGGATCGAAGAGAAACAGGAGCGGCTCAACCAGCTCGCGGATGAGCGGGAGACGGCCCTTGAGTACGAACAGCTGCGCGAGGAAAAAGACGAGTACGAAGGGTACCTGAAAGCTGCCGAACTCGAAGACAAACGCGAGGCGCTGGCAGAGACCCGCGAGGAGATCGACGAACGGGAGACGGCGCTCGAAGAACTGCGGAGCGAACTCGACGAGCGACGCGGCCGAGTCACTCGCCTTGAGGAGGATCTCGCAGATCTCAACCACGAAATCGAGCGAAAGGGCGAGGACGAACAGCTGGCGATCAAACGCGAGATCGAGGAGCTGAAAGGCGAAATCAATCGGTTCGAGGACCGAATCGCCACCCAGGAAGAGCGCATCGAGGAGGCAGAAAGCGAGCGGAGCCAGGCGTTCGTCCAGATCGACCGCAAGCAGGAGACAGTCGACGAACTAGAGACGGACATCCGCGAACGCAAGGTTCAGAAGGCGTCGTTGAAGGCCGACAAGGAGGAGAAACAGACAGAACTCGACTCGGTCGAGGCGGAGATTGCCGACCTCGACACGGCCTACGAGGAACTGCGGGCGGAGATTGACGAGCGCCGCGAGCGCGTCGAAGAGCTGCGCGACGAGCGCAACGAACTCCAGCGTGAGCAAGACCGGCTACTCGATGAGGCGCGGCGCCGCTCCTCACAGAAGCGAGAACTCGAGAACGATATCGAGACCGCCGAGGCACAGATTCCTGAAATCGAGGCCGAGCGGGCCGACCTCGAGACGGAACTCGAGAAAGCGGAGGCAAACCTCGAGACCATCTCCGAGGTGGTCGCGGACCTGAAGACTGAGCGGTCGGAGCTGAAAGCCGAACTCGAGGAGCTGGAGGACGAGATCGCGGCCAAACAGCAGGAGTACGCTGAGCTTGAGGCACGGGCTGGCGAGTCAGGCGACTCCTCGTTCGGGCGTGCGGTGTCGACGGTGCTGAACGGCGACATTGACGGGGTCCACGGCGCGGTCGCACAGCTTGGGTCGGTGTCACCGGAGTATGCCGAAGCGTGCGAGACGGCCGCCGGCGGCCGGATGGCAAACGTCGTCGTGGATGACGACGGCGTCGGCCAGCGGTGTATCGAGTACCTCAAACAGCGGAACGCAGGTCGAGCGACATTCCTCCCGATGACGGAAATGCACGCGCGGTCGCTGCCCGCGCTCCCTTCGGCCCCCGGCGTTGTCGACTTTGCGTACAACCTCGTCGACTTCGACCCGGAGTACGCAGAGGTGTTCTCCTACGTACTGGGAGACACGCTCGTCGTCGAAGACACGGAGACGGCACGCGAGCTGATGGGCGACTTCCGGCTCGTCACGCTCGATGGTGACCTCGTCGAGAAGAGCGGCGCGATGACCGGCGGCTCTACGTCCGGCTCGCGGTACTCCTTCGAGAAGGGCGGCGAGGGCCAGCTCAAGCGGATGGCGGAGCGCATCCAGCGGCTCGAGGACGACCGCGCGAGCCTGCGCGAAGAGATTGACGACGTTGACGAGCGGCTGGCAGACGCCCGCGAGCGGAAGAGTGACGCCGCCGAGAAGGTGCGCGACATCGAGGCGGCAATCGATCGCAAGGACGACGAACTGGCGGATATGCAGGCGGACATCGAGGAGCTGGAGGCCGAAATCGAGGAGCTGGAGGCCGAACGCGAGGAGACGGATGCCGAAATGGAGACGCTGGAGGCGGAGATCGCCGAGACGGACGAGGCGATTGCAGAGCTGGAGGCCGAAATCGAGGAGCTCCAAGCAGAGCTGGAGGACAGCGAGGTGAAGGCACTCAACGAGGAGGCCGAGCGCATCCGCGAGGAAATCGCCAAACTCGACGAGCGGATGGACGACCTCGACGGGGAGCTGAACGAGCTCGCCCTCGAGAAGGAATACGCCGAGGACGCCATCGAGGAACTGCATGATACTATCGAGACGGCTCAGAACCGGAAGGCCAACGCCGAGGAGACGGTTGCGGAGCTGGAGGCCGAAATCGAGGATCGGGAGGCGGCCCTCGAGACGAAACGCGAGGCGGTCGCCGAACTCGAGGAGGAGCTGACCGAACTGAAGGAGGACCGCGAGCGACTCCGCGAGACGGTCCGCGAGGCGAAGGAGAAGCGGGACGCCCAGCAGAGCCGCGTGGCCGACGCCGAGGCAGAGCTCAAGGAGTTGCACGATCAGGCCGAGCGACTCGAGTGGGAAGTCGAGGAACTCGAATCAGCGGTCGGCGACTACGAGGCCGAGGAGATCCCCGACCTCGCCAGTGTGAAAGGCCAGATCACGAAGCTGGAAAACCAGATGGCCGAGCTCGAGCCGGTGAACATGCTGGCTATCGAGGAGTACGACGAGGTGGCCGCAGACCTCGAAACGCTGGAGGAGCGGCGCGATACGCTGCAAGCAGAGGCGGACGGCATCCGCGAGCGCATCGACGAGTACGAGGCGAACAAGAAAGCGACGTTCATGGACGCGTTCGAGGGGATCAACGAGGAGTTCCGCGACATCTTCGCGCGCCTCTCCGACGGGACTGGCGAGCTCGTCCTTGAGGACGAGACGGACCCGTTCGATGGCGGACTGACAATGAAGGCACGGCCGGCGGACAAGCCGGTCCAGCGGCTCGACGCAATGAGCGGCGGCGAGAAGTCGCTGACCGCACTCGCCTTCATCTTCGCCATCCAGCGCTACAATCCCGCCCCCTTCTACGCGCTCGACGAGGTGGATGCCTTCCTCGACGCCGCAAACGCCGAGATGGTCGGCGAGATGGTCGACGACCTGGCAGGCGATGCGCAGTTTGTCGTCGTCTCTCACCGGTCGGCGCTGCTCGAACGGTCTGAGCGGGCCATTGGTGTCACGATGGGTGAAGATAATATCTCCGCGGTAACGGGCATCGATCTCAGCGGTCAAGGGGTGCCCGCCGACGACTGACCATGAGCGACGACGATATCCCACTCGACATCGCAGGCCACGAGCCACAAGCGGACCGCGGGGAGCCGGCAGAGTCAGGCGAGAGCGTCCTCTCGGCGGTAGACATCGAGGAGACGCCCGACGAGCAAGGCGAGCAGGTCGAGCCGGTGGAGCTGCTTGTCCAGCTCGCCAAAGACGGGGAAATCGAGCCGTGGGACATCGACATCGTGCGCGTGACCGAGCGCTTCCTCGACCGACTGGACGACGCCGACCTCCGGGCGGGCGGGCGGGCGCTGTTCTACGCATCGGTGTTGTTGCGGATGAAGTCCGACGCGATGCTTGAAGAAGACGACCCTGAGCCGGCCGAAGAGCCCGACCCCGAGCCGTGGGATGTACCCGACGAGCACGACCACGACCCGTTTGCGGCTCTCGAACGGGAGATGGACCGCCGGCTCGAGCGGAAACACGCCCGCGGGACGCCACAGACGCTGGACGAACTGGTGCGTGAACTCCGCGAGCGGGAGCGGGAGACGACCTGGAAAGAGTCGCGGACGTACGACACCTCGGACTCGCCGGGCAGCTATGCGCGCGGGACACAGACGCTCGACTACCGGACAGGCGATGATGTGCGGATGGACGACGAGCCGCGCGAGGCGGACGCGCTCGGGCGTACCCACGATGAGCACATGGAAGAAATCATCAATGACGTCTATCTCGCCTGCCAACGCCAGTATGAGCAAGGCCGCGATGAGGTGCTATACGCGGAGATTGTCGACGCCGGTGGCTCCCGAGTCGACACGTTCCTCGGGCTGTTGTTCCTCGCGAACCGCGGCCAGGTACGGCTCGAGCAGGATGAGCTGTTCGGCGACCTGTGGGTGCGGGACCCGGCCGCGGTCAGTGACGGGACCGAGGCGGTGGCAGACGGCGGCACCACAGAGTGACCCGTACCCCTCAGGGGAACGAGAGTGCGTCCCGCTCACCAGCCGCGCCGACCGTGTCGGCGTAGGCGACGAGCGTCGGCAGCACATCCCCGGCGTTCTCGGTGAAACCGGCGAAGTGGTCTGCCAGCGCGTCGACAGCCTCGGCCTCGAAGCCAGCTGCTTGCAGCTGCTCGGGCCGGAGCGCGGGAGCCGTCGGGAGTCCACGGACGAACGCATCGACAAGCGCGGCCGCCTCGTCGGTCGCGGCTCCGTACGCTGTGCTGGTGAACGACGGCTCCAGCCGTGTCCACAGTGCGTCGAAGACGGCGGGCCACTGGGCGAGACACCGGTGGATGCTCGGCAGCATCGCGCCGAGGTCGTGGTAGTCGCTGACGGCCGCGACCGCCTCGGGCGCGCGCTCGGCGGCCTCGTCCATCCCGGCAAGCGTAACCGGACGGCCACGGTCGGCGTCAAGCCACGCCGGCATCGGGGCGGTCGCCGCTCGATCCTCGCCGGGAGTACTCGCCACATCGCCGCCGTTCAACAGTCGGTCACAGGTCTCAAAGGCGACGGCTAGCCGCGGGGCAACGATGTCGAACGTCGCGAGTTGCCCGCGTAGTTCCGTCACCTCGGCAGGGGCCGCTTCCAGCGCAGCGGGGTCGAGTTCGTCCGCATCAAGCCCCGAACAGACGGTATCGCGGTAGGCGACCGAGAAGGCGCCGAACCGGCGTGTCTCGAAGACGGGCTTGAGCTGGTGCCAGACGTGCCGGAACAGCGCCGGCTCGTGAGCCATCGCCACCCGCCAGACGGAGTTGACCAGTGGCGCACGCAGCGTCCGCTCGATGTCGTCGTACGTGCCGGCGCGCCAGCCGGTCGCCTCGTGAGCAAGCAGTTGGATGGTGGGGTCCATACAGGTGGCTGCGAGCCGGTCGGGTTAACTCCCGGGGTCAGAGGTAGTCCTCAACCAGCAGGGCAACCCGCTCGCGGATGTCGGCGGGAATCGCGGTCGTTGGCGTGTTGATAGCTCCCTCGACAGCAGTCGCACAGTCACAGGCTCGCTCGGCAGGCATCGTCTCGATTGCCCGCTGGACCGCTGCCTTGATCCCCGTCTCATTGTCAGCGGCGTTCTCCAGCACCTGCTTAAGCGTCACCTCGCTGTCCTGCTTCCAGACATCGTAGTCGGTGACACCGGCGATAGTTGCATAACAGAGTTCGGCCTCGCGGGCGAGCTTCGCCTCTGGTATCGCGGTCATCCCGACGATATCGAAACCTGAGGCGCGGAACTGCTCGGACTCCGCGCGAGTGGAGTACTGTGGCCCCTCGATGCAGACGTACGTGCCGTCTGCCGCGACGGCAGCGTCGGCGGCCTCGCGTGCCGACTCGGCAAGATGGTCGGTCAGGTGGGGACAATACGGCTCCGCGAACGGCGTATGGACGACGATACCCTCGTCGAAGAAGGTGTACGTCCGGTTGCGCGTCCGGTCAAAAATCTGGTCCGGGACAACGAGTGTGCGGGGCGGCAGGTCCTCGCGCAGCGAGCCGACGGCATTCGACGCGAGCACGCGGTCGACGCCGAGCGCCTTTAGCGCGTAGATATTCGCGCGGTAGGGCGCGTTCGTCGGCGAAAACTGGTGGTCGCGGCCGTGCCGGGGGAGGAAGGCAACCTCGGTGCCGTCTGGCATCTGCCCGACAGTGACCGGCGCAGCCGGGTCGCCGTACGGCGTCGTCATGTCTCGGTCGCGGGTGTCGGCAAGCGGGAGCGCGTCGTAGATACCGGAACCGCCGATGAAGCCGAGCATGCGCACGGGTCGGAGCCGGACGCTAAAGTAGGTGACCTACGCCAGCTGCCACTCGCCGCGCCCCGCCGGCTCGATGACCTCACGCCGCTCCATCTCTGCGAGCACCTCGCCGAGCCGGCCGGGCTGAGCAATCTCCATCTCGATACGCTTGATGTCGTGTGCGTCTGCGAGCCCGGCGCGAATCTCCGCGCGGGTAAACGAGCCGCCCTGTCGCTCCATTACCCCCTCGACGAGCTCGATCATGTCCTCGATGAAGTTCCAGGGATAGACAACCCACGTCCACTCATCGAGCTCTTCGCCGACGTAGTCGGGCTCGAACTCGCTGGTGCCGAGCAGCTGGAGCGTGGCCGTCCGCACCTCGCCGGCATCCCGGTCGCGGACGTACTCGTGGGCGCGGCTGATGCTGCCGCCGGTGTCGGCGATGTCGTCGATGACGAGCACGTCCTTGCCGTCGACGCTTCCCTCCGGCATCGGATACCGGACGGTGGGATCGCCCGTCTTCTCGGCAGTCCCGACGTAGTGTTCCATCTTCAGGCTCGTCAGATCGTCCAGTCCCAGGAAGTCGCAGAGACACCGGCCTGCGAACCAGCCGCCACGCGCCAGTGCTACCACCACATCCGGCTTGAACTCGGCCGCCTTCACCTGGGTAGAGACCGTCCGACACAGGTCATAGATATACTCCCAGTTGGTAATCGTGCAGTCGAAGTCCTCGGGGAGGTCGCTCATACGTCGGGCTGTGGTCCGGGTCGGGTTAAAGCATGTCAGTCGACCCGGGACGTTTTGCCGGCGGCGCCCCACGCTCGGCCGTGACCACGTCCATCGACGCCCTCAACCACGAGCAGTACATGGAACGGGCACTGACACTGGCCCGCGAAGCCGGCGACCGGGGCGACGAACCGTTCGGCTCGCTGCTCGTCCACGCCGAGGACGGGGAGATACTGATGGAGGAACGGAACGCCGTCAACACGGCCGACGACATCCGCCGCCATCCGGAGTTAACGCTCGCACAGCGGGCCGCACACGAGTTTGACGCGGCGACGCGCCATGAGACGGTGCTGTACACGAGTACGGAGCCGTGTGCGATGTGTACCGGCGGTATCTACATCGCCGAACTCGGCGGTGTCGTCTACTCGGTGTCGGCCGAACGGGCGGGCGAGCTCACAGGCGGAGACTTCGTCGTCCCCTCCGCGACACTGTTCGAGCGTGGCCGCCGCGACGTCCCCGTCCGTGGGCCGGTGCTTGGGGAGGCCGGCGAACAGGTCCACCGCGACTGCTGGCCGTACTGACGGCGGCGACACGCTTTCGGCCCCGGTCGCCGTGAGCCGGGTATGGACGAACGCCGCGCACTCCTCGTCGACGCGTTCACTGCCGACCCGCTCGCGGGCAACGCCGCCGGGGTCGTCCCCGAGGCAGCCGGCCTGACCGACGCCCAGATGCAGGCGATTGCCCGGGAGCTGAACGCCTCCGAGACAGCCTTCCTCCGCCCCGACGAGACGGCCGACCGCCGGATACGCTACTTCACCCCCACACAGGAGGTCGACCTGTGTGGCCACGCCACCATCGCGAGTCATGCGCTGCTGGCGACCGAAGGACTCGCCGAGGGGACACACACGCTGGCGACGAACGTCGGGACCCTCGATATCGAGGTGGACGGTGAGACGGTGTGGATGCGCCAAAATCCCCCAGAGGTGCGCGAAGTCGATGTCGGCTACGACCGGGTCGCCGAGGCGCTTGGCATCGAGGAGACGGGGCTGTCGGGGCTGGGCGCGGACCTGCCGCTGGCGCGGGCGAGCACCGGGTTACCGTTCCTGATGGTCCCCGTCGAGTATCTCTCTGACCTGAGTGGAATAGACACCGACGGCGACGCGGTGGTCGACCTCGCGGCCGAGTTCGACTGTACAGGCGTGTACGCGTTCACCTTCGACACCCTCGGATCGGAGTCGACGTTGCACGCGCGGATGTTTGCGCCCGGTGCGGGCGTTCCCGAAGATCCCGTGACAGGGACCGCATCGGGTGCGTGTGGTGCCTATCTCGACCGGTTCGGCGCGTTTGACCCGACGCCCGCAGAGATGCGGTTCGAGCAGGGCCACTTCCTGGACCGACCAGGACTGGTGCACGTGGAGGCGAGCCGGGCGATGACCGACGGAGAGATCCGTGTCGGTGGGACGGCAGCGGTGGCGCTTGATGGGACCGTGCGGGTACCCGCGGACGACGGCGAAGAGATACTCGAGGCGTAACACTGTTGATTCTCACTCGGAGCCGAGTACCCTCGAGACGTACGCGTTCCAACATTCGAACCACCTAAGACGCCCCCGATGGAAGCTGTCGCTAATGACACAGCGTTCGGAGCGTCCGGTGCTCTGGCTGGATGAGATCGGGTCGGACGACCTCGGACTCGTCGGTGGCAAGGGGGCATCGCTGGGCGAGATGACCGGCGCCGGCCTCCCCGTCCCGCCGGGGTTCGTCGTCACGGCCCGGAGCTACCGGACGTTCATCGAGGATACCGGCATCGCCGAGGAGCTGTTCGAGGCAGTCGATGTCGATCCCGACGACTCGGCGGCGCTGGCAGAGGCAGAACAGCGGGCCGAGGAGCTGATTCTCGGGACGGAGATGCCCGAGGAGATGCGCAGCGACATCGTCGACGCGTACGCCAACCTCGACGACGGTGACGCGTTCGTCGCCGTCCGATCGTCGGCCACCGCGGAGGACCTGCCGGACGCCTCTTTCGCCGGGCAGCAGGAGACGTTCCTCAACGTGCAGGGAGACGACCTCGTTCAGCGCGTGAAAGAGTGCTGGGCGTCGCTGTTCACCCAGCGAGCCATCTACTACCGCGGCGAACAGGGATTCGACCACCGGCGCGTCGATATCGCGGTGGTCGTCCAGCGGATGGTCGACGCCGAGAAATCTGGCGTCATGTTCACGTCCCACCCATCGACCGGCGAGCCGAAAATCATCATCGAGGCGGCGTGGGGACTCGGCGAAGCGGTCGTCTCCGGCTCCGTCTCGCCGGATAACTACGTCGTCGACCGCGAAACGGGCGAGACGCTCGAGCGGACGGTCGCCGACAAGAAGCTCATGATGGAGAAGGACGCCGAGACGGGCGAAACCATCGAGCGAGAGGTGCCCGATGAGCGCCGCACCGCCCCAGTGCTCGACGACACGGAGATCGGCCGGCTGGTCGAACTCGGTCGGCGCGCAGAGGACCACTACGAAGAGCCACAGGATGTCGAATGGGCGATTGTCGATGGCGAGGTATACATGCTCCAGTCGCGGCCCATTACTACCATCGCGGAGTCGGCGGCCGCGACGGCTGCCTCCGACGGCGGTGACGGCGACGTACTCGTCGATGGGCTCGGCGCCTCGCCAGGCATCGCCGCCGGCCCAGTCCGCATTGTCCGGAAGCTCGACCAACTGGACAAGGTTAGCGAGGGGGACATCATCGTCACGGAGATGACGACTCCAGATATGGTACCTGCGATGAAGCGCGCGTCGGGGATTGTCACCGACGAGGGCGGGATGACCTCCCACGCAGCCATTGTCTCACGGGAGCTGGGCGTGCCGGCCGTCGTCGGCGCAGGCACCGCGACGGAGACGCTGGCCGACGACCAGCCTGTCACCATCGATGGCGACAAGGGGACCGTCGTCGCTGGCGTCGAAGAGGCCGACGAGGAGGGCGACGACCACGAAGATGTCCGCCCGCAGAACCCCGTCAAGCCGATGACAGCGACAGAAGTGAAGGTGAACGTCTCCATTCCGGAGGCAGCCCACCGCGCGGCCCAGACGGGCGCCGACGGGGTCGGGCTGCTCCGCATGGAGCACATGATTCTCTCGACGAACAAGACCCCCGAACGATACATCGCCGACCACGGCGAGGAGGCGTACGTCGACCAGCTGGTCGATGGGGTCCGCGGCGTTGCCGACGAGTTCTACCCGCGGCCGGTCCGCGTCCGTACGCTCGACGCGCCGACCGATGAGTTCCGCCAACTGGAGGGTGGAAGCGACGAGCCACACGAGCACAACCCGATGCTCGGCTACCGCGGTATCCGCCGCTCGCTCGATCGGCCGGACGTGTTCGCGCACGAACTGGAAGCGTTCCGCCGGCTGTTCGAGCTGGGATACGACAACGTCGAGGTGATGTTCCCGCTGGTGAACGATGCCGAAGACGTCCGGCAAGCGCGTGACCTGATGGCGGAGGCTGGTATCGACCCCGAGGTTCGCGACTGGGGTGTGATGATCGAGACGCCCGCTTCCGCGCTCACCGTCGAGTCGATGTGCGAGGCGGGCATCGACTTCGCCTCCTTCGGGACGAACGACCTCACCCAGTACACGCTGGCGGTTGACCGCAACAACGAGCATGTCGCCGACCGATTCGACGAACTCCATCCCGCGGTGTTGTCGCTTATCGGCGACGTCATCGAGACGTGCCGCGAGCACGATGTCGCCACGAGCATCTGTGGGCAGGCTGGCTCCAAGCCGGAGATGGTCCAGTTCCTCGTCAACGAGGGCGCTACCTCCATCTCCGCGAACATCGATGCTGTACGGGATGTCCAACACGAGGTCAAGCGCGTTGAGCAGAAACTGATTCTCGACTCCGTCCGGTAGCCGGCGAGCGATACCCTTTCCCCGGCGGCCGAGAGAGCGCTAGTATGCCGCCGCTCCACGGGAGCCAGCGGGTCGCCGTGCTGGCCGACTCGCAGAACCTCTATCACTCCGCGCACAGCCGCTTCTCTCGCAACATCGACTACACGGCCCTGCTGAACAACGCCGTCCGCGATCGTGAACTCGTGCGGGCAATTGCGTATGTCATCCGGGCAGACTCTCCCAACGAAGAGGACTTCTTCGAAGCCATCGAGGATATCGGCTTCGAGACGAAAATCAAGGATATCAAGACGTTCGCCGACGGCTCGAAGAAGGCCGACTGGGACGTGGGCATCTCGCTCGACGCAGTGACACTCGGCGAACACGTCGACGTGGTAGCGCTCTGCTCGGGCGATGGTGATTTTTCGCGGCTCTGCTCGCATCTCCGCCACCAGGGCGTCCGCGTCGAAGTGTTCGGCTTCGAGGGGTCGACTGCCGAGGAGCTCATCGATGCCGCCGACTCTTTCGTCGATATGAGCGCCGAACAGGAGCGGTTCCTCCTGTAGTGGGAGGACGCCGTGGCGACCACCGGAGACTGGTACGTCCCGGGGGGTCGCCGTATCACGGCGTTCGGGGTCGCCGCCGCGAGCGATTGGCGCGTCACCCTCACGCCAGGCTGGTCGTGGCCATCACTGGGTTGCTGCTGGCGGTCAGGAGTGGCCAGTTCGCACCGGGCGGGCGGGACACCTGGCGCCGGTGCTCACAGGTCGTCGACCAGCTCACTCGCGATGCCCGTGTAGCTAGCGGGCGTCAGCGCGTGTAGCTCCTCACGCACCGACTCGTCCACCTCGAGGTCGTCGAATAGCTCACGGAAGTCCGCGAGCGTCACGCGCTGGCCGCGCGTAAGCGCCTTCACTCGCTCGTAGGCGTCCTCGTGGCCCTCGCGCCGCAGGATGGTCTGGACGGCCTCGCCGATGACCTCCGGGTTCGCGGCGAGATCCTCGCGCATCACCTGCTCGTTCGGGGTTACCTTCGCGAGCCCAGCGGCAGTCTTCTCGTAGCCGATAAGCGCGTGAGCCAGCGCCGAGCCGATGTTCCGCTTCACCGTCGAGTCCGAAAGATCACGCTGGAGCCGGGAGGTGGTGACGTACTCGCCGAGGAACACCAAATCCGAGTTCGCCTTCGAGAGGTTCCCCTCGCTGTTCTCGAAGTCGATTGGATTCACCTTGTGCGGCATCGTCGAGGAACCCGTCTCGCCAGCGGTCGTCTCTTGGCCGAGATAGCGCTGTGAGACATACAGCCAGATATCCCGGTCCAAATCGAGAAGGACGTTATTGGCATTGCGGACGGCGTCGAACAGCGTCTGGAGGTCGTCACACGGGTTCACCTGTGTGGAGAGCGGCTGGTGGTTTAGGCCGAGCGAGGCAACGAACGTCCGCGAGAACGCCCGCCAGTCGACATCGGGGTAGGCGGCGGTGTGGGCGGCGTACGTACCGGATGCGCCGGCGAGCTTCCCGGCAAGCCCCTCGTGCGCCCGCTCGAGGGCTCCCAGCGCACGGCCGAGCCGGGCGGCGTAGACAGCCATCTCCTTGCCGAACGTCGTTGGGGTGGCCGGCTGGCCATGGGTGCGCGCGAGCATCGCCACGTCGCGGTGGGTACGGGCCATCTCAGTGAGCGTGTCTCGCAGGTCGCGCAGCCGGGGAACGAGCACGTCTGCGACGGCCCCACCGAGGAGCAGTCGCTGGGCGAGGTTGTTCACATCTTCGCTGGTGAGCCCGAAGTGGACAAGCGGGCGAGCCGACTCCGGAACAGCCTCGCGCACGAAGTACTCGACGGCCTTCACATCGTGATTGGTGGCGTCGTACCCCTTCCAGCCGTCTGTCTCGATCTGTTTGATTGTCGCAGCATCGTCAGCGTCGAACGACTCCACACGCTCACGGAGCCGGTCCCGAGTTGCGGAATCGAGGTCGGGCGTTGCCGCGAGGTCTGCGAGCGCGAGCAGATACTCCGTCTCGACGCGGACGCGAGCGCGGATGAGGGCGGCCTCGCTGGCGTACTCGACGAGCGGCGCCGTGTAGCGGGCATACCGGCCGTCAAGCGGCGAGACGGCCTCCAGCGCAGAGCGGTCCATACCCCTGTTCCCGCCACGGGCGGCAAAGGTATGTCGGTCCGAAAGCACACGGGCGTGTATAGTCGCCGGGCCACGGGCGAGCTATCGGCCCGTATCTACCCACGAACGCGCACAGCCACCGGGGGCGGACCGCAACTACTTTGCGCTGGCCGGGCCGGCTTCCGTATATGCGAGTTGCCGGACTGGCGTCGAACCGCGGGCGAAACCTCCTCCACATCGCCGATACGGTCGACGCCGCCGAGTTCGCGGTCGTGCTGTCGAACCAGGAGGGCGCGCCCGTGCTATCGGGTGCTGCCGAGCGCGCTATTCCCACCGAGGTGGCCGTCCGCGCGGACGGCGAGAGCCGCGAGGCCCACGAAGAACGGGTGCTTGAGGCACTCGACGGCTACGAGTTCGACCTGCTGTTGCTCGACGGCTATATGCGCGTGCTAACCGGCGACTTCCTCGATGCGGTGCCGACGGCGCTGAACGTTCACCCGTCGCTGCTGCCGGCCTTCCCCGGAACTGACGCCCACGAGCAGGTACTTGAGGCGGGTGTGAGCGTCACCGGCTGCACGGTCCACGTCGTCGATGAGACGGTCGACGGCGGCCCTATCGTCACCCAAGAGCCCATCCCCGTCTTTGAAGACGACGACGCGGCCTCGCTCAAGGAGCGTGTGCTCCACGAGGGGGAGTTCAAAGCGTATCCGCGTGCAGTGCGGTGGTTTGCCGCCGACCGCGTCACCGTCACAGATGGCGAGGTGACCGTCGAGGGCGACGATGGTGGCGAGTTCCCTGCCCGTCGGGTCACCGCCGAAGAGTTCGCCGCGGACCTCCGATACGGCGAGAATCCACACCAGGACGCCGCCCTCTACGCCGACCGCGGCTGTACAGAGGCAAACGTCGTCACGGCGCCCCAACTGAATCCCGGCGCGAAGGACCTCTCGTACAACAACTACAATGATGCCGACGCGGCCCTCGATTTGGTTAAGGAATTCGCGGAGCCGGCGGCGGCGGTCATCAAGCATACCAACCCCGCGGGCTGTGCAACGGCTGCCACGCTCGCAGACGCCTATGCGGATGCGCTTGCGACCGACCCGATGAGTGCGTTTGGCGGTATCGTCGCGCTCAACCGTGACTGTGACGCCGCGACCGCGGAGCGGGTCGTCGAATCGTTCAAAGAGGTGGTCGTCGCGCCCGACTACACAGATGCAGCACTGGACGTGCTCACCGACGAGGAGAACCTTCGTGTGCTGGCGGTCGGCGAGGCCGGCTTCCGCGGGGCGGGCACGGACGACAGCATCGAGCGGCTGACGGAGAAGCCGCTTGTCGGCGGCCGGCTGGTCCAGGAGCGTGACCTCTGGGCCCCCGACCGCGCAGACCTGGAGGTGGTGACAGAGCGGGCACCGACCGACGAAGAATTCGAGACGATGCTGTTCGCGTGGCGCGTGCTCAAACACGTGAAATCGAACGCAATCCTCTTCGCAGACGGAACGGAGACCGTCGGTGTTGGGATGGGCCAGGTGTCTCGGGTCGACGCCGTCCGGCTGGCAGCGATGAAAGCCGACGAACACGCCGAAGGAAAGTCTGCCGAGGGCGCGGTGATGGCCTCGGACGCCTTCTTCCCGTTCCCGGACGGTATCGAGGAGGCCGCCGAGGCAGGCGTGCGCGCCGTCATCCAGCCGGGGGGCAGCGTCAACGACGAGGATGTCATCGCGGCCGCCGACGACCACGACATGGCGATGGCCTTCACCGGCAGCCGGACGTTCCGGCACGATTAGTCGTCGGGCTGGCCAGTAGCCTTTCTACGCTCGCGGCGCGTGATATCGATATGCGACGCGACAGACGACTCTGGGCACTGCTCGGCGGCGTCGTACTCGTCGTCCTGCTGGGTGCTGGCGTTGCCGTCGCGGGGACACTTGAACTGCTGGCGGTGCTGCGCGGCGGGACAACCCTATTCGCGCTAGCAGCAGCGGCGCTCCCGTATCTCGTCGCGCTGGCCGTGCTCGGGCTTGTCGGGCTCGCGCTCGGCGTCTGGCTGGTGGCACGCTTGGTCAAGCGGGCCAGCGGCGACCTCAACGCCGACCGATTCCGCGCACTGGCGGAGTGGGTCGTCGAACGCGGCCTGGCCCGCCGGCTGGGGCTGTCCCGGCGATTCTGACTGACGTGGGAAAGCCGGCTCCGACACGCCTAAGCGCGCGCCGGGGCGACAGACCGTATGCAGTACCACGAGGCGGCGTCGTGGCTGTTCGACCTTCGGCGCCACTCACCGCGCACCGGGGTCGACCGCACGCGCGCGCTCCTCGATTCGCTTGGATCACCCGACCGCGAGTACGCCATCGTGCAGGTGGCTGGCTCGAACGGGAAAGGGTCGACCGCACGACTGCTCGAGCGGGTGCTCCGCGAGGCCGGCCTCGATGTCGGCCTGTACACCTCGCCGCATCTGCAGGACGTCCGCGAGCGGGTCCGGGTCGATGGCCGGAAGATGCCCAAGGCGGCCGTCGCAGAGTTCGCCGAAACAGTCCAGCCGTACGTCACCGAGCGGGGCGGCGCCGGCGAGTCGCCCACCTTCTTTGAGACGCTCACCGCGATGGCGCTGTGGGAGTTCGACCGGCAGACGGTCGACGTGGCTGTCCTTGAGGTGGGGATTGGCGGGCGGTATGATGCCACCAGCGCCGTCAATCCCGTTGCGAGCGCCGTCACGAGCGTCAGCCTCGAACACACCGATCTGCTTGGAGATACCGTCACCGACATCGCGCGTGATCTGGCGCAGGTGGCGACCGACCGGCCGCTGGTCACCGCCGCGACGGGAGAGGCGCTCGCGGCCGTCGCTGCAACGGCCGGCGAGGTGGTGACCGTTGGGGGCATGGACGCCGACGTGACTGCGAGCTACGAGGACCGCGACGGGCTCGAGGGAGCGGTTACGCTCGCGGGCAAAGAGTGGCGAGTCGATACGTTCCTACCGCTGTTGGGCGCCCACCAAGCGGACAACGCCGGCGTCGCCGCCGTCCTCGCCCGGCAGGTGAGCGACGCGCTCGACGTCGACCTGACGACCGCAGATATCGCACGAGGGTTGCGAAACGCCCACTGGCCGGGCCGGTTCGAACTGATGGGGACAGAGCCCCTGGTCGTGCTCGACGGGGCACACAACCCCGGCGGCTGTGCCGGCCTCGCGGAGACTCTCACCGAGTTCGAATACGACGACCTCCATCTGGTCTTCGGCGCGATGACCGACAAGGACCACAAAGGGATGGCGGCCGCCCTCCCCGAGGCCACGGTGTACACCTGTCGGCCAGATGCCGAGCGGGCCGAACGACCGGAGGTGCTCGCCGAGGCGTTCCCGGACCCGGTTGAGATAGAGGGGAACGTTCCCGACGCGGTCGAGCGGGCGCTTGCGGCCGCTGATTCCGATGACGCGGTGGTCGTCTGCGGCTCGCTGTATGTCGTGGCAGAGGCGCGTGAGCGCTGGAGCGCCACCGACATCCCCAAGCGGGTACCGAATCTCCAGACCGCTGAGGCGACGCTCGCGGACGCAAACGTCACCGAGGCGGGCATCTGGCGGATGCGTGGCAAAGGAGTTCACCGTGTACTGAAGGCGCGGGTCCGGCCCCGACAGGCGAGCTATCTCAAAGAAGAGATGCTGTCGCTGGGCGGCGAGTGTGCGACGTCTGGGTTGGCGAGTCAGGACCACGAGCCGATCGATGTCGTACTCATGGGGACGCTCGCGCAGTTCAACCGCCTGCTCGACAAACTGGAGGGCCAGCCGTACGGGCTCGAGCAGGTGCGCGAGCGGATTCGCCGGCGGCTCGACATCCGCACGGAACCGGCAGACGGCAGCTACCCATGGGAGAAGGGCACCGCTGTCATGGGGATTCTGAACGTGACGCCGGACAGTTTCCACGACGGTGGTGAGTACGACAACCGGGAGGCGGCGGTGGCCCGCGCGAAGGAGCTGGTTGCCGAGGGTGCTGATATCGTCGACGTCGGTGGGGAGTCGACCCGGCCTGGCGCCGACCCTGTCCCTATCGAGGAGGAAATCGACCGTGTCCGGCCGGTCATCGAAGCGGTCCATGACGTTGGCGCGCTCGTGTCCGTCGACACGCGGAAAGCAGCGGTCGCACGGGCAGCACTGGAGGCAGGCGCGGACATTCTCAACGATGTCTCCGGACTCGAAGACCCCGAGATGCGGCTCGTCGCCGCCGAACACGACGTGCCGGTGGTGGTGATGCACTCAATCGACACGCCCGTCGATCCGTCGAACGAACCCGAGTACGACGATGTCGTCGAGGATACCATCGACGAACTGACCGAGCGGGTGCTGCTGGCAGAGAAAGCGGGCCTCGACCGCTCGCAGATTATCGTAGACCCAGGTATCGGGTTCGGGAAGACCGCCCGCGAGAGCTTCGAGATGCTCGGCCGGCTCGACGAGTTTCGCGCACTCGGCTGTCCCGTGCTGGTCGGCCACTCCCACAAGTCACTGTTCGGACTGGTTGGCTACGAGGATGGCGACCGCTACGAGGCGACGATTGCGGGCAGTGCGGTCGCGGCTGCCCGAGGTGCGGACGTGTTGCGGGTCCACGACGTGGCAGCCACCGTCGCGGCCGTCCGCGTCGCGGAGGCGGCCGACGACCCGGACACTGCTGGTTCAGGCCCCGAGTAAGTAGCCCCGTAGCCACACGCCCCAGTAGAGCCGC
This sequence comes from Halosegnis sp., assembly GCF_042216475.1. Lineage (NCBI taxonomy): Archaea > Methanobacteriati > Methanobacteriota > Halobacteria > Halobacteriales > Natronomonadaceae > Halosegnis > Halosegnis sp. The sequence goes on from NZ_JBDGTV010000003.1 coordinate 22,804, forward strand.
GGGATGAGTTCGACATCGGCCAGCCAGCCGAGCCGTGACTCGACGGCCGGCGTCATGGCGCCGTCGTAGTTATAGGCTGCCAGCATCGCTTTCCCTCGCTCGGTGAGCAGCGGGCAGGCGGCGAATCCGTCGTATGTCGCCTCGTAGGCGCGACCCGTCACGTCGGCAGTGAGGTTGTCAGCGAGCGCGGCCGCCTGCTTGCGCGCAGCCGCAGCCGTCTTCGATGTCGGCAGGTCGGTACAGTCGCCTATGCCATACACATGGTCGTGCTCGCGATGGCGGAGCGTCGCCGCATCCACCGCGACGTAGCCGTCCTCGGTCAGCGGCGATCGGTCCGTGAGCACGCGAGGACACCGCTGTGGCGAGACTGGCAAATAGAGGTCGTATGGGAGCCGGCGGCCATTAGCGCCCACGACGGCACCATTGCGCACCTCACTCGGCACAAAGTTAGGAACGTAGTCGACGCCCCGTTCAGCGAAGATATCCGCCAGCCGGCGGTCGTACCGCTCCTTGTGGTCGTCGCCGAATGGCCGCTCGTCCGGACCGGCGACCGTCACCGAGCAGGGGACGCTGTGGTCGGAGAGGTAATCCTCCGCGAGCAGTGCCACCTTCGCAGGGGCGCCGCCACACGAAACGGGCGTGTCTGGCTCCGTGACGACCACGCGCAGCGGGTCGGCGGCGTTGGCCGTTGGGAGCGACGCTGCGGCCGCACCCCCATCGGTCGCTACCGCATCGCGAGCGGGCGTCGGGACCCGGTTGGGGTCGCCGTCGCCGTGGTGTGCGACGAGCCTGTCGAGCGTGCGGTCGAGCGCACGGGCTGCCGCAGCCCGGTAGAACGGGTACACGTGAGGCTGCTCGCGACCGGGTGTAGCGTAGAGCTCGTGGCCGAGCGCGACCACCAATCGGTCGTAGCCGAGCGAGCCAACCGACAGCTGGACCGTTTGATCAGCGGGTGTGATGCCGGTCACTGTCGCCTCCAGGAATTGGACGTCAGCGCGGAGGTACTCGCGGACATCGCGGGCGTGCTCGTCGAGCGATAGACAGTCGAAGGGGGCGAGATAACAGGCCGGCTGGTAGCGGTGAGTCGGCTCCGCGTCGACGACAACCACCTCACCCAGCCCGCCAAGTTCGCAGTCAAGCCGGTTAGCGACCATCGTCCCCCCAGCCCCAGCGCCAAGCACGACAACGCGTTCGCTCATACCGAAGGATAGGGGCAACCGGCGGATAGGCCGGTCCCCGAACAGGTTCGGCGCCGAAGTTCTCCGCCCGGATATGGAACCTCATATATGCTTGAGCGCGAGGCTGCGACTGAGCGGCTCCGGGCGGCGAAAGCCGAAACCGAGACGAGCTTCGCGGCGCTTGCGGAGGCTGTCGGACGCGGCGAGGTGTGGACGGCCGCGCTGCTGTTAGGAGCGGTGAGTGGCGATGAATCGGAGGCGCGGGCGCTCTGCGAGACGCTTGATATCGCCGACGAGGCGGTGATCGACGCGCTCCAGCGACCACCATATAAGGGGAGCGACGAACTGACGGTCCCCTCCGACCCAATGCTCTACCGGCTCTACGAGATTCCACAGGTGTACGGCGACGCTATCAAAGCGTGTCTCCACGAGGAGTTCGGCGACGGCATCATGTCGGCTATCGATTTTGAATGTCACGTCGACCGAGTGCCCGACCCCGATGGCGACCGGGTGCGCATCACGTACGAGGGGAAGTATCTCCCGTACGAGAAGTGGTGAACCGCCTCGGGGTCACGCCCCGAGCCACTCGCCTTGCTTATCGGTAGACTGAAACTAACTCCGCGAGCACCTGCTCGCGGTCGAACGGGGTGAGGTCGTCATCGACGGTGAGATGTGGAAGGGCCCGCGCCTCTGACAGCGCGTCGGCGATAGCCTCAGAGGATGTGACACGAAAGCCCCGGTCGCGCCGCTCGACGAGTTCGTGGGCTGCCGACGCCTGCTGGTACTCGACGATCCCCACACAGCCGCACGCCAGTGCCCACAACAATTCGACCGCGAACGACTCTCGGCGAGCCGTGTGAACGAACGCATGGGCCCCGCGGTAGAGTGCGATTCGCTCGGCGCGGGAAATGTCACCGACGAATCGGACTCGGTCGTCGATGCGAAGGTCCGCGGCCGCCTGCTCGAACGTTGCCCGCGCGGGCCCGTCACCGACGACCGCGGCTGTCCATTCGCGGTCACGCTGCTCAGCCAGCCCGAGAAATAGCGACTCGAGGTTGGCGTCGGCGTCAAGATGGCGACCGGCAACGACGTCCGGTCCGGCCGACCGCGGCTCGATTCCACGGATGTACTCGAGGTCGATGTACTCCGGGAGGACTGTCAACCGGTCGGCCGTGAGGCCGCGCTCACGGAACTGTGACCGAACAAATTCCGATGGAACGAGATAGGCGTCAGCCACCTGCGTCGCGGGCCCGGCCAGTCGCGAGCCGTCGACGGGTTCGTCGCCGTACCAGTCACAGACGAGTCGCGCTCGCGCGAGCGCCGCGCCGGCCCGTGCGGCCAACAGGACGGCCGGCGGGGCGGGCGTCGCATGGACCACGTCTGGCTGGTAGCGGGCCAGTTGGCCGGGCAGCCGAAGGAGTGACGAAGTGAGCGTTGGTGCGATGTCGATACGTCGGTAGCGGACGTCGTCATCGACTCGGACGGCGCCGGCGTCGGCACCGTACCACCACTGGCTGCAGAATACCGTGACGTCGTGCCCACGGGCCGCCAGCCCCCGGGCCAGCGCCTCCGTCCGTGCCGATCCCTGCCGGCCGGTCCGGTGGGACGTCTCGAAGGCGACGAACGCGACGCGCATACGGCCCGGGGGTGGCCACAGAGTAAAAAGGCGGCGAGTCAGGCGCCGTCACGAGGAACCGTTATACGGCGAGGGGTCTACCGCTCGGTATGCGCGACATCGAACGGTATCTCAACGTGCGGAGCGCGAGCGGCGCCTCCGTCTCTGCCAACGGGACGCTCGCGTTCCTGCTGGACGCGACGGGGACGCCGCAGGTGTGGACGCTTGAGGAGCCGCTGGGCTGGCCGGAACAGCGCACCTTCTTCGACGAACGAGTCACCTTCTGCTCGTTCGCGCCTGAGGGAGAGACGCTCGCCTTCGGGATGGACGAGGGAGGCAACGAGCGTGCACAGCTCTACCGACTCGATCCCGATGGCGATGTTACCAACTGGACCCGCCGTCCAGAGGCGAAACACCGGTGGGGCGGGTGGGACTCGGCGGGCGAGCGGTTCGCGTTCGCCTCCAACAGACGTGAGGCGGCCGTGTTCGACATCTACGTGCAGGACCGCGACGCGACAGGCGACGCAGCCCAGCTCATCCACGAGGGCGATGGCTGGCTCTCCGTGGCCGGCTGGTCACCCGATGACGAAACGCTGCTCGTCCACGAGGCTCACTCCTCGTTCGACCATGATCTCTACGCGCTCGATATCGCCACCGGTGACCTGACCCACCTCACGCCCCACGAGGGGGCGGTACGCTTCGCCGGAGCGGAGTGGGGCCCCGACGGGAACATCTATCTCGTCACCGACAAGGACCGCGATAGGCTCGCACTTGCCCGACTGACGACCGACGGCGACCTCACTGTAATCCAGGCCGACGACGAGTGGAACGTCGATGGGGTGACTATCGACGAGGAGTCGGGTCGGCTGGTCTACTCGCGTAACGTCGACGGCTACACCGAGTTGACGGCTGCCAAGCTCACCGGCGAGGGGCTCGAGCAGATTGGGACGCCAGACCTGCCCGACGGCGTCGCCGGCGGTGTCGACTTCTTCCCCAGCGATGACCAGTTTGCTGTCACAGCAACGAGCGATGTCGATAACGCGAATGTCCACGTCTGTGGCGTTGATGGCGGCCGTGAGCGGTGGACGAATGCCTCCACCGCGGGGCTCCCTCGCGAGGGGTTCCGTCGGTCAGAGCTGATTCGCTACGAGACGTTCGACGACCGCGAGATCCCCGCCTACGTCACCCTACCCGACACGGAGGGGCCCGCACCGGTCATCGTCGATATTCACGGTGGCCCCGAGAGCCAGCGTCGTCCGTCGTTCTCGGCGGTGAAGCAGTATTTCCTCGGCTGTGGGTACGGCTACTTCGAGCCGAATGTGCGCGGTTCGACGGGGTACGGCAAGGCATACACCCACCTTGACGACGTCGAGAAGCGAATGGACTCGGTGAAGGACATCCGGGCGGGCGTCGACTGGCTCCGGGACCACGACGCCGTCGACGACGACCGGCTCGTCGTGATGGGCGGCTCCTACGGCGGCTTCATGTGTCTGGCCTGCCTGACGGAGTACCCCGACGTCTGGGCGGCGGGCGTGGACATCGTCGGCATCGCGTCGTTCGTCACCTTCCTCAAGAACACCGGTGACTGGCGGCGCGCGCTCCGGGAGGCGGAGTACGGCAGCCTCGAGGAGGACCGCGAGTTCCTCGAGTCGGTGTCGCCGCTGAACCACGCCGACGAGATACGCGCGCCGCTGTTCGTGCTCCACGGCGCGAACGACCCGCGGGTACCCGTCGGCGAGGCCGAACAGATCGCCGAGGAGGCGAGCGAGCACGTCCCCGTCGAGAAGCTCATCTTCGAGGACGAGGGCCACGGCATCTCCAAGCGGGCGAACCGAATCGAGGCCTACTCGCGTATCGCCTCGTTCCTCGACGAACACGTTTAACCACTCGTTATCCATCATCCGGGTGCGCGCGAACGATGTGACACCCTTATCCGACCCGCACGGCTGAGGGCTGGCAATGACACTCGGGGCATCACGCGAGCGGGTGACTGCCCGGCTCGCACAGCTGCGGGGCATCTACGACGGATTCGATGTCCGACAGACGACGTTGAGCGTCGACCCCGCGGAGTTCGACCGGGTGTGTGGCGACGGCAACAGCCCCGTGTTCGCGGAGGTGAGCGTCACCGACGGCGGCGGCCGGCACCTGCTTGTCGACACGGATGAGGGGTGGCGTCGGCCATGGGCGACAGTGGGCATCGACGAATCCATCGACGAGACGGTCCGTGAGCGCGTCGCCGAGCGGACCGGTGTGACCGTCGAGATACAGCGGCTCGAGACGGCAGCCATCGTCTCAGTCGACTGCGAGCCAACCGACGCGTCGACCTACCAGCTACAGCTCCAGTTCGTCGGGACACCCGCAGGCGGCAGACCGATCGAAAAAGCAGCCTGGCGGGCGCAGCCGCCGGCCAGCGACGCAGTCAGATGACACCGGTGACCGTCGCCGCCTCGATGGCGGCCGACTCGCTGACGCCGTCCCCGAGGATAGTGTAGCGGTCGCGAATCTCGTGGGCAGTCGTCATCGCCTCTACGAACGTCGTCTCCTCAATGCCGAGCGCGTCGGCCGTCGTCGGCGCGTCGATGCTGGCGAGCGCGTCGCGGACATCCCGCCATTCCCCGTCGTCACCGGAGTGGAGATACTCGGTGACGAGGCTGGCGACGCCTACTTGGTGGCCGTGAAGCGCGGGATCGGGCGCCAGCCGGTCGAGCTGGTGGCTGATGAGATGTTCCGCGCCAGAAGCAGGCCGCGAGGAGCCCGCGATGGACATCGCCACACCCGAAGAGACGAGTGCCTTCGTGACTACCCACGCCGACTCCTCAAGAGCCCGCTTGATAGAGTCCGCACGACCAACGAGCATCTCGGCGGTCATCCGCGAGAGTGCGCCGGCGTACTCGCTGTACTCGACGCTCTTCAGCCGGTGAGCGAGTTGCCAGTCTTTGACCGCAGTGTAATTAGAGATGATGTCCGCACAGCCGGCGGTCGTGAGCCGCCAGGGAGCGTCCGCGATGATGGCGGTGTCAGCGACGACCGCAAGCGGCGGGTCGGCGGCCACGGAATGCCGGGTGTCTCCCTCAGGAACGGAGCCGCGTCCGGAGACGATACCGTCGTGACTCGCGGCCGTCGGGACAGAGACGAATCCGAGCCCGAGCTCGTCGGCAGCCATCTTGGCGATATCGATGGGCTTGCCGCCGCCCAGGCCCACGAGAAAGCCGGCGTCGGCCTCGTTGGCAGCCGCGACCACCTGCTCGACGGCCGCGAACTCCGCCGTCTCCACAACGGTGGTGGCGGGGTCATAGCCGGCCTCGCGGAAGCCGGCCCGCAGCCGATCGCCCGCGATGTCATCGGGCGTGGGCGAGGTGACAACCAGCGGCCGGCCGTCGAGATAGAGTTCGGTGACCACCTCGGGCGCGCGGTCGAGCACGCCGTGGCCCACAACCACGCTCCGGGGGAGCTTGATCCACGTCGACTTCGCGAACATGGTTCGGGGTCGCCGCCGCGACTCAAACAGTTTGCGGGACCTAGACTGTCTCCAACACGTCGAGCAGTCGCTCCGTCGTCGCCCTGTCGGGGCCATTCTCTCGCCCCGTTCGGTCGGACGCGCGGTGGTCGGCCACCGTCGCGGCCAGTGTCTCCTGGTGGGGCGTCGCCCGCCAGCCGAGCGCACGCAGCTTCGCCGTCTCCAGAAGATGCAGTGCTGGCCGGTAAATCGGGAAGTCGGTGAGGTCGAGGTCGACGGCTGCAAGTTCGCGCGCACTCGCGAACACTGGCTCGATGTCGGTGTCACAGGCGTCCGCCACGAGTTCGACCCACTCGCCGAGCGTCGGCGCGTGGCCGTCGCCGACGTTGTATGCTTCGCCGGGCGTGCCTTCCTCGGCGACAACCCGCAGTGCCGAGGCGACATCGCCGACGTAGACGAGATGCCAGAGGTTCGTCCCGTCGCCAGGCACCACAATCCGGTCGTGAGTGTCGACCCGGTCGATCCAGTAGTCAAACCGCTCGGTGTAGTCGTGGGGACCGTACACGACCGGCGGACGGACGGCCATCGCGTTCACCCCCTGTTCTGCGGCTGCGAACACAGCACGGTCGCCCTCGGCCTTGCGCGGCCCATACGTCTCGGCAGAGTCGTCGGTCGCCTGCTCGGCCGTGCAATCGTGTAGTGGTGTGTCGTCCTCGCGTTTGGGAATGTGCTCGGCGCCATAGCTGGCCCCTGAGGAGATGTACACGTACGCGTCGACATCGGCAAACACCTCACAGGCGACGCGGACATCCCGGGGGTGGTAGGCAACACAGTCAACGACCACGTCCGGGTCGACCCGCTCGGCCGCCAGCCGGAGCTGTCCCTCTTCGGTGCGATCTCCCTCGACGTGACCCACGTCGTCGCCGAACGGGTTTTCGTGAGTCCCGCGGTTGAAGATGGTCACGTCGTAGTCGGCCGCCTGGAACTCCTCGACGGTATGGCGGCCAATGAACCGCGTGCCGCCGATGATAAGTGCGCGTCGTGGCATACTCGCCACTCAGACGGCCGGCTGGTTAGGCTGCCGGTCTCGACTGGACACGGGTCACAACACATAAGTTATCGGACCTACCGATAACAGCTATGCGACCGACCACACCTGGGCCGCGGCCGCGAAGCGACCGGTGTGGCGGTACTTTCTCGAAAGGCAAGCGCCCGACGTAGGCTCCCGGCGGGAGTGGCGACCCCGTCGCGGGCCATATTCGGGCACCGCTTGCCAGCTACCAAACCCACGACACCAATGACAGACGAACCATACGCCGGAGCCTTCCCGGCACTCACGACGCCGTTCCACGAGGACGGACGCATCGATTTCCAGACGCACCGCGAGAACGTCCGCCGGCTCGAACGCGAGGGTGTCCACGGGGTCGTTCCCGTTGGCACCACCGGTGAGTCGGCCACGATGAGCCACGACGAACACGTCGAGGTTATCGAGGCGACCGTCGAGGCCGTCGAAGACGTCCCCGTCATCGCTGGCTCGGGCTCGAATAACACCCGCGAGGCGCTCGAGCTGTCGCGGCGGGCCGCCGACGCCGGCGCCGACGGACTCCTGCTCATCTCGCCGTACTACAACCGCCCCGAGCCTGACGGGATGGAGCAGCACTTCCGAACCATCGCCGACGAGGTGGACCTCCCGCAGATCATCTACAACGTCCCTGGCCGGACGGGCCGCAATATCGCCGTCGAGACGGCCAAGGCACTCGCTTCCCACGAGAATATCGTCGGCTACAAGGCTGCCTCGGGCGATCTCAACCGGGTCGCGGAGGTCATCGAGCGGACCCGCGAGGAGTCCTTCGCCGTCCTCTCGGGCGACGACCAGCTCACCCTGCCCATCATGTCGATGGGGGGCCGCGGCTGCATCTCCGTCGCTGCGAATGTCGAGCCCGAGCGGACCAGCCGGATGGTCGAGCATGCCCTCGATGAGGAGTATGCCGCCGCCCGCGAACTTCACTACGAACTCGGGCCGCTGTTCCGGACGCTGTTCATCGAGTCGAACCCCATCCCAGTGAAGGAGGCGCTTGCGCTCCGGGGACACATGCCCGCGACGATGCGGTCGCCACTCTCGCGGATGGACGAGGCGAACCGCGAGCGACTCCAGGCCGTGCTCGCTGACCTCGACGAGGAGGTTGCCGAGGCGTGAGAGTCGCCGTCGCCGGCGCAACTGGCCGCACGGGCGGCGAGGTTGCACGCGAGGCCGCCAAACGAGGCCACGAAGTCGTCTCGCTGTCCCGGACGCCCGAAGGTGACCAGCACGACATCGCTGACCTCCCCGCGGTGCTGGCTGAGGCAGATGCGCTCGTGGACTTCACCGTCCCCGAGGCGACCGTCGAACACGCCGCTGCCGCCGCCGACGCGGGCGTCCCGCTCGTCGTCGGGACAACTGGCTTCGACGAGGACGGCCTCGCCGCGCTCCGAACAGCCGCCGAGCAGACGCCCGTGCTGAAAGCGTCGAATTTCGCGAAGGGTGTACAGGCGCTCCGCCGAGTCGTCCGTGCAGGTGTCGCAGCCCTCCCAGACTACGATGTCGAGGTGACCGAGACCCACCACAGTGGGAAGCGCGATGCTCCCTCGGGGACAGCGTTGACCCTGCTCGAGGACATCGAGGAGACGCGCTCCGACGCGCTCGAACGCACCTACGGTCGCGAGGGCACCCACGAGCGAGCGCCAGAGGAGATTGGCGTGCACGTCCGCCGGGCCGGCACCGTCCGTGGCGAACACGAGGTGCTGCTGGCGGGTGACGACGAGGTGCTGACGCTGACGCACCGGGCCGAATCACGCCGGGTGTTCGCCGCCGGCGCCGTCGACGCAGCCGAACAGCTCGCCGGGCGTGACCCCGGCTTCTACGACTTCTCGGAGGTACTATGAGTACGCTTGAATCCGACATCCGCGACCTGTGGCACCGCTACCAAGCCGACCTGACCGCCGCCGACGCCGGCACAGACGAGTACGATACCCTCGACGCCTTTCTCGACGCCCTCGAGACCGGCGAGGTGCGGGCCGCCGAGCAGCGCAACGGCGAGTGGGTCGCCAACGACTGGGTGAAGCAGGGAATCCTGCTCAACTTCGGCCTTCGCGCAATCCGCGCGGTCGAGCACGGCGGCGTCGCGTACCACGACGTGCTCCCGCTGCGCGAGACTGCCGACCTCCCCGGCCGCGGGACGCGCAACACCCCTGACGGGACCGTCATCCGGCGGGGCGCCTATATCGGTGGTGACGCCATCATGATGTCGCCGAGTTTCGTCAACGTCGGCGCCCACATCGGCGACGGAACGCTCGTCGATTCCTGTGATACCATCGGCTCCTGTGCACAGGTCGGCGCGGACGTGAAGCTGGGGGCAAACACGCTCGTAGGCGGCGTGCTCGAACCCGTCGAGAGTGCACCCGTCGTCATCGAAGACGGCGTCTCACTGGGCGCCGGCTGTCGGGTCACTAGTGGGTTCGTCGTCGGCGAGAACTCCATCGTCGGCGAGAACACGCTGCTTACGCCACGTATCCCGGTCTACGACCTCGTCGAAGAGGAGGTCGTCTACGGTCATCTCCCGCCAGAGCGGCGGGCGTTTACCCGCTACGTCGAGTCGAGCGTCGCTGACCACGACCTCTTCGAAGGCGGCGCGTACAAGCCGGCGGTCGTCGCCACCCACGTGGAGGAGGAGACGCTCGAGGCCACCCAACGCGAGGAGACGCTGCGAGAGTGACACTGCCGTGAGCGAGACCCCACCCATCCGCCGGCTGTCCGACTGGGGCCCGGAGCCGTTGCGCGACATCGCCGACGAGTGGGGTACACCAACGTATGTACTCGACCTCGACCGGGTGGCCGCGAACGCTGCCCGGCTCGCGGCAGCATTCCCGGCTGCCGACATCGCCTATGCCGTGAAGGCGAACACGACACGGCCGGTGCTCGAGCGGCTCGCAGCGGCGGGCGTCGGCGCCGAGTGCGCGGCTGCCGGCGAGGTGGAGCGCGCGCTCGCGGCGGGCTTCCCGGCCGAGCGAATCCGGTACACCGCTGTCAACCCGCCCGCCCGCGACCTTGCGTCTATCCTCGAGACGGATGCGGCCACGGCGATGACGGTGACCGTCGGCGCCGAGGACACCCTCGACCGACTCGTCGAGCGCGGCTTCGAGGGCCGGCTCTGTGTCCGGGTCAACCCGGGCGTCGGCGCCGGCCACCACGAGAAGGTATCGACCGGTGCTGAGCCGAAGTTTGGTGTCCCGTATGAGCGTGCGACGGCCGTCTGCGAGCGTGCCCGTGCCGTCGGCGACCTCGTCGGAGTGCACGCACACGTCGGCTCCGGCATCTCCGGCGACGACCTCACGGCTCACCGCGAACTGGTACGCCGGATGGGAGACCTAGCCCGCACGGTCGGCGACCTCGAGTTTGTCGCCGTCGGTGGCGGCTTCGGTGTCCCCTACCACGAGAATGAGTCCCCCCTGGACCTCTCGGCGGTCGCCCGGGCGACTCGAGACGCGCTCGGAGATGTCGACGCGCAACTTGCCATCGAGCCGGGCCGGTACTTCGTCGCGGACGCGGGCGTCCTGCTGACGACGGTCAACACGGTGAAGCCGACGCCGGAGACGACAGTAATCGGCGTCGACGCCGGGATGACGACGCTCGCGCGGCCGGCGCTGTATGACGCCTACCACGCGGTGCGGTCACTCGAGCCCGACCGGCCACCGAAGCCGACGACACATGTCGACATCACAGGCCCGGTCTGTGAGACGGCCGACGTGCTCGGGCGCGACCGCCAGCTCCCGGAGCCGACACGAGGGGACCTATTGGCGGTCGGTAACGCCGGCGCCTACGGGTACGAGATGGCGTCAAACTACAACTCTCGGCCGCGGCCCGCCGTCGTCGTCCTTGAGGGCGATACCGATTCGCGGCTGGCGGTCCGCCGAGAGACGCTCGCGGACGTGACCAGACTTGAGGAACCATGATTCAGGTAGAGAAATACCACGGCACTGGCAACGACTTCGTGATTGTCGACGCGGACGCAGACGTGCCTGACCGACGGGCGTTCGCGCGACGGATCTGCGACCGCGAGACGGGTATCGACCACCCGGCGTCCCCGCGGGTAGGCGCCGATGGTGTCCTCTTTCTCGCGCTGGAGGCAGGGTCACGGTTCACGCCGCCGCGAGCCGTGATGACGCTCGTCCAGCCAGACGGCAGCGTCGCTGCGATGTGTGGCAACGGCGCGCGCTGTGCCGCTGAATGGGCCGCCCGACGACTCCGCGACCGACCCGAGGGGTTCGACGGTGAGGTAATGATAGACACCCAGAGCGGGACCCGCCGGGCGACCGTCGGCGAAACGGTCACTATCGAGATGGGTCAGCCGACATTCGCACCGGACGAGGTGCCGGTCGAGGCGGCCGAACCGGTCATCGAGCGAGAGGTAGCAGGACTGACGATCACCGCTGTCAACACCGGCGTCCCGCACGCCGTCGCGCTGGTCGAGGACGTGGATGCTATCGACCTTGCAACGGTCGCACCACCGGTTCGCCACGCCGATGTGTTTCCGCGCGGTGCGAACGTGACGCTTGCAGCCCGCGACGGCGACGGCTACCGGCAGCGTACCTTCGAACGAGGCGTTGAGGGGGAGACCGACTCCTGTGGCACCGGCGCGGTAGCCGTCGGCGCCGTCGCCCACCGCCTCGGCCACGTCGAGACAGGCGAGACAGTACACGTCTCGCCGCCCGGCGGCACTCTCGACGTAACGGTCACGGAACGTGGGTCGACGCTGTGCGGGCCGGTCGCCCACGAGTTTTCCGCCGAAGTGGCCGCTGGGCCGCTGCCCGCCGATGACTGACCCCGGTTTCGACCCGCTGGCATTCCACGCCGAGGCCGTTCGCACGGCCTCACACCAGGACGTAACTGCAATGCGATCCCTACTGGTCGAGACCCTCAGGGACGCGGGCGCCGACCCACGCGTGGACGACGCGGGAAACACGCTCGCGACGAAGGGCAGTGGCGAGCCCCATCTCGTGTTGAACACACACATCGATACGGTGCCGCCGCACGTCCCCTACGAGCGGGACGGCGAGGTGGTCCGCGGGCGAGGGGCGTGTGACGCGAAGGGACCACTCGCGGCACTGGTCGATGCCTTCCTCGCGTGTACTCCAGACGGGCGAGTGACACTTGCAGTCACCCCCGACGAGGAGACGTACTCGACGGGGGCTGCGGCGCTGACCCGCGGCACGGGCGCGCTCGAGGCAGACGGCTACATCGTCGGTGAGCCGACAGGGCTCGATGTCTGTACCGCCGCCAAGGGACGCTTCGAGGGGACCGTGAGCCTGCGCGGGCAGGCAGCCCACGCCGCCGAACCGGACTCCGGGAGGAACGCGCTCCACGCGCTCGGACCGGTGCTTGCCGCGCTGGAGCGGTTCGACGAGACGCACGGCCCGGGCAAACACGACACGCTCGGCGCACCGACGCTTCAGGCAACCACCGTCGACGGAGGAACAGCCACCAACCAGTTGCCGGCGTCGGTATCGTTCACCGTCGACCGGCGGAGCGTCCCGCCAGAAACGGCAGACGGGTTCCAGGCGGCACTGGTCGAACACCTGCAGGCTGCTGCACCGCCAGACATCGAGGTCGAGGTGACGCTCACGGAGCGACCGACACCGTTCCTCGAGGCGTTCTCGACACCGGCGGACAGCGACTTAGCGGCGACGCTGGTGGCCGCCGCGAATGGCGAGACCCGGCCGTTCACCGCCGCGACGGAAGCATCGTACTTCGCGGCCGACGGGCCGACCGTCGTCTTCGGACCGGGCGTACTCGCCGACGACCAGGGTGCCGTCGCACACGCACAGCGGGAGTACGTCGAGCGACCGGCCATCGAGGCGGCGGCGGCAGCGCTTCGGGAGACGCTCGCGGCGCTGGCGTGAGCGCAGACGCGAAGGCATATCCCCGGCGGCGGTCACCGTCGGGTATGGACGCGGACGAGCGGAGGCGACTGGCGACGGTGGCCGACTACCAGTTCGGCCGCGGCGCGGGAGCGGCGCTGTTTCCCTCCGATGAGGAACCGGCAGTCCGGCGGACGAGCTCCGGCCGGCCAGCCCAGATTCACGTCGGCACGGGAGCGGGAAGCCACGATGCCGACGGCAGTCCGGCTGGCGAGCGACTCGTCTCCTACGGTGATGACGGCCGGTTCCGGCTCGGCCCCGCGGGAGGCCGCCGGCTGATCGCGGCATTCGACTCGCCGCGGGCGCGGGTTGTCGTTGGCGACGAGTCGGCGCCGTTCGTCCGCGACGGGAAGAACGCCTTTGCGAAGTTCGTACAGGCCGTCGATGAAGCTATCCGACCGGGCGACGAGGTGGCCGTCGTCCACGCCGACGGCGAGTTACTGGCGGTGGGCCGCGCCGAACTCCCCGCGAGTGGGATGACCGACTTCGACAGCGGGATGGCCGTCAAGATTCGCGCTGGTATCGAGAGCTAACACACCTAGCAAGCCTGTTTAGATGGTTTTCGGTCCGGCCGAGCACCGCTGGGTGTCGCCAGGGGACACGGAACAGCTACTCCCGGCATCCAACGGCCCCTGCAGTGCCGGCACGAAGGGAGGGCTTTTCATTATCGGGTGCCACCCACCGAGTATGTTCGGAGGAGGCGGCGGCATGAACCCGCAGAAGATGAAGCAGATGATGAACCAGATGGGGATTGACCTCACCGAAATCGACGCCGAGGAGGTCATCATCCGGACACCCGACGAGGAGCTGGTGTTCCACGACGCCGATGTCCAGCAGATGGACGCGCAGGGCCAGTCCACATACCAGGTCGTGGGCGAACCGGATGTTCAGCCGCGCGGCGAGCACGAGCCGGCAGCCGATGACGGTGGCGACGATGAGGACGAACCCTCGGCCATCCCAGAGTCGGACGTTGAAATCGTGGCCGGGCGGACGGGGGTATCGGCTGAGGCGGCCCGCGAGGCGCTCGAGGCGACCGACGGCGACCTGGCGGCGGCCGTCGAGCGGCTGGAGTGACCTTCCTCCTCGTCCGCGAGGACCGCGAGCACCTGCTCGGCCCCGGTGACCGGCTGGAGTCCGACCTCGGCATCCTCGAAGTGCCCGAGGATGTCCAGCCAGGCGATGTCGTAGAGACACATATCGGCGAGGAATTCGTCGTGCGCAAGCCGCGGGGACCTGACCTGTTCGACCACCTCGATCGGACCGGTGCCCCGATGCTCCCTCGGGACATCGGACTTGTTATCGGCCAGCTCGGGCTGGCCGCGGGCGACTGCGTCCTTGATGCCGGCACAGGTACGGGCATCCTCGCGGTGTATCTCGGTCGGCTCGGCATCCAGGTGACAACGTACGAGCAGGATGCCGAATTCGCCGAGGTCGCCCGCGAGAATGTCGCCACGGCTGGCGTCGGCGACCGCGTTGAGGTGCGGACCGGCGATGTGACGGGAGCGCTCGACGAGCTGGTCGGGAGGGACTTCGACGGGCTGACGCTGGACACAGCGGACGCGCCCGCGGTACTCGAACAGGCGCCGGAGCTCCTGGCAGCGGGGGCGCCGGCGGCCGTCTACTCGCCATTCGTCGAGGCAGCCCGCGACTGCGTGGAGACGGCCCGGGCGGCCGGGTTAGTCGAGGTGGAGTGTGTCGAGACTATCCAGCGGGAGATGGAGTTCGACGAGCGTGGGTCTCGGCCGTCGACCCGCGGCGTCGGCCACACGGGATATCTCACATTCGCGCGGGCGCCGCTCCGCTGACACCGGCTCCGGCGGGCGCCGCCGCGAGGGGTGGTTATTTGCCTCCCCGCCTTCTCTGTGAACCTGTACCATGAGCAGCGAACAGCCCGAGGAGCGAGTCGAGGAGACACAGACATGGCCGGACTTGGCGATCAGCCTCTACGACCGGCTTACCGGCCGTAACGCCGAGATAACCTACGCGTTCGACGACATGGAGGTGGATGTCCCAAGCAAGGCAGGGGCAGATGCCGACCACGCCCGCTGGCGCGTCGACGGGACCATCACGGTCTCGACCAGTGAACGGGACGACTGAACTCGCCGCGATTGCGGCCGGCCGGCCACCGCTCCGAGTCGACGCCGACCTCGATGTCGAGGTGGACGGACACCCGCTGTCTGTGACGGGTGAGGGCGACCGCCTCACGGTCGCCGTGGGGTCGCTCGGCGCGGCGACCGGACTGCTCCGCGGAGTCGGGGGGCCCGATCGCGTCCGCTCGCTGGCGACGCTCGCGACGGCAACAGGACTCACCGCCGATGTGACGGTTCACGGCCGGACAGTCGCGCGGGCTGGCCGGAGAGCGACGCCTGGCGCTGTTGGCCGCCGATTCGGCATCGAACTGCGGCCGAACGGACTCGTCAGCGCGGCACTCGCCGGCCTCCGGGCCGCACTCACCTGACCGCGCGGACGAACTCGAACAGGTCCTCCCGGAACCCGCTGTCCTCCTCGACGCCTGGACCGGCCGCCGGATAGGCACCGCCCGCCAGCCGGAATCCGTCGGCGTTCCATACCGCCAGCCAACCAGTAACATCGAACGACTCGCCGCCGGCCTCGTAGCGTCCGCGGACAGAAGTGAGCCGGGCGCGGGCGCCCGAGTCGACGCGCATCCGTCCCTGACTCTGCGCCGAGAGATCGCGAAAGCCACGGTCGCGGAGGTCATCGAGAAATGCCTCACGGGCGCTGGTCGCCACCGTCGATGCAACCAGTTGGCCGGCTCCAGGCGGGAGTGGCGGCTGAAACTCGAGCGCGGTCGCGAACAGAAATCGAGTCACATCGGCCGCGAGCCGCTCGCGAAGTGGTCCGTCCCCGTAGACGACGGTCCGGCCGATCACCTCGGCGGTCGGGAGCCCGAACACGCGTTCTTCGGTCCGGTCGACCTGCTCCCAGCCGTCGCCGAGCCGTTCCGTCGGGATCGTCGGCCAGCCGTCGCTCATATGTCAGATAGGCGCGGCCGGGTAAAAAAACCGGGTTTGGAGCGGCTCAGTTGTCGTCTTCGCGCCACTTCTTCCCACATTCGACGCAGGTGAAAAACCGCGTCTCCGACTCGTCAGCCGCGCGAATCTGCTTCATCTCGTAGCGGGCTCGTTCGCCGTCGCAGTCGGGATTTGGACAGCGGGCAGTGGTCGTCGGACCGATTTCCGTGTCGTCGACCTCCGACATGTCCACAGGGCCGTCGTCGCTCTGTCCCTCTGTTGTCGTCATCGCCTCTTCGGTTGCGTCGTCGCGGCGCGTCTCGTGGTCACAGGACCGACACACCCACGTGTCACCGTCCGTGTGCATCATCGAGCCGCATTCGTCGCAGAATTGCATCTGGCTATGTATGGGTTCCGCATCGGCCGGTGTAAGCCTCCCGCTTCTCTGCGCAACTCGCCACCCGAGCGGATACACGCTCGGTCCGGTGCTCGCTCAGTTCCGCCATTTGTGGCCACATTCGACACAGGTGAACAGCCGAACCTCGTAGGAACCGCCCGGCTTCGGCATCATCTCATAATGGGCACGCTCGCTCTCGCACTCCGCCGTCGGGCAGACAGTCTGGACCGTCTCGGTCGCCGCATCGTCGGCGTCAACCACTGGAGCGGGACCGTCGTCCTGTTGTGTCTCCGTCGTCGTTACCGCCGCGTCGGTCGTCGAGTCACGCGCCCGTTCACGCCCGCAGGACCGACAGACCCAGGCGTCGCCATCTGCGTGCATCATCGAGCCGCATTCGTCGCAAAACTGCATTCGGATTCAGAAGGGGGTGCGCCAGTGTTTAAAATGCCCGGGTGGTGCTGTCAGCCCTCACCTTCTGACTGACCGGGCTCGCCGACCGCCTCCGTCGGCAGCGCGCCGTACAGCTCTGTCTCCAGGTCCCCAGCGTCGCTGAACGAGTCGCTCTGGAGCCCACGGACGAGTTCAGCCAGCGACGCCTCGCCGTCAGCCAGCAGTAGCGTCACGTCGTCGAACTCGTCGGCGAGCGTCGCGCGGTCCACCGGATACTCCGCCTCGGCCAGCAGCGACGACAGCCGGCTCAGCTTCTGTTCACGTCCCATAGTCATACCGCGGCCACAGACGGCATAAGCGAGGGGGTCGCCGCGGGCGCGTCATTGAAACCGCGGGGGCGCGTCGCTCGGATGAATGGTCCTCGCGACGGACAATCGTGTGCTCGCGCTGGCGGTCGCACGGATGGCCGACTCGCTCGGCAACTCGTTTCTGGTCATCGTCCTCCCGCTGTACATCGCGTCCGGAGAGATCTCGCTGGCCGGGCTAGAGGGAGTCTCGACGGAGCTGCTCATCGGGGTCGTGCTGTCGCTGTTCGGCCTGCTGAACAGCTCGCTCCAGCCATTCACCGGCCGCGCCTCCGATCGGGCCGGCCGGCGGAAAGCATTCATCCTCGCCGGGCTTGTCGTGTTCGCCGTCGGCAGCGCCGTCTATCCGTTCGTGACCTCTTACTGGCTTGTGCTGGCCGCGCGCGCACTCCAAGGCGTTGGCGCTGCGCTCACGGTGCCGGTCACACTCGCGCTCGTCAACGAGTACGCCGCCGAGGGGGAACGCGGAGGCAACTTCGGCGTGTTCAACACCTTCCGGCTCATCGGGTTCGGATTCGGCCCGATGCTCGCGGGGCTACTCATCACTGGTGGCATCGCCTCAGAAACGGTGACGAGCTACGTGCTTGGTGGCGTGACGGTCAGCGGCTTCGATGCCGCCTTCATCGTCGCCGTCGGCGGCGCCGTCGTCGCGTTCGGACTGGTGTCGCTGCTCGTCACCGAACCGGAGCCGACGGCGCCCGCGAGCGAGGACCTCTCGGTTCGAGTGCGGGGCGATGGACAGCTACTCGACCCGGTGTTCGTCGTCGGCGTAGGCACCTTCTTTATGGCGACTGGAATCGCTGTCTACGCGACGATACAGACGTCTGTGAACGCGAAACTCGGACAGGGGCCGTTCCTCTTCTCGGTGCAGTTTGCCGCCGTCGTCGTCGCGAACGTCCTTCTGCAGACACCGGTCGGGCGCGCCTCTGACCGGATTGGACGGCGGCCATTCCTGCTCGGCGGCTTCGCCCTGCTGGTGCCTGCGCTCCTCCTGCAGGGGATCGTCCCGGAGTTGTCGGGACTGCTCCCGGCGACGCTACTGGGCGTGGGCGCCGACTCGTTGCTGATGCTCGGCTTCCGGCTGCTGCAGGGGGTCGCCGTGGCGATGGTGTTTGCGCCCGGGCTGGCGCTGGCGGGCGACCTCGCGGGGGCTGGCGAGTCCGGCACGACACTGTCCGTGTTGACGACGGCCTTCGGCTTCGGTATCGCTGCCGGTCCGCTCGTCTCCGGCGTGCTCATCGCCTATGGGTTTGTGTGGCCGTTCGCCGCCGTGGCCGCGCTCGCGGTCGTCGCGCTCGTGCTCACCCACTCGCAGGTTGAAGAAACGCTCCCGACTACCGAGTGAACTACCCCACCCTACTCGCTCACCTATGGCTCGCTCCTTGAGGACGGGGGCTTAGCGCCTACAAACTGCTAATTCGGTGCAACTCGGCAGCATTCCACCGTCGAAGCGGTGGGCATCCACGCTGACCTGCTGTGAGCCTCAGGCGAAGTCTGGCTCGCGGTCCTCGAGGAATGCCGCCATCCCTTCACGCTGGTCGTCGGTACCGAACAGCGACGACCAGGTGCGTCGCTCGAAGTCGAGCCCCTCGCGCTGGCCCATCTCGTGAGCCTGGTTGAGCGCCTCCTTGGCGGCAGCCATCGCGAACCGCGGCTTCGCCGCTAGCTCGCGGGCCATCTCGTCGGCGTGTGCTGCGAGGTCGTCGTGGGCGACGACCTCGCCGACCAGCCCGGCCTCGTAGGCGTCGCTGGCATCGATGCGCTCACCGAACATGACGAGCCGACGGGCGGTTTCGTCGCCAACCAGTCGGACGAGCCGCTGGGTGCCGCCCCAGCCAGGAACGATACCGAGGTCGATCTCCGTCTGACCGATGACCGCCCGTTCGCTGGCGACCCGGAAGTCACAGGCCAGCGCGAGCTCGCAGCCGCCGCCGAACGCGTAGCCGTTCACCGCCGCGATGACCGGCGCCGGGAACGTCTCAATCGCGTTCATCACCGCATGGCCCTGCCGGCAGTATGCCTCTGCGGCTTCGACACCCATTTCTGACATCCGCTCGATATCAGCACCAGCCGCGAACGCCTTCTCACCGGCGCCCGTGACGACGACCGCGCGGGCGTCCTCGCGGGCCGTCTCGAGGGCGTCGTCGACCGCAGCGAGGGTCGCACCGTCGAGGGCGTTGAGTCGGTCCGGGCGGTCGATGGTAATAGTCGCGACGCCGTCGTCGAGGCTGAGCTGAACTGGATCGCTCATACCGGGAGGAATCGCGCTCGCATCAAAAAGACCCGGCACCCGGGCCCCAACGTCGTACCACTCCCTACCCAGCACCGACATCCAGTACGCAACACCCGACATTCGCAGGCGAGTCACGGGGCTTTTGCGCTATGGGGGCCAGACGGGGGTATGCAACGACCGGCCACTGCGGCGCTGTGTCTGCTCGTCGTCCTTGCTGGCTGTTCGTTTGGCGGGACGCCGACTGGGACGCCCACGGCGACAGGACCGAGCGTCCCCGAAGGACTGACGGCCGAGACAGCGCCGCCAGGTGTCTCGGCGGAGACCGGCGAGTTGACCAACCCCGAGGCGCTGCTCGCGGCCCACCAACGGGCGCTCAACGCCACGGGCTTCATCATCGAGGTGCGGTCGAACGCGACGCTCCTGCGCAACGGCCAGCCACGGCAGGTGCGCCGACAACAGGTCGTGCGCGCCTCGCCCGGCGCCGCTCGCTACAACACGACGGTCGTCAATCCTGGGTCGCGGTTCGACGTCTGGGGGAACCGGTCGGTGCAGGCGGTCCGGGTACAGACTGGCGACGGCGTCCGCTATCAGACCGGCGAACCGCGGTCCGTCCGGCGACTCTCTGGACGGCCGCTGCTGGCGACGTATCTCTCCTCGGGCGGCTGGCGGGTGACAGCCGTCGAGGAGCGGGACGGCGGGACGTTCCTCACGCTCCGGTCGTCGACGGTGCCGACCGCAGACGGCGCGCTGCCGTCTGACGCCGAGAACGTCAGCAGCTACGCTGCCGTCATTGTCGTGGACACAGAGGGGCGGGTCCGGTACTTCGAGGCGACGGCCGACTACACCATCGACGGGAACGAGGGCTCCGTTCGCGTGCGCCAGCAGGTCCGGTCACTCTCCGATCCCGAGCCGGCGCGCCCGGGTTGGTTCGCCGAGGCAGTCGCTTGAGGACAGCAGGTATTTTATTTGCTGGTCGCGGACGGTGGAGCGATGCAGGAGTCGTCGCCACAGACGTTCTCCCGGGTGCTCTCGTCCATGTGTACGGAGCCGCACCCAGCGGCTCGCGAAGCCGCAGAGCAGTTCCTCGCGACGAATCCGGGTGACCCGGCCACCTACGAGACGGTCGCTGATCTTGAGCGGCGGGTCATTGACGGACTGGGAGAGCTGGCGCGGCTCACCACCCCCGCTGGTTACGTCACCAGCGGCGGGACTGAGGCGAATCTGCAGGCGATCCGACTGGCGCGCAACCGGGCAGAAACGCGCACACCGAACGTCGTTGTCCCCGCGTCAGCTCACTTCTCGTTCACAAAGGCGGCCGACGTGCTGGGGGTCGACCTCCGGGTGGCGCCGTTAGACGAATACAGAGTCGATCTCGATGCTGTCGCCGAACTCCTCGACGAGGACACCGTAGCCGTGGTCGGCGTTGCGGGGACGACAGAGTACGGCCGCGTCGACCCGATACCCGCGCTCGGTGACCTGCTCGCGGATGACGGGACGGACGCGCTGTTGCACGTGGATGCCGCCTGGGGCGGATTCGCCCTCCCGTTCACCGACCGCGACTGGGACTTCAGGGACGCACCGGTCGACACGATGACAATCGACCCTCACAAACTGGGGCGAGCGGTCGTCCCGGCCGGCGGTCTCCTTGCCCGTGAAGAGTCGCTGCTGGCCAATCTCGCGGTGGAGACACCGTATCTCGAGTCGACCTCACAGGTGGCGCTGACTGGGACCCGGTCGGGGGCAGGCGTTGCGAGCGCCGCGGCCGCGCTCGAGGCGCTCTGGCCGGACGGCTATCGCGAACAGTACGCGACCACGCAGGCGACAGCCGAGTGGCTCGCCGACCGGCTGATGACCCGCGGCTACGATACCGTGCCGCCAGAGCTGCCTATCGTGGCGGCCGACCTAAACGGCGCGGTCGCGCCGCTGCGCGAGCGAGGATGGCGGCTCGCCCGGACGGAGCACGGAGAAGCCCAGGTCGTGGTCGGACCCCACGTGACGCGCGAGCGGTTGCAGGCGCTGCTGGCAGACCTCGAGGCGGTCGCGTAACGGTACGCTTACGCCGGCGGACCGCATCCGGGCGGTCGTGACGCTTGTCGCTGGGCTGCTCGGTATCGATTTCACGGTCCTTGAGGAGGCCGTCCGGGCGGCCCGCGGCCCACTCGGACTCGTGATCGTCGCTGTCTACTCGTTTCTCATCGCGTTCGTCCTCCCGCTCCCCAGCGAGGTCGTCCTTGCTGCCAATCTCGACTTGGGCGTCCCATACGTCATCGAACTAACGCTCATCGTCGTCGCGTCGGGGCTGGGGAAGGCGGCCGGCTCTGTGTTCGCCTTCGCACTCGGCCACGGTGTGAAGGAGTCGGGACCAGTGGTGCGACTGTTGCGCAACTCGCGGTTCGATGTCGTCTCATGGTCCGAACGCAAGACCGTCTCGCTGGCCCGTGAGTACGGCTACCTCGGGCTAGCGATGGCGCTGTCAGTCCCCTTCTTTCCAGATACACTCTCGATTTACGCCTTCTCTGTGCTGGAGGAAGATTACCTCCGGTTCGCGGCCGCGACATTCGCCGGCAGCGTCGGCCGACTGGTCGTCACCATCGCCCTGTTCGGCGTCGGCTTCGCCGTCGTGTGAGCGCGCGGAACCAGCGGGATTTAGGCCCCGCGCCGCGGACACGATGGTATGACACACGACCCGTTCCCGACCGACGAGCCGGCGGTGGTGACGTGCGGGCTCCCGTACGCGAATGGTGACCTGCACGTCGGGCACCTGCGGACGTACGTGAGCGGCGACGCGCTCTCGCGGGCGCTGCGTCGCGTCGGCCAGCAGACGGCGTTCGTCTGCGGCTCCGACATGCATGGCACGCCCATCGCCGTCAATGCCGCCGAGGCAGGCACTTCCCCGGAGGCGTTCGCCCGTGCGTACCACGAACAGTACGAAGAGACGTTCCCCCGGTTCAACGTCGCGTTCGACAACTACGGCCACACGGACGACGAGACGAACACCGAACTCACCCGCGACATCGTCCGCGCGCTCGACGAGGGAGGCCACATCTACGAGAAGGAGATCAAGGTGGCGTGGGATCCCGCGAACGACCAGCCGTTGCCTGACCGGTTCGTCGAGGGGACCTGCCCCTACTGTGGCGAGCGGGCTCGGGGAGACGAATGCGACGAGGGGTGTGGCCGCCACCTCGAGCCGGGAGAGGTGGAAGACCCCGTCTCGACCATCTCGGGCAACCCTGCCGAGTATCGCGAGCGCACCCACAAGTTCTTCCGCGTCTCCGAGTTCCAGTCGTATCTCTCGAACTTCCTCGACCGGCTGGAGGGGACGGCCAACGCCCGGAATCAGCCCCGCGAGTGGGTGGAAGGAGACCTCCAGGACTGGTGTATCACCCGCGATATGGACTGGGGTATCGACTATCCTGGCGAGGGAAGCGACGACTTGGTGCTGTACGTCTGGGTCGACGCGCCCGTCGAGTACGTCGCCTCCACGAAGCAGTACGCCGAACGGGTCGACGACTATGACTGGGAGGCCGTCTGGAAGGATCGCGCGAACGCCGCCGAGCGTGGCCCGGAAGCGGCCCCCGAGGGCGGCGAAATCGTGCACGTCATCGGCCAAGATATCATCCAGCATCACACCGTCTTCTGGCCGGCGATGCTGCGCGGCGCCGGCTACAATGAGCCGCGGGCGGTGATGGCCTGCGGCTTCGTCAATCTCGCGGGCGACGCCTTCTCGACGAGTCGTAACCGCGCGGTGTGGGCCGACGATTACCTCGACGCTGGCTTCCATCCCGACCTGTTCCGCTATCAAATCATCACCGGCTCGGAATTCACCGCCGACGTGAACTTCTCCTGGGACACCCTCCAGGAGCGGACGAACAACGACCTCGTCGGAGCGCTGGGCAACTTCCTCTACCGGTCGCTGCTGTTCGCCCATCGCAACTACGGCGGGACGCCCGATGTCGATGTGAGCGAGACGGTGCGCGCGGAGATTGAGTCGGCAACCGAGGCGGTCCGCGAGGCAGTCAACGACTACTCCGTGCGCGGCCTCGGCGAGGCACCGGTCGACCTCGCGCGGTTCGGCAACGAGTACATCCAGCGCCACGAGCCGTGGAAACTGGTCGACGAAGAGCCCCAGCAGGCCGCACAGGTCATCCGTGACTGTGTCCAGCTGGCAAAGGCGTGTGCTGTCCTGATGCAGCCGGTACTCCCCGGAAAGGCGGCGGCACTGTGGGACCAGCTCGATGAGACTGGGTCCGTCCACGAGACGACCCTTGCGGCCGCGCTTGAGGCGCCACCCGCAGAGTTCGGCGAGCCGACCGAGCTGTTCGACCGCATCGAGGACGACACCGTCGAGCGGCTTACCGAGCAGCTCGAAGAGCGGGTTGCCGACGCTGGCGAAGACGACGACGAGACTGAGGCCGACGCCGAAGATGAGGCCGAGGCAGGCGATGGAGCCGCCCCGCCGGCCGTCGAGCCGCTGGCCGACGAACGAGTGAGCTTTGAAGAGTTCCAGCAGCTTGACCTGCGGGTTGGCGAGATTCGGACCGCCGAGGGTATCGAGGGGGCAGACGAGCTCGCTCGGCTGGATGTTGACCTCGGCGTCGAGACGCGCCAGATAGTGGCCGGCATCAAACAGCTCCACGACCTCGATGCACTCGTCGGCGAGCGGGTGGTCGTCGTCGCCAATCTCGAGAAGACGGAGCTGTTCGGCGTCGAGTCGAATGGGATGGTGCTGGCCGCGGGCGAGCAGGCAGACCTACTCACTACCCACGGCGACGCGACGCCGGGGACGAAGATACGCTAGTCGCGAGGGTTTTTCTCTCGGCCGCCGGTACAGTCGATATGGGCAACACGCGTGGCGACACCGACGACCGGGAGTGGGACGACCCGCCGGGAATCGACCTCGAGGACACACGATCGGACGACGAGGCCGGGACCGAGGCTGAAGCCAATGCGAATGACGGACGTGCGCTCGATGTCGCCACGGAGGGGGCCTCGCTGCGTGGCGACCGCGAGCCGCTCACGCCCGGCGACATCGACCCCGAGAACGCGCTGTTTGTGCTGCTTGGCGCGGCCGTGACGCTCGTCGTCCTGCTCCAATTATTCATTTGAGGCGAACGCTTAGGACGCCACGCGTCCAACCCGGTGTATGGCCGAGATACTCGGCGTCCCGCTCTCGCTCGTCCTCCTACTCGCCGGCGCGGGACTGATGGTCGCGGAGGCGCTGGCACCCGGGGCGCACTTCATCGTCGTCGGGGCAGCGCTAACGGCCGCGGGGCTAGTCGGGCTGCTCGTGAGCCCGGTGCTCGGCTCACTAACTCCCTTCCTGTTGGCGCTGGTCGTACTCGTAGCCGGCGGCGCGACGCTGGCCGTCTATCGGCGCATCGGCGTCGGCACAGGCGGCCCCGGAAACAAGACATCCGACTCGGCGTCGCTCCAAGGGCAGTTCGGCCGCGTTACCGAGCGGGTAACCGCCGACGGCGGTGAGGTGAAACTCCAAGACGGCGGATTCAACCCCTACTATCGTGCGCGGTCGATGGACGGCGAGATACCCGAGGGGACAGAGGTCATCGTCCTCGATCCGGGCGGCGGGAACGTACTCACTGTCGCAGCAACCGACACCGACGACGAGATTGACCGCCAACTTCAGCAGGGCCGGACTGAAGAGCCGCCACGCGAGCAGTCGCCGGACCGGTCACCAGAACGGGCACCGGAACGAGAAGCGGACAGCGACTCAGAACTCGCCTGAACCGGGAAATCCGCCCGGGGGAACCCTTTTACAGCGTTTGGCCCCAAGCGAATGTATGCTGGTCCCGCTACAGATTGGGGGTATTGCTGGCCCCGTCGTCGCCCTCGTACTGCTCACGCTCGTCGTGGTTGCCCTCTACAAGTCGGTCGTCATCGTCGACGCCTACGAGAAAAAGGCACTGACCCGGTTCGGCGAGTACCAGAAACTGCTGGAGCCCGGGTTCAACCTCGTCGTCCCGTTCGTCTCCAAGACCTACGCGTTCGACATGCGGACACAGACGCTCGATGTCCCCCGGCAGGAGGCTATCACGCGAGATAACTCCCCCGTGACCGCGGACGCCGTCGTCTACATCAAAGTGATGGACGCCAAGAAGGCGTTCCTCGAGGTGGACGACTACAAGCGCGCGGTGTCGAACCTCGCGCAGACGACACTGCGGGCCGTGCTGGGTGATATGGAGCTGGACGACACGCTCAACAAACGCCAAGAGATCAACGCTCGCATCCGGAAGGAACTCGACGAACCCACCGACGAGTGGGGTGTCCGCGTGGAAAGCGTCGAGGTGCGAGAGGTGAACCCGTCGAAGGACGTCCAGCAGGCGATGGAACAGCAGACATCCGCCGAGCGGCGCCGGCGAGCGATGATTCTCGAAGCACAGGGAGAGCGCCGCTCTGCCGTCGAGACCGCACAGGGAGACAAGCAGTCGAACATTATCCGCGCGCAGGGAGAAAAACAGAGCCAGATTCTCGAGGCCCAGGGTGACGCCATCTCCACGGTGTTGCGTGCGAAATCCGCTGAGTCGATGGGCGAGCGGGCAGTCATCGACAAGGGGATGGAGACACTCTCGGAGATCGGCCAGGGAGAGTCGACGACGTTCGTCCTCCCGCAGGAACTCACGTCGCTCGTGGGCCGGTACGGCAAGCACATGACCGGCTCAGACGTGGAGACGAACGGCGACGTCCTCGACTCGCTCGAGTTCGACGCCGAGACGCGAGAGATGCTCGGGCTGGACGACATCGAAGAGATACTTGGGCAGATTGACGAGGAGGCAGAGATGGACCTCGAGCAGATGGAGGCAGAGGCAGAGGCCATCAAGGCCGGCGAGGACGAGGCCGATATCAAGAGTGCCGACGAGGTCATCTCGGAGATGGAGTCGGATGTGGACGAGGACGTGGCCGCGGAGATGCGCGACGCGATGGAAGAGTAGCGTAGCCGAAGCGGTTTTACCTGCCACTCTCCGACCGGAGGTATGGACGGCGTCGATGAGAGTAAGCGGGCAACGCTCAAGCGGTTCGCCGCGCTCGGTGCGGTCTCGCCGCTGGCCCGGCTCGCCGACGATGGCGGTGAGTCAGATGCCCGTGATGCGATCCTCGGCTACCTCTCCACGACGCCCGGCGCTCACTTCTCGAAGCTCCGCGACGATCTCAGGCTGGGTACCGGCGAGGCCCAACACCACCTTCGGCGGCTTGAGCGCGAAGAAGCCGTCGAGTCTGTCAAGGATGGCGACTACCGCCGGTACTTCCCGGCGGGGGAATTTTCGGCGTTCGAGCGGCGCGCAGTCGGGTATCTCCGGCGAGACACCCCCCGCGGGATGGTGCTGGCGCTGCTGCGTGACCCAGACGCGACGGCGACAGAGCTGGCCGACCGGTTGGATGTCTCTCGCTCGACGGTGAGTAAGTACGCCGGCCAGCTTGAGACGGCAGGCCTGCTGTCACGGGCAGACGGCTACGCGCTCGTTGAACCGGAGCGACTGTTGACGCTTGTGGTGCGGTACGCGGAGTCATTCGGGCCAGAGGCGGCGGCGCTTGCAGACGACGCTGCCGACCTGGTCCGTTACGATCCCTGAAGAGTGACCATCCAGGTCGTCCCCGAGGAGTAGCCCCACTTCTCGACGCTGACATCGAAGTTCCCCTCACAGATGGCCGTCATGTTCGTGCCAACCTCCTTGGCCGACATGTCGAGCGCCTCGCCGATGTCGCGGGACTTGAAATAGGTGTCCGTCCGGGCGGCCTCGCGCAGATACGCGAGGATACGCCGCTGTTTCTCGCTCAGGCCGGCACCGGTCGCGGTAGTCGTCGCGCTCATACACCTGATGTGGCCTGGCCGCCCAAAAGGCGGTTTGGTACGGGCGGTAAATCCGACGCTGTCTGTCGATTTGACCCGGTATGAGCGGCGTCGATACGCCGCTGCGGACCGCGGTTGGTACGGCGGGGAAACAGCCCCTACTCGATGACCTCACCGACGGCGAAGTTCGACTTCACCTCGGTCACTTCGATTTTCACCCGCTCACCAATCTCCGTGTCGGGGACGATAATGACGTAGCCGCGCTCGACGCGGGCGATGCCGTCGCCCTGTTTGCCGATATCTTCCACCTCGACGTAGCGTATCTCGCCGGGTTCGACGGGGGGTTGGGGCTCGTCGCCGGCGGTGCCGCTGGCAGAGGCCTCGCCTGCCTCGGCACTCGCCTCCGCCTCGGCCGCAATGAGCGCGACCCGATAGGTGTCACCCGGCGTGACAGAGCCGGTGTCGATCTCGCGGCGGGGGACCTCCACGACGTAGCGGTCGCCGTCAGCCTCGATGTCGGCGCTGAACAGACAGAGGAGTTTGTCGGAAATCTCCATAGACGGCCGACACGTCGCCCGGGGGGAGTAAAGTTCTTTCAGTGGCGGTCAGGAGTGGGCGACCGAGACCGGCGTGATGCGTACGAGCACTCGCTCACCCTGTTCCTCGCCATGGTGGGGGTACTCGTCGACGCCCATGTACCGGGCCGCGAGGGCGTCGATGTGGGCGTCAGCACCCTCCGTGGTGAGCGTCGCCTCGCCGCGAACCGCAAGATATCGGTAGCCGTCATCGGGATCGGTCATGCTGACGGCCGCCCGAGGGTCTGCTCGCAGGTTCCGCTCTTTGCGGCGGCCGCGGGCGGTATTGACGAGCAGTTCGTCTGTCTCGGTGTCGTAGTCGACCCAGACAGGGGTGACCTGCGGCGCGCCGTCGGGAAACAGCGTCGCGAGATGGGCGAACGTTCGCTTTTCGAACAGGTCGTGGAACTCGGCAGGGACACTGGTCACACGCGGTGCTTCAGGCCCCGCCACAAAGGGTGTGGGGCCCCGCTGTCGGTCGCGGCAATACATGACAGCCGGATTTGTATAAGGGTGCATTATACTCTTGGTACTGTTGAAGTTGTTATGACGCACATATAGGGAACACTTACCCGGGCACACAGGAAGGCACAGGTATGAGCACGACCACCGAGGACGCCACGTCCGACCCGATGTCTGACCCCGAGTTCCGTGAGCGGCTCCGGGAGCTCCCACCGAGCGCCAAGCTAGTCGCCAAGGTGCTTGAGGGGTCTAGCCCCCTCTCGCAGGGACAACTAGCCGAAGAGTCGCTGCTGCCGGACCGCACTGTCCGCTACGCACTCAACCGCCTCGAGGAGGCAGAGCTCGTCGGCTCCCGGCACAGCTTCCACGACGCCCGCAAACAGGTCTACTTCCTCGCCAACTAAGCCGCCGCGGCCGGTAACCCCGGCCGTGACCGTCCACCGCATCCCAGTCACACACGAGCACGTCCCGACCGGCGCCGTCACCGCCCATGTCGTTGACGAGGAGCGAATCATCCTCGTCGATCCGCCGGAACGACACCCCGACATCGACGCTCTGCTGGCCGACCGCGATCTCGACGCCATCGCTGTCACTCACCACCATCCGGACCACGCGGGCGGCGTCGCCGCTTACGCCCGCGAGCATGACGCGACCGTCTACTGTCGAACTGGTCGTGCCGAGGCATTCACAGCCGCGACCGGCGTCACCCCGGACTGGACCGTCGCCGAAGGCGACCGCGTGGCCGGGACACTGACCGTCCGGGATACGCCAGGCCACGCACCCGAGCATCTCGCGTTCGCCCACGAGTCAGGACTGCTGTGTGGTGACCTCGCGGTCGCCGACGGCTCTGTCGCCGTGACCGCGCCGGAGGGTGACCTCCGCGCGTACCTCACCTCGCTGCGCCGCGTCCGACAGTTCGCGCCCGACCAGCTCTACCCGGGCCACGGCCCAGTCATCGAGGAGCCGCAGGCAACCTGCGAGCGCCTGCTCGCTCACCGCCGCGACCGCGAGCAGCGCGTCCTCGCGGCAGTTGAGGCCGGTGCGTCGACGCTGGATGCGGTGACCGACGCCGCCTACGAGAAAGACATCTCGGCTGTCCGGGAACTGGCCGTCGGCACCGTCGAGGCCCATCTCGAGAAGCTGGCCGTCGAGGGGCGTGTGATGTGGGACGGCCGCCGAGTGGCGCCGGCCTGACGCGGCGCTTCAATACGTTCAAGAGGGCGGGGCAAGCAGTCGGCGGTAGTGAAGGGAGCCGAGTGGTACCAGGCGGACGACGTCGCCGAGGAGTACGACGCAAAGCGGTTCTCCGGTGGGGGCCGGCTCATCGACGACCGCGAGAAGGCGGCCGTCCGGCGCGCACTTGCGCCGCTGGAGGGGAAACGCGTCCTCGAGATTGCCTGTGGGACGGGGCGGTTCACGGCGATGTTGGCACAGGAGGGCGCCGACATCGTCGGTATCGATATCTCCGAGCCGATGCTCCAGCAGGGCCGCGAGCGGGCCCGACAGCTGGGCGTCGACGACCACCTGGAATATATGCGCGGCGACGCCGCCCGGCTTCCGTTCCCCGACGACCACTTTGACGCCGTGTTTGCGATGCGGTTCTTCCACCTGGCGGACACCCCCGCCTCGTTCCTCGGCGAGATGGCCCGCGTCGCGGAATCACAGGTCTTTTTCGACACGTTCAACCGCTACTCGCTGCGGTCACTGTACAATTCGCTGCTGCCGATGGGCTCGCGGCTCTACTCTGATCGCGAGGTGTACCGACTGCTCGACGGGGCTGGGCTCCAGCTCGAAGGCTCAGAACACGACTTCGTGCTCCCCTACGGCTTCTACCGGAAGATTCCTGACGGCGTGGCCCGCCCGTTCCGAGCCGTCGACACTGCCGTCGGCCGAACCCGACTCGGCCGTCCGCTGGCATCCGTCTCCTACTGGGACGCCCGGGTAGCCTGAACCAATCGCAGCGGCCCAGCACAGACATCCACGAGGTGTGGCCATTCACTGTGAAACGCGACCCCCTGGATCTACCGACGAGGCCGTCGCGTCAGCGCTGGGATACTAACGAGCAATCCATCGGCGTGTTTTTACCGCTCCGGAGAGCTATCTCCGGGTATGGAAATATCGGTCGTGGTGCCGACACTGAACAGCCGTGAGCGGCTGGCAGCATGCCTCGATGCGCTCGCGGCCGAGGCCCCGGCCGAGATACTCGTCGTCAACGGCCCGTCGGCGGACGGCACCTCGGGGATGTGCCGTGACCGCCCAGATGTCGACGTGCTCATCGAACTCGACGACCGGAACGTGAACGTCGCGCGCAACGCTGGGCTGGATCGTGCACGCGGTGACGTTGTCGCCTTCGTCTCACAGGATCTCGCCGTCGAGGCAGGGTGGCGCGACGCGGTTGCGGCGGCACTGCCCGCCGCTGATGCCATCACCGGCCCGGTGCGGCGTCACCTCGAGGTCGGGTGGACCGCCGACGAAGATGATCGCCGGAAGGTCGGCGGCCGGGCCGTCCGCTATCTCAATGGTGGGAACATGGCGTTCACACGGGCGGCACTGGAGGCCATCGACGGCTTCGACGAGCACCTCGTCGTCGGCGGCGCCCGCGACGCGTCTCACCGGCTGGCCGCGCTCGACCGCGTCGTCGAATGGGTGCCCGAAATGGCTGTTGCCCAACGGAGTGACCGCTCGGATGTCCAGCCATCGGTGCTCGCGGACGGCGGCGACGGCCACGACTGGGGGTGGCGCTACCACTCGCTGGCCTACCGGCTGGCGAAAAACTACGGCATCCGCCCAGCCGTCGCCTACCGGGTGACCCGCCACGCCGTCGCCGACGGTATCGGGACCGCAAAAGACGTTCTCCGGGGTGAAGGGCTCCCGTCTCGGTGGTTCGCTGACGGCCGCGACGTCGCTATCGGAGGCCTACGCGGCCTCTACGAGGGCGTTCGCGCCCGCTGGCGTGACCGCTCTCCCCGGCGGAATCCCAACGGGTGGTCGGCCCGATCCGACCGGGCCGTCGCGGTCGACGACTGTCGCGAGAGCGTGTAAACGGCTCACACGCGTCCCGTCCGGTGATTTTCCGTCCGACGGGAGCGAAGCATTCATATAGAACCGCATACCATTTATCAAATGATTATGGCTCAACAACGACAGGCAATGGGTGGACAGCCGCTGTTCATCCTCTCGGAGGACTCCGAGCGGACCCGCGGCGAGGACGCCCAGAATTCGAACATTCAGGCCGCTAAGGCCGTCGCCGAGACCGTACGCACGACGCTCGGCCCGCGTGGCATGGACAAGATGCTCGTCTCTGACTCCGGCGACGTCGTCATCACGAATGACGGCGCGACCATCCTCGATGAGATGGACATCGAGCATCCCGCGGCTCAGATGATCGTGGAGGTTGCCTCCACGCAGGAGGAGGAAGTCGGCGACGGGACGACGACCGCCTCCGTCCTTGCGGGCCGACTGCTCGCCAAGGCCGAGGACCTGCTCGAAGACGATGTTCATCCCACGACCATTGTCGAGGGGTATCACGAGGCCAGCCGGCTGGCGCTGGAGGCCGTCGACGAGATCACCCTCGAGGCGGACCTCGACGACGAACTGCTCCAGCAGGTGACCGAGTCGTCGATGACCGGCAAGGGCACCGGCGATATCGACGCCGCAGCACTTGCCGAGACGGTCGTCGCGGCCGTCCAGCACGCCCGCACCGACGACGGTGTCGTTCGCGACGATATTACCGTTCGAACGCAGACGGGCGCGGGCGCCTCCGCGACCCGGCTCGTCGAGGGCGTCATCTCCGAGGAGGAGCCCGTCCACGCGGACATGCCCCGGGATGTCTCGGACGCCGATGTGGCCGTCCTTGATCTGGATCTTGATCTTCGCGAGGCCGAAATCGACGCCGAGTACAACGTCACCGACGTCGACCAACTCGAACAGGCCATCTCCGCCGAAGAGGAGGAACTGCGCGGCTACGCCGAGGACATCGTCGACGCCGGCGTCGACGTCGCGTTCGTCACTGGCGATATCGAAGACCGCGTCGCCTCTATCCTCGCAAAGGAGGGCGTGCTCGCCGTCGAGAGCGTCTCCGACGACGAGGCGACCCGCATCGCGCGGGCCGTCGGCGCGAGCACGGTTGGCTCGCTGCAGGACCTCGAAGGAGACGATCTTGGCTTTGCCGAGACGGTCCGTGTCGAGCGGTTCGGCGACGAGGAGCTCACCTTCATCGAGGGCGGCACGAACGCCGAGACGGTGACGCTGTTCGCCCGCGGTGGGACCGAACACGTCGCCGACGAGCTGGAGCGGGCGCTCAATGACGCCATCGACGTTGCCATCGCGGCGCTCGACGAGGGCGGCGTCGTTCCCGGCGCCGGCGCGACCGAGATTGCCATCGCCGACCACATCCGGTCGGGCGCAGCGTCCATCGAGGGGCGCAAGCAGCTGGCGGTCGAGGCGTTCGCCGACGCCGTCGACGTCATCCCGCGCACGCTCGCAGAGAACACCGGCATGGACCCCATCGACGCGCTGGTGGACCTCCGCACGACCCACGAGAGCGAGGGCGTCGCTGGCCTCATCTCCGAGGGCCAGACGGGCCGCGTCGGTGACCCCATCGAGGCGGGCGTGCTCGACCCTGCCGCGGTCAAGCGGGAGGCCGTCGAATCCGCCACCGAGGCTGCGACGATGATCGCCCGCATCGACGACGTCATCTCCGCGAACTGACCGGGCGCACTCCATTCTTTTTTAACGCCGCGAGCGACTGCTACGGCTCGTAGCGGGTCAGCGGCGCGAGTTCTTCCGTCGGTGGGTCGTCGAACAGCTCGCGGGCAGCCGTCCGGCGGTGTACCTCGTCTGCACCGTCGACGATACGGAACTGCCGCGCTGTCGCGTAAAAGTCCGCCAGCGGCAGATCCTTGCCGATTCCGTTGCCGCCACACGTCTGTAGCGCCGCGTCGATAGCATCGTTCACGACCGGCGCAGTGAACGACTTGGCCATCGCCACCGCGCGACGGGCTTCCTGACCCGCGTCGACGGCGTCGGCAGCCGTCCGAACGAGTGCTCGTGCGGCGTGGAGATCGGTAGCCGCCTCGGCCAGCCGTGCCCGGACGCTCGTCTTTTCGGCCAGCGGCTCACCGAAAGCCGATCGCTCGCTGGCGTACGCCGCGGCAATATCGAGCGCACGATCGGCCATCCCAGAGAAACGCATGCAGTGAGTGAGTCGGGCGGGACCGAGTCGTTGTTGGACATGCTCGAAGCCGCGGCCCTCTTCGCCGAGCAGGTGCTCGTCGGGGACGTACACCTCGTTGTAGCGGATCTCTGCGTGACTCACGCCGCGGGGCCCACCGCCGAGATGTGGGATATTGCGGACTACCTCGACCCCGTCGGCCTCGGTGGGGACGAGGAACAGTGAACACCCCTCGTACGGGTGGACATCTATGTCTGTTCGCGCGAGCACCACGAGCACATCTGCCTCGACACCCTGTGTCGTCCACCACTTGTGGCCGTCGAGTACCCAGCCGTCGCCGTCCCTGTGGGCGGTCGTACGGATGGCCGTCGGGTCAGAGCCGGCGCCGTCGAGCGGCTCTGTCATCGAGAAGCCCGATCGAAGCGACCCCTCGACCAGCGGGGCGAGATACTGTTCCTTCTGGAGGGATGTACCAACGAGTTCCAGTAGATGCATGTTCCCCTCGTCGGGCGCATCCACCCGCATCGCAGTTGGCCCCAGCAGCGACCGCCCGGCCGCCTCGAAGGCAGGGAGCACGTCGCGGAACCGCTCGCCCATCCCGCCGTACGCCTCGGGAATCTGCGGAGCGTAGATCCCGTACTCACGGGCCTCGGCACGGAGCTCGGAGATAGTGCCCCGTGAGACAGTGCCACCCGGCGGTAGCGCCCGCTCTGCAGGGATGACTACCTCGTCGATGAACGCCTGCGCCCGCTCGCCCAGTTCTTGCGCTCGCTCGGAATCATCGTAACGAACCATCGCCGGCTCTGGCGCCGGCGTGGGC
Source organism: Halosegnis sp. (assembly GCF_042216475.1). Classification (NCBI taxonomy): domain Archaea; kingdom Methanobacteriati; phylum Methanobacteriota; class Halobacteria; order Halobacteriales; family Natronomonadaceae; genus Halosegnis; species Halosegnis sp. The sequence goes on from NZ_JBDGTV010000003.1 coordinate 57,199, forward strand.
GTCGGCATGGCGCCACCGTACTGCGGGGATTGAAGTAGCGCCGGTCAACTTCAACGCCCCCTGTATGGAGGTCGCGGCGGCAAGCGCCGCGCGGCCGTACTCGTGACCGATGACGCGGGCGAACGCCGACGGCGGAGGAAAGCCCGACGCTGCTATCACGCGCGGGCGCGACTATGACGAGACGCCGCTTATCGTCACCTGGGAAGTGACACAGGCGTGCAGTCTCGCGTGTGATCATTGCCGAGCCGACGCCGTAGAGCAGCGTCACCCCGATGAGCTGTCCACGGCCGAGGGGAAGCGCCTCATCGATCAAGTGGCGGCGTTCGACCCCGCACCGGTGCTGGTATTCTCTGGTGGCGATCCGCTGGAGCGGCCAGACCTGTTCGACCTGCTCGACTACGCCACCGAGCGAGTACCGACGGCAGTGACGCCGGCGCCGACGGCCGCACTCGACCGCGAGACCGTCACGCGGTTCGCTGACCTCGGCGTCCGTCGGATGGCGCTCAGCCTCGATGGCGCCACCCCTGCCCGCCACGACGGGTTCCGTGGCGAGTCCGGTTCCTTCGCAGCCGTCCAGCAGGCCGCAGCATGGGCTGCCGATGTTGACCTTGACGTGCAAGTAAACACGACGGTCACCGCGACGACGGCGCCCGAACTGTCGGCCATCGCCGACCGGGTAGCGGAGCTGGGGGCCGTCATGTGGGAGGTGTTTTTCCTCGTCCCAACGGGCCGCGGGGCCACCCTCAAAGGGCTCGATCCCGCCCGGGCCGAGTCCGTGCTCCAGTGGCTCCATAGACACGCCCGCGAGGCGCCCTATCGGGTCATCACTGTCGAGGCGCCCCACTACCGTCGCATTGCTGCTGCCGAGCGAGACGGCCCCGCACGTGTCGGCTCTACCCGTGCCGGCCGCGGCTTCGTCTTTGTCAGCCACACTGGCGAGGTGTACCCGTCGGGATTCCTACCGGTCGCTGCCGGCGACGTCCGCGAGACCCCCCTACCCGAGGTATACCGCGAGGCCGACCTGCTGTGTGCGCTTCGCGATGCCGATGGGTTCGACGGCCCCTGCGGGCGCTGTCCACACCGTCGCCAGTGTGGCGGCTCTCGCTCACGAGCGTACGCGGTCACGGGCGACCCACTGGCCAGCGACCCGCTCTGTGAATGGGTCGCCGAGGGGATTCCACGGGCAGCAGAGTCGGATTAGTTGCCATACAGATCGGTCGAGAGGTACCGTTCGCCACCATCGGGCACGACGGCAACGACGACCTCCGCTGGATTGTCGGCCGCGTAATCGGCACCCGCGGCGAGTGCCGCGCCGGCTGAGATACCAACGAGTAGCCCCATCTCTCGGGCAACCCGGCGGGCGGTCGCCTTCGCGCGGTCGTCCGCGACGGCGCGTACCTCATCTATCAGATCAGTGTCGAGGACCGTCGGTAGGAATCCTGGCCCGATACCCTGGATGTCGTGGGCAGCGTCACTCTGCTCGGTAAGCGTCGGCGAGGCTGCCGGCTCGACGCCGACCAGCGTCACGTCGGCGTCACGGTCGCCCCGGAGATGCCGGCCCACACCGGTAATTGTGCCGCCGGTCCCGACGCCGGCGACGACGGCATCGACGGCCCCGTTCGTTGCGTCCCAGACCTCTGGCCCCGTCGTCTCACGGTGGGCCTGCGGGTTCGCAGCGTTGGCGAACTGGCGGGCCATAACAGCGTTCTCCCGCTCGGCGAGCACCGTCTCGGCCCGCTCGCGGGCGCCTGTCATCCCGTCATCGGCAGGCGTCAGTTTGAGGTCGGCCCCCAGCGCGCGCAGAAGACGACGCCGCTCGGCCGACATCGACTCGGGCATCGTCAGTACACAGTCGTAGCCGCGAGCGGCGGCGACAGCAGCCAACCCAATCCCGGTGTTGCCGCTCGTCGCCTCGACGATGGTGCCGCCCGGTTCGAGCGCACCGCTTGCCTCGGCGGCATCCACGATGGCCCGTGCGATGCGATCCTTCACCGAGTAGGGGTTGGCCGTCTCGAGTTTGCCGTACAGGTTCTCCGCGAGCGAGTCTAACCGCACCAGTGGCGTGTCCCCCACGAGTTCGCCGACCGACGCCACTGCCTCGACTGTCGAGCGTTCACGACTGTGCATCGGCGGCAGTTCTCGGGCCGAGTGGAAGGGTCGCGACCCCGCGGACGCGGGGGCTTTACGTGGCCGGCTGGCAACTGGCTGGTGCTCGCCGGGTGGAAGACAGGACGGGAGAAGGGCCGGATTACGTGTAGTCGGGGACGAGCGGTGCCTCAGGGGACTCCTCGAGCGCCGACCGCTCACCGCCGTCGGCTACGAGGTTCGGGGCGGTGGACGTCGTCTCGGTCGGCATCTCGGGCACCATCGGCTCGGGTTCGCTTCCTCGCATCACATCACCTCCAACACGTGGGGACCAGATAAATGTAATGGTAGATAATGCACGTTGCGGAAATGATGGCTGCAATCGGCTCAAGCAGTCCGTACCCTATGCACGAATCTAACCCACATGAATGTTGATACAGGTACAATCCTTTCGACGCTTCAGTCGGCGGGCTGGCGATCGTCAGGGGCAGGCGGATCGCGGCGCCGCTCGGCGGCTGTGAGATAACACTGTGGATCGGGGGCAAATGGGTCGCCGTGGACCGCAAGCGAGCGGAGCGGCGACCCGCCGCCACAGACTCCACGGTATCGACAGTCAGCACACTTTCCGGAGAGGTGTGGCGTTCGGTCGCGGAGCCGCTCAAGCAGTGGGTTCGTGTCTGTCCAGATGTCGCCGAAGGGCCGATCACGGACGTTGCCCAGCGCGTACCCCTGCCAGAACTGCGTGAGGTGGACGTCACCGCGGTAGTCGACATCGGCAACCCGTCGGCCCGCGGGGTCGCCGCCGTTGCGCTTGAGATACTCGTAGACGCGGGCAGCGGCCGTCTCGCCAAGTTCCGCACGGGCGTACTCGACGAGATAGGCGGCGTCGGCATAATTGCCAACGAGCAGCGTCTCTATCTCCTCGCCGGCGGCGTGTCGCTCGCGAGTCAGGTCACAGAGCCGGTGGACGACTCTCCGGCGCTCCTCCGCCGAGAGGTCGGCAGCCTGCGCGTCGGCCGCCCGTCCGCCGTAGTCAAGATGGTAAAAACAGAAGCGATCGACACCGACCGAGCACAACAACTCCACGACATCTTCCATGTCGTCGACGGTCCGTTCGGTGACAGTATAGCGAAGCCCTGTCTTGAGGCCGGCCTCAAGCGCCGCCTCGATGCCCTCGACGGCTGCGTCGAACGCTCCGTCCTCGCCCCGAAAGGCATCGTTCGTCTCCGCAAGACCGTCAACGCTGACGCCGGCGTATGCCAGCCCCGCCTCACGGAGCTGGGCAGCCCGGTCGCGGGTTAGCAAAGTGCCGTTCGTCGACAGTACGGGGCGCAGGCCGATGTCGGCGGCGTGTGCCACCAGCTCGGCGATATCGTCTCGTACCAGCGGCTCACCACCCGAAAAGAGGACAACCGGCACCCCGAAGTCGGCGAGGTCTGTGAGGAACCGCTTCGCCTCCGCCGTGGAAAACTCGCCGGCCGCCGGTTCCTGGTCGGCGGCCGCGTAGCAGTGGACACAGGAGAGATTACACCGCCGAGTGACGTTCCAGACGACGACTGGACGACGCTGACGGCGCTCGCGTATCTGATCCGGTTCGGAGGGGTCGCCGTAGCGAAGGCCGTCCCCTTCGGCCGCCAGCCCGCAGAGCAGCTTGCTGACGGAGATCACTCAGACATCACCCTCGGCGCGATCAGCAAGCGGTTGGGCAGCGTACCGGGCGACTGACTCGGCAGGACACAGCCAGAGGTCAACAGCGTCTGGGAACAGTGTCGCCGCCTGCTCATAGGCGACCGACTCCGAGGGGGCCGTGACGCTGCCGACGTGTCTGAGCGGCGCATCGGCACTCGACCGGCAGAACGTCTCCCACTCGCGACGCTCACCGGGTGGCCGCTCAACGCGCGTCCGGTCGACTTGTTCGGACATACGTGGACTACGGGGCCAATCCTGAAGGGGGCCATCCCACCACACCGTGGGGCTACAAGTCGGCCAGGCAAAACGCTCTAACCCGTTGCCCCCGGACTCCGACATATGACCTCCGGCTTCCGCGCCGAACTCCGGATTCGCGAGCCGCCGAGCTGTCAGGTGGCGGCGGCTACGGAGTCGGCGGGCGACGCGGCGGCGGTGACGTGGGGCGGCGATGGTGCGACGGTGACCGAAGAGGTGACGCTGCCATCTGACGCCGACCCGGACGGAATGGAGGAGGTGTTCTCCGACGGTGACCGGAGCGTCTACCGCTTCGACCGACCGGCCGATCAGGCCTGTGTCTGCGAGGTCATCGAGCAGCACGGCGCACCGATTCGCGACGTGCGCGGCGAAGACGGTCGGCTCCATGTTACCTTCCATGTCGAGGATGTGGCGACGCTGCGCGAGCTTGTGGGACAACTTCGGGAGACGACCGGTGGCGTCTCGCTGGAGCGGCTCACCCAGTCGGCGACCGCGGGCGGTGACCGCAATCTCGTGCTGGTCGACCGGGCGGCGCTGACCGACCGGCAGCGCGAGGTGCTGGAGACGGCCCACGAACTGGGCTACTTCGCTCGGCCAAAGGGCGCGAACGCAACGGAAGTGGCCGACGCGCTGGGCATCTCGCGGTCGACGTTCGCCGAGCACCTCGCGGCCGCCCAGTCGAAGCTGTTGGACGCCGTTCTTGACGGCGACGGATAAAAACACCACAGTTCTGTGGGGTCGCGTTCAGCCCAGTTACGCGCGTAGCCGCGCGTATGGAGACTGGCACGGGTAGACGGGTCGGCAGCAGAGTGGGCTCGCCAGCAGATATTGCGGTCACCGGATCACGAGTCGCGCTTGGCGCACTGACGGCCGGCTTCCTGCTCGCCGGCGCCGCACACGTGACGGTGCCGATACGCGTTCAGTTGCTTGTCTACCTCGTCGGAATGGTCGCGCTTAACCTCCCACATGGCGGCTACGAGCATCTCGCAAACCTCCGGCGACGGGTCGACCGATTCCGGCTCCGCTATGTCGCCGGCTATCTCCTCTTGTTGGCAGGCTATCTCTGGCTGTTCACGGTCGCGCCCGTCGTCGGCCTGCTCATCGCCGTCGCCGTCGCCTGTGCGAAGGGCGGCGGTGGGGACCTGTACGCGCTACGCGCGACGGGTGGGGCCGATCACCTGCAGACGCGGGCTCAGCGGCTGCTGGCGGTCGCCGCTCGCGGTGGCCCTGTGATGGCAGTGCCGATAGTCGCGTTCCCGGCGACGTTCCGCACGTTCAGCGGCATCATTGTCGGACTGTTTGAGCCCGGGGCGCTGGCGACTGCCGGCGTCCCGCTGGAGACGACGCGGCTCCTCATCGGGGGCGGGTACGCGGCCGTCCTCCTTGCACACCTCGGGCTCGGCTTCCACCGCCGGCAGGGAACCGGAAGTTGGCTCGTTGACGCCGGTGAGACGCTGTTGCTGGTCGCGTACTTTGCGACGGTCCCGGTGGTGGTCGCCGTTGGCCTCTACTTCCCGCTATGGTACTCGCTACGGCAGGTCGCTCGCGAACTAGCCGTCGACCCAGCTGGGACGGACGGATGGGACCTGCTCGCAGCCGAGACGACGGCCGGCACCGCCCTGCGAGCCTGGGGGCTGCTCGTCGGCGGCGCGCTCTCCGTGGGTGGCGTGGCGGCAACGCTGTGGCTGCTGGCACCGAACCCGCTCGGAACCGCACCACTCCTGTACGGCGCCGTCGCATTCTGGAGCGTCCTCATCAGTATCATCGCGCTCCCGCACGTGCTCATCGGGAGTGTTCTCGACCGCGGCCGGGGTATCTGGCATGTCCCGTAAAAGGCCGCCGTATCGTGGGTATCCACCCACTGGCCTGCCGTCCACACGTCCAGTCGCACTCGGAACTCGCTGGCGGGCGCGATTACTGGCGCGCCCCGCGGTATCCGGGTGTGCGGGTCCGCCCACGCCGCCTTCCGTCCCTGTCCCGGCGGCGTGTCGGCATCCCTCGTCCCTCAACCGAGTTCCGCCAGCCGAGCGAGCGGCCGCGCTGATTGGGCGTCCTTGGCGACGGCCTCGGCAGTGTGCTCGCCGCTGATGAGACACATCGGCATCCCGATACCAGGTGTCGTGTAGCCGCCCGTGTAGTAGAGCCCCTCAAGCGGGCCGCGGTGAGACGGGCGGAGCGGCCCGGTCTGTCCAAGCGTGTGTGCCAGCCCGAGGGCTGTCCCCTGCGGGGCGTTAACCCACTCGGCGAACTCGGAGACACAGGCTGTCTCCTCGACGCGGATCCGGCCCCGAAGGTCGACACCAGCGTCCGTCGCGAGATCGGTCAGCACCTGTTCGCGATAGCGGGCGCGGGCGTCGGCGTCGTCCTCAAGTCCAGGCGCGATTGGCACGAGTACCACCACCGTGTGACAGCCGTCGGGCGCGACCGTGTCGTCCGTGCGCGAGGGGACGTTCACGTAGTAGGCGGGGTCGGTCGGCCACCGCGGCTCGTCGAAGATGGCCGCGAAGTGCGGGTCCCAGTCCTCAGGGAGGACGAGCGTGTGGTGCGCGAGCGGGTCGACAGACCCCTCGACGCCGAGATACAGCATGAATGCCGAAGGGGCGTACGTCGCGGACTCCCACCCACCCAGCGGGCCATCGCTCGCTCCCGTGAGCAGGTCCTGCTCGACGTGTGCGGGGTTGGCGTTCGCGACGATGGCGTCGCCCGTCACCGGACCGGTCGGTGTCTGCGCTGTGAGGCCATCGGTGGCTGGCTCAAGTGCCGTCACCGGCCGACCCGTCTCGATGGTCACCCCGAGTTCGCGGGCCAGGTCGGCCAGCCCCTCGACGACGCTGTGGACGCCACCCGTGGGGTAGTAGACGCCGAGCTCGTGGTCGACGTGGGCCATCAGGTTGTACAGCGCCGGCGTGTTGTGCGGCGCGCCCCCGAGGAAGACGAGCGTGTACTGCATCAATTGGCGGAGTTTCGGGTGATCGAAGTAGTCGGCGACGTGCTCGTCCATCGAACCGAGCAGGCTGAGCCCGCGTGCCGACCGGAGCACGTCGGTATCGAGGAAATCACGCAACCGCGGGCGATCCTCGTAGACGAACCGCTCCATTCCCACCTCGTAGGTGTAGGCGGCCTCCTCGAGGTAGGCGTCGAACGCCTCGCCAGCGCCTGATTCGTAGGATTCGAACAGTCCACGCACTGCCGCGGGGTCGTCCGGCACGTCGACCCGGTCACCGTCCTTCCAGAGGACGCGATACTTCGGGTCGAGCCGTTGGAGGTCGTAGTAGTCGGCCGGGTCGCGATCAAAGTGGTCGAAGAATCGCTCGAACACGTCCGGCATCAGATACCACGACGGCCCGGTGTCGAACTGGAAGCCGTCCCGCTCGATGCGGCCGGCGACGCCGCCGAGGTGATCGTTTTTCTCCACAAGTCGAACATCGGCGCCCGCGTCGGCGAGATAGCAGGCGGCCGCCAGTCCGCCGAAGCCGCCGCCTACGACCGGGACGCGCTGATTCAGGAGTGGCCCTGTCATGGCGCAAGCACGTCGACGTTCTCTTCGCCCCAGACGAACGACGCGTGGGCCCGGTCATCGAAGGAGAGATACGCGCCAACGGCCCCGAGCGCGGCCTCCTGCACCGGGGTCTCCCGCCTGTTCGTCCGGGTGGGCGTCTCGTCGCCGGGGGCGAGCCACTCCTCGCGAACCGGGTCGTCATCGACGTAGCGGAGCCGGGCGCCACTCTCGAACCGGATGACGATAGCGTCGTGGCCGGCGACTGTCGCCTGTGTTCGCACACCGACGATAGCCGGGAGCGCCGCCGCCGTCCGTGTCCCTGCTGTCTCAACAGCCATACACCATGGTATGGGCGGGGCGGCTACCAGCCGGACCCCACAGAACGGTGGGGCTTTTCGGTGGAAAGCACAACGCACATCGGGGCCGGTCGCCTCCGGTCGGGAGTGAGCGACCCAACCGTCCTCGTGACGAACGACGACGGCATCGACGCCCATGGCATCCGCGCGCTGGCGACCGCGCTGGAGACCGTCGGCGACGTGACCGTCGTCGCGCCGGCCGACAACCAGTCGTGGGCGGGCCGCGATATGACCTGGCACGCCGGGCCGACAGGTATCGAGGAGACATCGTTCGGCTACGCCGTCGATGGGACTCCCTCCGATGCCGTTGCCGTCGCGTTATCGGTCCTCGATATCGACCCCGACATCGTCGTCTCGGGCGTGAACGACGGCATGAATCTCGCGGCCCACATCATCGAGCGGTCCGGCACAGTCGGCGCGGCGATGGAAGCCGCCCACCTTGGCGTGCCGGCCGTCGCCGTCTCGACAGCCGACCACACCGACCCCGAGCCGCCTCACCCAGATCCAGCGGCCTTCGAGATGCCCGCCGAGGCGGCGGCATTCGTCACCGAGCGAGCGCTATCTGCGGACGTCTTCGATGTCGCGGAGTTCCTCAATGTGAACGTCCCCGCCTACGCTGAACAGCCCCAGGTCACCCTCACCCGCCCAGTTCGCGAATACGATCTTGAGCCCCAGCGGGTCGACGCCGACGCTGTCGAACTCCGTGATGGCGGCTGGCAGCGATTTCTCGCGGGCGAACCGCCGGCAGACCCGGAGACGGACCGCCACGCCGTGCTCCACGGCGATGTGAGCGTGACGCCGATGCGGCTCCCCCGTGCGGTCGAGCCTGACGTGACCTTCGATGGGTTCGACCCCGACTAACCCTCACCACGACAGAACGACGCTGTCGCCGACACCGAGACCGAACGCCTCGTCACCTCGCCCCTGGTTGACGGCGAACTCGACGTTGCCGTGACTCCCGACCGTGACGAGCCGCTCGCCCGCCTCAACGTGGGCGTACGAGCGGGCGACTGGGACAGGTTCGCCATCGACGGTCACCTGCTCGCGGTCCGCAAGGACATCACCGGGGACGTTGGTCACGGTGTTGCCAAAGCCGTCGACGACGAGTACCTCGCCCGTCGCACCGTCCTCGTGGATATCGGGGGCAGGGAAGTGGAGATCGTCGTACTCGCGGGTCCGGGTAAGCGCGGGGAGTCGGTCGAGCGCGGCGACGCCGACATCGTGGCAGTCGGCTGCGACGGGCGCGAACACGTCCCGGCCGTGGAACGTCGCGCTTTCGGGGTCCTCAACGCGGACTCTGAACACTTCGATGTCGTCGTCGGCCAGCGCCCGGGCCGGCGGGAGTAATAAGCCGTTGTCCGGCCCGACGAGTGCATGATCGCCGGCGCGGACGACCAGCGCTGCGCGGTCGGTCCCAACGCCAGGATCGACGACCGCACAGTGGACCGCGGGCGGAAACTCCGGCAGAACAAACCGAAGCCAGAAGGCTGCCGCCCGGGGGGCCTGGCGGGGGAATTCATGGCCGACATCGACGACGTGGGCGTCCGTCCGGCGGGCGATAACTCCCTTCATCGCCGCGGGATACGGCTCACCGAAGTCAGTCGCGAGTGTGATCATGTATCTGAGTCAATCACCTCACGCAGCCGGTCGACGCCGTTAATGTCCGCGATAGTGTCGGCGACCGCCTCGGGCACGAGTTCCTCCCAGTCATCGCCCTCGGCCATCCGCTCGCGTACCTCGGCCCCCTCGAACTCCTCGCGGCGGAACATCGGTGATTGACGGACCTCGACACCGGCCTCTTCGAACAGGCGGACGACCAAGGGATTGTTCGAGTAGGCGACGTCGAAGCGGGGAGACATCGACCGGACGTGGCTGACCCACACTGCATTCCGGTTGAGATCCTCGATGGGGACGGCATAGGTGACGACCCCGATGTCGGTCGTCGCCTTGGTGAGCATCTCGATACGCTCGCCAGCCGTGAACGGGTTGCGCGCGGTGTGAGACTGGTCGGCACTGCCGATCCCCAACACGAGTTCGTCCACCTCGCTCGCGATGCGCTCGACCATCGCATGGTGGCCCTCGTGGTATGGTTGGAACCGCCCGATATAGAACCCGCGTGTCATACCCGGGGGGTGGGTCGGGCCTCGTATAAGGTCAGCGAGTCGGCGACCGCCGGGCTGTGGTGGGCGCGTCCGCGTCTCTGCCGGCGGTTTTCGGCATGCAGCCGGTCGTCGCTGGGAGAAAGTATATCAGTCGACGGGCCTTGGTATCTGGTGACGGAACCCCGTTCTATGAGCGACGAAACCGACACGGACGACGTTCCCGCCGGGGAGGGCGCGAGCGCGCCGTCCGGGCGCGACAACTCCAACGACCCCGACGACGGCACCATCACCCCCGTCGAGGACCGAGACCAGCTCGGGAGCGACGTGGGCGCCGACGCCGGCGTCGAGGTCGACGAGAGCGAGGAGGACAACCTGCTCGGCGGCCTCCAGCTCGACACCTCCAGCGACATCGAGGTGCCCGACCGGCTGGTCGACCAAGTTATTGGACAGGACCACGCCCGCGACATCATCCTGAAGGCGGCCAAACAGCGCCGCCACGTGATGATGATCGGCTCGCCTGGAACAGGCAAGTCGATGCTCGCGAAGGCGATGAGCCAGCTGCTGCCGCGCGAGGAGCTGCAGGATATCCTCGTCTACCACAACCCCGACGACGGCAACGAGCCGAAGGTCCGGACAGTCCCCGCCGGAAAGGGCGAGCAGATCGTCGAAGCCCACAAAGAGGAGGCCCGCAAGCGCAATCAGATGCGGAGCTTCCTGATGTGGATCATCATTGCGGTCGTCTTTGGCTACTCGCTACTTATCGCCCAGCAGCTCCTGTTGGGGATCCTGGCGGCGGGTGTTATCTACCTCGCCTTCCGCTACTCCTCGCGGGGCTCGGACGCAATGATTCCGAACCTGCTGGTGAACAACGCCGACCAGCAGACGGCGCCGTTCGAGGACGCCACCGGCGCCCACGCGGGCGCGCTGCTGGGCGACGTGCGTCACGACCCATTCCAGTCGGGTGGCATGGAGACGCCCAGCCACGACCGCGTCGAGGCTGGTGCCATCCACAAGGCGAACAAGGGTGTGCTGTTCGTCGACGAGATCAACACGCTGGATATCCGCTCCCAGCAGAAGCTGATGACCGCCATCCAAGAGGGGAAATTCTCTATCACGGGCCAGAGCGAGCGGTCGTCGGGCGCGATGGTCCAGACGGAGCCCGTGCCGTGTGACTTCGTGATGGTCGCGGCCGGCAATCTCGACGCGATGGAGAACATGCACCCCGCGCTCCGCTCGCGCATCAAGGGCTACGGCTACGAGGTGTACATGGACGACACCATCGAAGATACCCCGGAGATGCGCCGGAAGATCGCCCGGTTTATCGCCCAAGAGGTCGACAAGGACGGCCGGCTGCCGCCGTTCACCCGCGACGCGATGGAGGAGGTCATTCTGGAGGCCCAGCGGCGGGCCGGCCGGAAAGACCACCTCACGCTCGAGCTGCGGAACCTCGGCGGGCTCGTCCGGGTCGCGGGCGACATCGCCCGCGCCGAGAACGAGGAGACCACCGACCGGGAACACGTGCTGCAGGCGAAAAACCGGTCGCGCTCCATCGAACAGCAGCTCGCGGACAACTACATCGACCGCCGGAAGGACTACGACATGACGGTCAACGAAGGCGGTGTCGTCGGCCGTGTCAACGGGCTGGCTGTCATGGGCGAAGACTCTGGCATCGTGATGCCGGTGATGGCGGAGGTCGCACCCGCACAGGGTGCCGGCGAGGTCATCGCAACCGGCAAACTCCAGGAAATCGCCCAGGAGGCTGTCCAGAACGTCTCGGCTATCATCAAGAAGTTCTCCGACGAGGACATCTCGAACAAGGACATCCACATCCAGTTCGTGCAGGCCTACGAGGGCGTCGAGGGTGACTCCGCGTCCGTGACCGTCGCGACGGCCGTCATCTCCGCACTGGAGAGCGTCCCCGTCGAGCAGAACGTCGCGATGACCGGCTCGCTGTCGGTCCGGGGCGACGTACTCCCGGTCGGGGGCGTCACCCACAAAATCGAGGCCGCCGCCAAGACCGGCCTCGACAAGGTCATCATTCCGAAGGCGAACGAACAGGACGTGATGATCGAAGACGAGTACAAAGACCAAATCGAGATCATCCCGGTGTCGCACATCTCCGAGGTGCTGGAGGTGGCACTGGCGGGCGAGCCGGAGAAGGACTCGCTGGTCGACCGGCTCCGCTCCATCACCGGTAAGGCGCTGGAGAGCGGCGAGTCGCGGCCCGGACCGGGCGGCTCGCCCAGTCCGAGTGACTGACTGGGGCGTCTTCCTCGGCGTCGCGACCCTCCTGACGGTCCTCCTTCTGGGACTCGCGCGTGCGACCAGCGCCGGCGCCGCACTGCCGACCCGCGGGGACGTTGAGTGGCTCGACAGCCTTCCCGACGAGGCTGACCACCTCGCGGTCGGCGGCACACCGGCGCCGACGCCAGCACCTGCCGTCGATCTGTCCTCGGGGGCACTGTTCGTCAACGTGCTCATCAGCCACGGCCTGTTCCTCGTTCTGCTGACAGCCGCAGCCATCTACGCGGCCGTCCCAGCTGCGGCGTTCGGGCTATCGGCCAGCCCACGCGAGATCGCGATTGGCGTCGGTTTCGGGCTCGCGCTGGCACTACTCAACACTGCGGCAGGATCGCTCGCGGAGTCGCTCGGCTACGCACCCGGCGCCGAACTCCGGGGACTGCTCGCACCCGATTCGCGGGCCGGCTGGCTGCTCCTGCTTGGCGGAACGCTCCCGCTGGTCGCCGTCTTCGAAGAGGCGCTGTTTCGCGGCGCACTCATCGGCGCCTTCGCCCTCGGATTGGGCATCTCGCCGTGGGCGCTAGCGGTCGTCTCGTCGGCCCTGTTCGCCATCGCGCACGAGATACAGGGCCCGGTAGGCGTCCTCGTGACCGGGACACTCGGGTTCGCACTGGCGGCCGGCTACGTCGTCACAGACAGTCTGCTGGTCGTCGTCGTTGCCCACTACCTCGTCAATGCCGTGGAACTATTAGCCCGCGAGCGGTGAGTGTGACATCCGCCCACCCCCTCAGGGGTGTGCGTCCGCTTGGGAGGTGTTACAGCCCCTCCAACGTGCGCAGTCGTTGTTCGACAGGCGGCGGCGCGGCGCTTGGCCCGTCGCGCACGCGGTGGTCGGGGATGACAAGTGGCGTCGGGTTGTCGGCAAGCGCCTCTCGCACCAGCCGGTGGTCCTCGTCGGTGTCCGCCAGCCCGGGCGTCGTCCGGGCGAGCACGGCGACAGTGACACTCTCGCCGTAATCGACGCTCCGGAGCGTTTCCAAGACGCCCCGGCGGTCCGTCGGGAGGGTGAGCGCCACATCGACATCGGCAAACGACTCCTCGGCGCCGTTGAGGTACGCCTCGATGCGGTCCAACAGCGGGTGCTCCGCGGTGGCCCCCTCGTCCGGCTGGTCGGGGAAGGAAACGGAGAGCAATTTCCCCGACGCGGCGCCGAGTTGGACGTGACAGTCGAGCGACGGCGCCGCCCGCGCGTAGATGCCGGCCTCCTCCATACGGGAGCCACGGCGAGCGTGCACGTCAAATTTCGGGCCGGGCAGGCGAACGTTCGACACCCATTTAACCCGCGGCGAAGTATCGGACATTAATGATTGAGGCCACGAGTGCGGGCGCAATCCTCTTCCGGGATACCCGTGGCCGGCGAGAGTACCTGCTGTTGAAGTCTCGGCCGGGCGATTGGGAGTTCCCCAAAGGAGGCATCGAGGGCGAAGAGGAACTCCAGCAGACCGCCATCCGCGAGGTGAAAGAGGAGGCGGGTATCGAGGATTTCCGCCTGCTCGACGGGTTCCGGGAGGACTACGACTACGTGTTCGAGGCAGGTGGGGACACCATCCACAAGACGGTCCACCTCTTCGTCGCGAAGTCGTTCGAGGCGTCCGCAGAGTTGTCAAAAGAGCACCGCGACATGCAGTGGCGTGACTACGAACAGGCCATCAATACCATCACCCAGGACGGCCCCCGCGACATCCTTCGGAACGCCCACGAATTTCTCGACGAACAGTACGAGACGGATGGCGCCTCCGAGTCGGACTCCGGGGCGGAATCGGACGCCGACGACGCCAAGGAAGCCTGAGGGCGTGGCACTCGCCGACCGCCACGGAGGCCACCCGTGACCGCCGCCCCGGACGACGAGCCGGAGTTTCTCTTCGAGCTGCGCGTCTGCCGCTGGGCCGAGCAGGCGTGGCCGCCCAGCGGCGAGCGCGACGACGAGACGGCAGTGCTTGTCGCCCGCCAGCTGGGTGTGCAGTCGCGCCGCTGGGACACACTCGTCGTGGAGTGTGATGCCGAGGCGCTCGAGGCACGGGCGGTGTTCGGCGAGGACCGGCTCGACGCCGATCTACTGGGGGTGGTCCGACACGCGCCGGCGACGTACACCTACTACCGGGACGCGCTGCCCGAGCCGGATTACCCCTGGCGCTACGTCCGCGAAGCAGTCCACCGGGCAGCCGACCGCGGGCTCGTCGAGACGCGCCGCGACGGCAACCGCATCCAGCTCCGGCGGCGGTACCGCTACCCAGACTGGGTGACCCGTATCGTCGCCATCGAGAACAAGCCCGACCTCACCGCCAGCGCCGCGCGAGCGCTGGGCGACCAACTCGAGCGGGACGTGGCGCTCGGCCTGGCTGACGAGGTCTGGGTGGCCACCCGTGCGACGGGGGCAGCGGTGGAGCCGGCACTGTACGAGCGACTCCCCGTCGAGGCGGGGATCCTCGCCGTTGATGAAGAGGTAGATGTGGCCTGGAACGCCACGGCGCTCGACCCGTCGGCACCAGGCACACGAATACAGGAGCGCGGAGACGAGGCTGACCGCTTCGAGTATGTCGACCCAGCGTGGAAGGCCGCGAAGCGGCGCGAGATCGCCGAGCGCGCCTACGAGCGAGGCTGGCGCTCCTTTCTCGACACGATGCGCCCGGACTGTCGTCGGTTCGAGCTTCGCGACCCAGACGTGCCGCTACCCTACTGCACAGCGAAGGAGCGCCACGTCACGGCCGCGGAGTGTCGCGGCGCTTGTCCGGAATTCACGCCGGAGCCGCCGGCGTGGCGGGCCAACAACTGGCCGGTCGACGGCGGCCCGGGAAAGGGGCTCCGGCGCGTGCTGGAGCGCCAGCGCGAACGCCAGCGCGAGTGACAGCCACCAATCACTAACGTGGGGCGGTCGCGCGCAACGTGTCAGTCGGTTCGCTCCTCGACAGTGAGGTCCGCGCGGTCGACCGCAAGTCGGAACGTCGGCACTGTCTTCCGGATGGATGTCACGACGCCCTTGCTCTCCAGGGAGCGCAGCCCCGACCGGACTGCGTCCACGTCGGCGTCGTAGCCAGCCGCCTGAACATCATGGAGCACACTCACAACGCTCTGTGGCTCCTCGTCGATACCGGCCAGTACCTCGAGGATGCCGACCTGGAGCCGCGGGACGCGGACGACCCGGCCGTCTTCGCCATCCTCGACACCCGGGTCGGCATCGACCAACTGAGCAGCCTCGTCGGTCGCGCGGATGAGGCTGTTCTCGTCCCGGTAGTAGAACCGTTTCAGTTCCGATTCAAGATAGCTGTGGACATCGCTGCCCGAGTCCATCCCCCACCGCTCCTGCAGCTCGCCGTTCTTTGTGGGCTGGAGAGCGACCACGTCGGCCAGCCGCTCGCGCGCCTCGTCGGACAGCTCGGTCATCGGACGTCGGTAGGCGACTCCCCCTCTTCGACGTGTCGAAATACCGCCCCGCCGGGTGCCATCCGCCAACTGCTGAAGGGGTGGACGGCCGCCTGCTACGTATCAGTCGTCGCTGGAGGCGACACCGGTGTCTTCGCTGCCGACACGGGCCGTCGCGTCCGGTCGCGGCGGCAACTCCTCGCGCACGTCGTCGGCTCCCTCCGCGAGGACGCCCGCGTACGCGTCTGGCATCACCTTCACGACATTCTCTAGGGCGTCGTCCCAGTTGTCGAGGACGTACTGACCGCGGTCGGAATCCGTGTAGGCGACGTGATTCTCGACGAGTCGCCGCAACATCGCGCGATCTGTCTCGTCGAGCGTGTCGGAGACAGAGACCATCCCGCGGTTGACGCTCTGCTCGAAGTTGCCGTTTCGGTCGAGCACGTAGGCGACGCCGCCGGACATACCGGCTGCGAAGTTCTTGCCCGTCTCGCCCAGCACGGCAACGACACCGCCAGTCATGTACTCGCACCCGTGGTCGCCGACGCTCTCGACGACAGCCTTGACGCCGGAGTTGCGAACGGCAAACCGCTCGCCGGCCATCCCGTTGATGTATGCCTCGCCACGGGTGGCACCGTACAGCGCAACGTTGCCGATGAGGATGTTCTCCTCCGGTTCGTAGGGGGCATCCGCGGGCGTCTCGACGAACAGCTTCCCGCCCGAGAGGCCCTTGCCGACGTAGTCGTTGCCGGAGCCGGTGAGCCGCATCGAGACACCTGGCGCGAGGAAGGCGCCGAAGCTCTGGCCGGCCACGCCAGTGAAGTCCACCTGTATCGTGTCCGCGGGCAGCCCGTCGCCACCGTACTCGCGGGAGATACGGTTCGACAACGTCGCACCCACTGCGCGGTGGTTATTGCTGATGCGGCGGTCGATATGGACCGGTTCGCCCCGCTCAAGTGCCGGCTCGGCTGCCTCAAGCAGCTCCCAGTCGAGCGATTCGTCCACCTCGTGGGTCTGTGGCTCTGTCTTCGTCCGCTGGTCGCCCGGCGGCTGTGCGACGATGGCCGACAGGTCCAGCTTCCGGGCCTTCTCTTGAGAGATATCGTCCCGCTGGCTGAGATGCTCGGCGCGGCCGATCATCTCTTCGACGCTCGTGAAGCCGAGCTCGGCCATCAGCTCCCGCAGCTCCTGTGCGATGAACGTCATGTAGTTGACGACGTGCTGCGGCTCGCCGGGGAACCGCTCGCGGAGTACCCCCCGCTGAGTCGCAACGCCTACCGGACAAGTGTTCTCGTGACACTGCCGGGCCATCACGCAGCCAGAGGTGACCAGCGGCGCGGTACCGAATACGTACTCCTCGGCGCCTAGGAGGGCGGCGACGGCCACGTCACGGCCCGTCTTCATGCCGCCGTCGACGCTGACACGAATCCGCGAGCGCAGGTCCGTCGACCGGAGCATCTGGTTGGCCTCTGCCAGCCCCAGCTCCCACGGCAGCCCCGCGTTCTTGATAGAGGTCTTCGGAGAGGCACCAGTCCCGCCCGAGTGCCCCGAGATGTGGACCACATCGGCGTTCGCTTTGGCGACGCCCGCGGCGATGGTGCCGATTCCTGCCTCTGCAACCAGCTTCACGTTGATATCTGCCTCCGGGTTCGCCGCCTTCAGGTCGTGAATGAGCTGTTTCAGGTCCTCGATGGAGTAGATGTCGTGCAGCGGCGGCGGTGAGATGAGCCCGACGCCCGGCGTCGAGAAGCGAACGTGGGCAATCATCTCGTTGACCTTTTCGCCGGGAAGATGGCCGCCCTCGCCAGGCTTCGAGCCCTGTGCCATCTTGATCTGTATCTCGTCGGCGTTGGCGAGATACTCCGAGGTGACGCCGAACCGCCCGGATGCGACCTGCTTCTGGGCACACTCTTTCTCGGTATCGAACCGCTCGGGCGGCTCGCCACCCTCGCCGGTCCCGGCCTTCGCGTCCAGCCGGTTCATCGCGATGGCGTTGTTCTCGTGGGCCTCCGGTGACAGCGACCCCAGCGACATCGGGGCCGTCGAGAACCGCTTCACGATAGATTCCACCGGCTCGACATCCTCCACCGAAACGGGGTCGCGGTCGGAGTCGAGCGCCAGCAGCCCACGCAGCGTCTGGAGCTGCTCGGTCTGGTCGTTCATCAGCGAGGCGAACTCCTGGTACTGCTCATAATCGCCCTGGCGGACAGCCTGCTGAAGCGTCCCCACCGACTCGGGATTCCACTCGTGGAACATCCCCGACGAGCGGTGCTCGAACTCGCCGCGGTGCTCGAGGTCGACCTCCGTCTCGTCCGGGTCGAAGGCGACGGCATGGCGCTTCCGCAGGTCACGCTCGAGATCCTCGATGTCGATTCCTTCGGTGCGGGCAGGCGTGCCCTCGAAGTACTCCGCAACGAGATCGGAGTCGAGCCCGACCGCCTCGAAGATCTGCGCGCCCTGGTAGCTCTCGACCGTCGAGATGCCCATCTTTGCCATCGTCTTCAGGACGCCGTCCTCCAGCGCCTCGATGTACGCGCCGATGGCCTGCTCCTCGTCGGCACCGTCGGGGCCGGCGACGAGGTCGGACACAGTCTGGTAGGCCAGATAGGGGTTGACCGCGCCGGCACCGTAGCCGATGCAGGCGGCGACGTGGTGGACCTCGCGGGGTTCGCCCGACTCCAGGACGAGTTCCACCCGGTTACGGAGACCGTTGCGGACGAGATGGTGGTGGACGCCGCCGACGGCCAGCAGCGACGGGATTGGAAGCCGGTCTTCGCCGGCGCGGCGGTCCGACAGCACGATGACATCGTGCTCTTTGGCGGCGACGGTGGCGTCCATCCGCGCCTGCCGGACAGCCGCCTCGAAGTCGGAACCGCGCTCGTAGGTGATGTCGATGGTCGCCGTCGAGAGGCCGTTGACGGTGTCGGAGCCGTCGAGATCTTTCAGTGCGGCCGTCTCGGCGTCCGTCAGAACGGGCGACTCGGCGATGACCTGGCGGGCATGGTCAGGAGTTTCGTCGAGCAGGTTGCGCTGGTGGCCCAGCCGCGTCTCCATCGACGTGACAAGCTCCTCGCGGATGTAGTCCAGCGGCGGGTTCGACACCTGTGCGAACAGCTGCTTGAAGTACGAGAACAGTGGCCGGTTAAACTCCGAGAGTACCGACAGCGGCGTGTCATCGCCCATCGAGCCGACGGGGTCCTTCCCGTCGGTTGCCATCGGCTCCAGCATATGCTCGAGTTCGTCGTGGGTGTAGCCGAACAGCGCCTGCTGAGCGCGGATGTTCTCCACCCCGTCGCGGGGCGTCCGCTCGTCATGACCCGCCAACTCGTCGAGCCGGAGTTGATTCTGAGCGACCCACTCGCCGTATTTCTCGTCAACGAGGTCGTCGAACACCTCGTCATCGGGGACGACCCGGCCCTCGTCGGGGTCGACCAGGAACAGCTGGCCCGGCGAGAGTCGCCCCCGCTCGCGCACCTCATCGGGGGCAAAGTCGAGCGCGCCCGCCTCGCTGGCCATCACCAGTGTGTTGTCGGTCGTCACGTCGTACCGACAGGGGCGCAGGCCGTTTCGGTCGAGGACGGCGCCAATACGGTCGCCGTCGGTCGCACAGACGAGTGCCGGTCCATCCCAGGGCTCGACCAGCGAGGCGTGGTAGTCATAGAACTCGCGGCGCTCGTCGGGGACCTGATTGGCCTCGCCGCGCCACGCCTCGGGAATCAGCATCCGGAGCGCATGCGGCAGTTCGCGCCCACCCTGCATCAGTAACTCGAGCGCGTTGTCCACACTGGCCGTGTCCGACTGATCAGGATCGTCGATGATGGGCTTGACCGCCTCGACATCGAGATCGTCGTGCTCGATGTCGGTCTCGCGGGCCCGCATCCAGTTGATGTTGCCCTTGATAGTGTTGAACTCGCCGTTGTGGATGATGTTGCGGTATGGGTGTGCGAGATGCCACGCACCGAGCGTGTTCGTCGAGAAACGGGCGTGGACCATCACAAACGTCGAGGCGACCCGCTCGTCGGTGAGTTCCGGGAAGTAGCCGGGCAACTGGTCGGCCTTCAGGAGCCCTTTGTAGACGACCGTCTTGCGGTCCAGCGAGCAGACATAAAACCGAGCAGCGCCAGCCGGCGATGCCGACTCGATGCGGCTTTCCGTCGCGCTGCGAGCCTCGTAGAGCCGTCGGTCGAACGACTCGCCATCCATCTCGACCGTCGGTGCGACGAACACTTGCTGGACATCTGGCTCTGACTCCAGAGCAGTCGGACCGAGGTCCGCGTTATCCGTCGGGACATCCCGCCAGGTCAGTACCTCAAGATTGTAGGCAGCAAACTCCTCGGCGACGATGTCACGCAGTCCCGCGGCTGCCTCGTCGTCTGTAGGCATGAACAGCGTGCCAACGGCGTACTCGCGGGCCGGCGGCAGGTCGATATCGAGGACGTCACGGTAGAAAGCATCGGGTATCTGCAGGAGAACGCCCGCCCCGTCGCCCGTGTTCTCGTCGGCGCCCGTCGTCCCGCGGTGTTCGAGATGCTCCAGCAGTTCCAGCCCGTCGGCAACAGGCTCGTGGCTCCGGCCGCCGTCAAGGTCGTATACGACGCCGACCCCACAGTTCGACCGGCTCTCTTCGGGGGTCGCGAGCATGTCGCTCGCATCCCCGCGTGCGTGCTCAGACATTAGATAATGTTGGGGCTTCACCCACTTATGACACTTCCCCTCAAGGGGTAAGGGTCCATATATCCCACTTAAGGTGCATTATATGTTTGTCCCGGTCTTTCATGACTGTCGCGCGAGGCGGTCGACGAAGAGACGGGGAATCAGTAGTTGCGCGCGAAGTAGGCCGTCTCGACGGCCGGGTCACCACAGACGCCACAGGTATCGTGGACGGGCTCCGTGCCCTCCTCGAGCGGGAGCATCACAATCTCGGCAGCCACCTGCTCTTTGATCTCCGTCTCGCAGGCCTGCTCGCCACACCAGCCGGTCTTCACATATCCGCCGTGCTGGCCGATGGTGCCGAGGATGTCGTCGCGACCGTGGGCTTCCCGGATGTTCTCTTCGAGGGTTGCCTCGGCGTCGGCGTACAGCTTCGCGTACACCGTATCGAGCGCCGCCTCGACGGTGTCGGTCACGCCCTCGCGGGCGGCCGTCTCCGTCTCGCCGTCCGGCCGGTGAACCATCGTCACCTCACCGTCTTCAACCTCGTTGGGGCCGATCTCGATGCGTAGCGGGACGCCCTTCAGCTCCCACTCGTTGAACTTGAAGCCGGGGTTGCGGTCGTCCCGGTCGTCGAGCCGAGCCCGAACACCGGCGTCTTCGAGATCGGCGTACAGCGACTCACAGTAGTCCAGTACCGCCTCGCGGGTATCCTCCTGCCAGATGGGAACGATGACGACCTGTTCAGGGGCGATGGTCGGCGGGAGCACGAGCCCCTGGTCGTCGGAGTGCGTCATGATGAGCCCACCCAGCGCCCGCCACGAGATGCCCCACGAGGCAGTATGGGCGACCCGCTCCTGCTCGTCGGCATCCCGATAGGTGAGATCGTACGCTTCTGCGAAGCTGGTGCCGAGATAGTGGCTCGTGGACGCCTGGAGCGACTTCCCATCGGGCATCAGCGTCTCGACCGTCGTCGTCGTGTCGCCGCCGGGGAACTTGTCGTGCTCCGGCTTGCGGCCCTTCAGCCCCGGCATCGCAAGGACGTCCTCGTAGAGCTGGTGATACTGGTCGAGCCGGAGCATCGTCTCCTCGAAGGCCTCCTCACGCGTCTCGTGGGCGGTATGTCCCTCCTGCCAGAGGAATTCTTTCGTCCGGAAGAACGGCTTCGTGTCCGTCGCCTCCCAGCGAAC
Organism: Halosegnis sp.; assembly: GCF_042216475.1. NCBI lineage: Archaea > Methanobacteriati > Methanobacteriota > Halobacteria > Halobacteriales > Natronomonadaceae > Halosegnis > Halosegnis sp. The sequence goes on from NZ_JBDGTV010000003.1 coordinate 78,686, forward strand.
CACCGAACACCACTGGTTCAACCGGAGCGGCAGGTCCCGGTGCGAGCGGGTCCACTGGGCCATGTACGGCGTGATGATGGACTCGCTGGTGGGCCGGATTGCCAGCCGCTCTTCGAGTTCCTCGTGGCCGCCGTGGGTCACCCACGCTACCTCGGGGTCGAACCCCTCCACGATCTCCGACTCTCGCTCAAGGTACGACTCGGGGATCATCATCGGGAAGTAGGCGTTGTCGACGCCCGTCTCTTTGAACCAGCCGTCGAGATGCGACTGGAGCCGCTCCCACAGTGCGTAGCCGCGTGGCCGAACGACGATGAAACCGCCCATCGGCGCGTAGTCGGCGAGGCCGGCCTTCTGGACAACCTCGGCGTACCAGTCGCCAGGGTTGTACGCCTTCTGCTCGGTGATGCCGAGCTCCTGGTCGCTCTCGGTGTCGCTCATGTGCGTGTGTCACTCCTCGGCCGCTTAAACGCGACGCGTTCCGGGCGCCACGCAGGCCGTCCTCCCAGCCGGGCGGGATACGACGAGACGGACAGCTGTCAGACAATCAGATACCCCACGCGATACGGTCCCAGAGTCGCTCGTAGCCGTAGTACGTGGCAGTCTTCACGACGTTCGTCGCGACGCCGATGGACAGCGCCGCCGTCGCGTCCCCAACGACGAGAAAGGCGACCGCCACAGAGACGCACACCATCACCAGCCGGTAGCAGGCGGTCTTCACAAGCGCGCGTCGCCGTTCCTGAATCGGCGTCCGGAGTGGGAGGGCCACAACGTGTGCATGGCGCGGAGGCGACAAGAAACCACTGATGGCTACATTCCTAACAGATGTAATTTTAAGTGGTTACTACACCGCCCCGAGCACCAGCAGCGCGGCCATGCCGACGACGATGGTGGCGAGGACATCCTCGGTGTAAGAGGCGACGATGGCCGCGAGCGCACCCGCGAGTACGCGGTCGCTCGCAAGGAGCGTGCGAACGGCCGCAGCCGGTGCCAAACCCGTCTCCGCGACGGGGACGCCGTCGACGGTGAGCACCGCGGGGACGACAAGTGCCGCGAGGACGGCCGCGGGGACGTATCGAAGCGCTGCCTCGACGAGTTCCGGCAGCGTGAGCCGTTCGTACAGGAAGATGAACGAGCCGCGGATGGCGAAGGTCCCCAGCCCGCCCAGCAGGACAACGGTCCAGATGACGGCATCGGCGGCGGTCACGAGACCACCCCCCGAGCGACCCGCGCGACCGGTGCCGTGGCGAGGCCGGCGAGCACGCCTGCGACGGCCCCCAGCGGCAAGCCGAGTTCGTACGGGAGCCCCGCACCGAGCGTGGCGAGCGTGCCGCCGACGCCGGCGGCTGCAGCAGTACTTGCGTCCTCGATTGCAGGCACCAGCAGCGCAAGGAAGACCAGCGGGAGCGCGAAGTCGAGCGGAAGCCATGGTGGCACCCGCGCGCCGACGACAACGCCGACGATAGTACACGCCTGCCAGACGAGCCACAACGGCGCAGCCGTCCCGAGAAAATAGGCCCGCCGGGAGACGTCCCGCTCGCGGAACGTCGTCAGCGCGAGCGCGTATCCCTGGTCGGTGAGTGGGTAGGCGACAAGCGCCTTCCAGCGACCCGCCAGCCCCTGAAAGTACGGCGCGATCGACGCCGAGTACATCACCATCCGCAGGTTGACCACGAGGACGGTGCCGACAACGACGGCCAGCGGCGCCCCCTCGCCGAGCAGTTCGATAGCCGCGAGCTGGGAGGCGCCCGCGAAGATGATGACCGACAGCCCTACAGCCTGGAGGCCGGAGAGCCCAGCGTCGACGGCCGCCGCCCCCGCCACAAGGCCGAAGGGGATGATGCCCACGACGACGGGGGCGACGTCGCGGACGCCAGCATAGAAGTCACGACGTTCGGACATACGCCCCGTCCGCCGGGGACGGTTAGAAGGCTTACCTCTCGACGGCGAACGGGCTCGGCGAGGCGGTCCACGGCCAGCCCGGCAGACGCGTCTGGAAGCCGGCCGCCAGCGCCGCCTCGAGATCGTCGACGCCTGCCGGCCCGGTCTCGCGGTGGACGTGGACATCCGCGACGTGGAAGGTGGCTTCCGCGAGCAGGCCCAGCGGCTGGCCACCCGCGATGGTGGCCGCCAGCTCTCGGCCCAGCAGCTCGTCAACCACGAACCCCGGATAGTCGTCCGTCACGTCCAGCTCCCGCAGCAGCCCGGCAAGCGCCGCGATATTGACTGCCTGGTCGCCGTCTGCGAACACTGTGTCTACCTCCGTGCGGTACTGCTCGCGGTCGACGGCAGCCACCTCCGTCTCGAAAAGATCGCCCAGCAGGTCGCGTGTGTCATTGATGAGCGGCACGATGCGGTCGTTCTCGCGGAGTCGGTCGCGCTCGGCCCGGACCGTCGCCGGTGTGAGCTCCATGTACCGTCTGGTTTGCGAAGCCTTTTATAGGGACAGTGGTAAACCGAAACCAAGCGGGTTTTCCGGCACAGTGTCCCGCAGTCGCCGCGACGGGCGGCGCATTGCACGGAGGACGAAGACGGAGCATGACTGTCTACGTAACGGCGTGGACGGCGAGTCCGGGCGTGTATCCGGGAGCGTCGCGCGCGCCCCGTGGGCCGGATCCCCTATACGACACATGAGCTCAGTAGAGCGGCAACTCGACGATTTACAGGCAGAGATCGAAGCGGAGGTTCCCGGCGATATTACCATCTCGGATGTCACCTACGAGGGGCCAGAGCTGGTGGTCTACACGCGCGACCCCAAGGAGTTTGCCAGCGACGGCGACCTGGTGCGGCGGCTGGCCTCGAAGCTTCGCAAGCGCATCACCGTCCGGCCGGACCCGGACGTGCTGTCACATCCCCGCGACGCCGAAGAACAGGTGCGCAAAATCATCCCCGATGAGGCGGGCGTGACCGATCTCGATTTCCACGCCGACACGGGCGAGATTGTCATCGAGGCAGAGAAGCCAGGGATGGTTATCGGCCGACACGGCTCTACACTCCGTGAGATCACACAGGCGGTCGGCTGGACACCCGAGGTGGTGCGGACACCGCCCATCGAGTCGTCGACCGTCTCGAACGTGCGCAACTTCCTCAAACAGGAGCGCGACGAACGCCGAGACGTCCTCGAGCGGATTGGCCGGCAGATTCACCGCGAAGAGATGGCCGACGACGAATGGGTTCGCGTGACGACGCTGGGCTGCTGTCGTGAGGTGGGCCGCGCGAGCTTCATCCTCTCGACGCCCGAGACGCGCGTGCTCATCGACTGTGGCGACAAGCCCGGCGCCGAAGGCGAGGTGCCGTACCTGCAGGTACCCGAAGCGCTCGGCGCGGGCGCAAACACCATCGACGCTGTCGTCCTCACCCACGCCCACCTCGACCACTCTGCGCTCATCCCGCTTCTGTTTAAATACGGCTACGACGGACCCGTCTATTGTACGGAGCCGACGCGTGACCTGATGGGACTGCTCCAGCTGGATTACCTCGACGTGGCCGCCAAAGAGGGCCGTGCGCCGCCGTATGAATCCGAGCAGGTGCGCGAAACCATCAAGCACACCATCCCCATCGAGTACGGCGACGTGACGGACATTGCGCCGGATATGAAGCTCACGATGCACAACGCCGGCCACATTCTCGGGTCGGCGGTGTGTCACTTCCACATCGGCGACGGCCTCTACAACGTCGCGTTCTCGGGGGACATCCACTACGACGACACCCGGCTGTTCAACGGCGCCGTCAACGAGTTCCCCCGCGTGGAGACGCTGGTGATGGAGTCGACATACGGCGGCCGCAACGACTACCAGACTGACCAGGAGGACTCCGAACGGAAGCTGAAGGAAGTCATCAACGAGACGTATGAGCGCGACGGGAAGGTGGTCATCCCGGCGTTCGCCGTCGGCCGCTCACAGGAGTTGATGCTCGTGCTCGAGGAGGCGATGCGAACCGGCGATATCCCGGAGATGCCCGTCCACCTCGACGGGATGATCTGGGAGGCGACCGCCATCCACACCACATACCCGGAGTATCTGCGCGACGACCTCCGGGACCGCATCTTCCACGACGACGAGAATCCATTCCTCGCCGAGCAGTTCAATCACATCGACGGCGGCGAAGAGGAGCGTCAAGAGGTGGCCGATGGCGACCCCTGTATCGTGCTTTCGACGTCAGGGATGGTCACCGGCGGACCCATCATGTCGTGGCTGCGTCACTTCGGCTCCGACCCCGACAACCGGATGGTGTTCGTCGGCTACCAGGCCCAGGGGACGCTCGGCCGTCGCATCCAGAACGGCTGGGACGAGATCCCGATGAGCGGTGACCGCTCGCGGTCGTCGACGCTCACACTGGAGATGGACGTCGAGACGGTCGACGGCTTCTCCGGCCACGCCGACCGCCAGGGGCTGGAGAACTTCGTCCGTACGATGAACCCTCGCCCAGAGAAGGTACTGTGTGTCCACGGCGACGAGTCGTCAGTCCAGGACTTCTCCAGCGCACTCTACCACGAATTCAACATGCGAACGTTCGCGCCCAAGAACCTGGAGACATTCCGGTTCGAGTAGCGGCCCGACAGGCTCACGCGGCTGGCGTACGTACGGTCAGGTATGCGGCCCTCCCGCCGACGCCTCCTCGCGAGCCTGGGCGCCGCCGCGACGGCGCTTGCGGGCTGTCTCGGCGGCTCCGGCGCCGGCGCGAGCGAGCGCGTCACCAACACCCCCGAACCACCACACGGGCCACTCGGGGATGCCCCCCTGCCGGCCGACCCAGAGACGGTCCCTTACCAGACGACCGGCTCGACCGGGCCGGTGGTCACCTACTTCGGCAACCCGAAGTGTCCCTACTGTGCGGAGTTCGCCCTCGGCTCCGACCGACTACTATCCCTCCCCGCAGTCGTCGCGGAGTACGTCCGCCCTGGTCGACTCCGGCTCCGCTACCGCGGCGTGGCGTACACCCCCGACGGTGAGCCATTCCTCGGCCCGGACGCGCCGCGAGCAGTGCAGGCTGGCCTTGCCGTCTGGGAGACGGCACCCGACGACTACTGGAGCTATCACGAGTGTGTCGCGGCGCACCAGCCGCCCGAGTCCGAGCGGTGGGCAACGGCCGACCGGCTCGTCGCGTTCGCGATGGCCGCGGGCGTTGAGGAGTCTGAGCCGGTGCGAGCCGCCGTCGAGACGGACCAGTTCTCCGACCGGCTGACCGCGACAACAGAGGCGTTCGCCGACAGCGGTGCCGACGGGACGCCGACGCTCGTCGTCGACGGGACGCCATACTCGCCGTTCGAGCGCGAGTCGCTGCGGGGCGCTCTCGAGGCGGTGGCTACTTGACCCGGAACACACACTCGAGGGCAGCGCCGTCCGCGAGCGCCGCCACCAGCTCCCGGTCCACGTCGGCGGCTGCCGTGTCGGCCGCGACCATCACCGTCCGGTCGTCGACGTAGTCGCTGGTGCGGGCGACGAGCGAGCGGTCGCTCGCGAACGTCAACTCCGGGTGGCCAGAGCCGACGATCACCTGTTCGTGGCCGCCGGCCCGGAGCGTCGCCTCGATCGTCGCATCGTGGGCCTGACACGCCTCGGTGAACGCCGTGTCGAACTCTGCGGGGACGGTGTCGGCCTCGATCCCGAGGATGCAGTCGCCGGCGGGCGTCAGCCAGTCGTCGCTCGTCACCTCCCACGTGCTCGCGTGCTCGGCGCGGACATGCTCGTGGCCGCGGGCACGGACGTGTTCGTCCATGTGTGCGCCTCGCCGCGCGGCCCCTTCAGCCCGCGGCTTCGGGCCGACATTTATATGTGCGAACTGGGGGTGTGTCACGGCTTAACGCGGGGGTAGGCGGGCCGTGGTAGTCGTTTCCAGCCGTCTCGCCAGGGGGAAGGTTTTAAATAGCGGTACTCTGTATGAACAAATACCAGAACGCGTCCGGCGTTCAGCATCGCTAGCCAGCCAGAATGACAGGGAATCGACTTGTCCGAGGGTGCTCACTTCTTTCGAGCCGGTGCTGTATCCGGAGCGGTAATGGGATAGATTCGTAACCATGGCAGACAGTATTGACGAGAGCGAGAACGTTTCGCTCACCGACGAGGAACTCGAGGCGGATAATAAAGGTCAGCTTATCAAGAAGGCGGGACAGCTGCGTGACCGCCGTAACGAGCTGAACCAGATGGCCTCCGAGCGGGCCTCCAAGCGTGACGAACTCAACGCGAAGACCCGCGAGAAGGTCGACGAGGCACAGGAACACCGCGAGAAGCGCGACGAGCTCAACGAGCAGGTCCAGGAACACAAGGAGAAGCGCAACGAGCTCAACGCGAAGGCCAACGAGCTGTTCGACAAGGTCGACCAGCTGAAAGACGACCTCGAGCTGAACGAGGGGAAATCCGTCGACAAGCTCAAAGAGGAAATCGAAGACCTCGAGTTCAAACAGCAGACAGAGGTGCTCTCCACCGAGGACGAGCGTGAACTCATCGAAGAGATCGAGGAGAAACGTGAGAAACTTGCCGAGCGCAAGGAGAAGCTCGACCAGTCGGGCGAGCTCGAGGAGCTGAAGGCGAAGGCCCAGGAGGTCCGCGCCGAAGCCTCCGAGCACCACCAGGAGGTGACCGAGCTCGCCGACAAGGCCCAGGAGCACCACAACCAGATGATCGAGGCCTACCGTGAGGCCGACGAGATTCGCGACGAGGCCGACGAGTGGCACGAGAAGTTCGTCGAGGCCCAGGAGGCGGCCGACCGCCACCACGAGGACTTCGTCCGCGTCCAGAAGCGCCTGCGCGAACTCGACAAGCAGGAGGAAGAAGAGCGCAAGGACGAACGCGCAGAGGAGCGCGAGGCCGCAAAGGAGGAAGCCGAGGAGATCTACCAGAAGTTCAAGGAAGGCGAGACCCTCGACACCGAGGACCTGATGAAGCTCCAGAAGACGGGGCTGCTGTAGCCGGACGTTACTACACTTCTACGTTTCTCAAAGACAACACCAGCGGCGCAGCCTGCCAGCGGCTGCGCCGGCCGCAGGGGCCGAACGGCGTGAGGCGGCACTTTATCAGCGCCGCGTCCCCACCCGGCGTATGAACGACACGACGGACGCACTCGGGCGGGGGCTGCTGGTTGCGCTCGCGCTCGTCGTCGGGACAGTGGCGGGCTGGCTGCTGTTCGTACGGTACCCAGGCGACCTGGCAGACCTGCTTGGCGTCCTCCTGCTGCTGGCAACGGTCGGCATCGCGCTCCGCGTCGCCGGCAACATCGCAAGTGCGCAGTTCCCGACGTACAACGTCGCGGAGGTAACCGTCGAGGGGCCTATCACGCGCGACGGCGGCGGCGGGCCGGTGCCGAGCTCGCCGACGACGCCCGGCGCCGACGATGTGGTCGAGCAGATCCAGCAGGCCGACGACGACCCCGCAGCCGAGGCGCTGCTGGTAAAGCTGAACACGCCCGGTGGCGCGGTCGTCCCCAGCGACGACATCCGACTGGCTGCAGAGCGGTTCGACGGGCCGACGGTGGCGTACGCCACCGACACCTGCGCGTCCGGCGGTTACTGGATTGCAAGCGCCTGTGACGAACTGTGGGCACGCCGGGGCAGTATCGTCGGCTCGGTCGGCGTCCGCGGCTCCCGGTTCACCGCGACGGACCTGCTCGACCGTGCGGGTATCTCCTACGAGCAGTTGACCGCCGGCGAGTTCAAGGAAGCGGGCGTCCCCTTCACTGACCTCGAGGACGACGAACGGGAGTATCTCCAGGGGCTCGTCGACGGCTACTATGAGGAATTCGTCGAACGGGTCGCGGAGGGCCGCGACATGGACCCCGAGTTCGTCCGGTCGACGGAGGCGAAGGTGTATCTCGGCCGGGATGCCGAGGAGCTGGGCCTGGTGGACGCGCTCGGCGACCGCGAGGCCGTCGAGGAGCGACTCGAGGAGCGGCTCGACGCCGAGCCAGCCGTCGAGGAGTTCACGCCCGCAGAGTCGCCGCTGGCCCGCCTACGTGGAGGCGCCGCGGCGGCCGCCTACGCACTCGGACAGGGAGTCGCGGACGCCGTCGACGGTGACGCAGAGTTCAGACTGTAGGCAAACCGACTGGAAGGCTTTTACTGTCGGGTCGCGTTCCCCGGCTGTGAGCACGCTGGTGGTGTGTGTCGACCGCGACGGGGGACTGGCCAACGAGCCGGTCGTCGGCTGGGAGGCCGTGCGCGCGCTCGTCACCGACGCCGGAATCGATGACCCCGGTGACTCCCGTGTGAACTCGCTGCTGGAGGCGCTGAAGGTAGCCCGCGACCTCCGCGACGACAACGAGGAGGTGGAGGTGGCCGTCGTCTCCGGCGGCGGCGACGCGGTCCGGGCCGACCGGGCGGTCGCGCGGGGGCTCGATGTCATCATCGAGCGGTACGACCCCGACTCGGCGGTGGTCGTGGTTGCGAGCGCGGAGGCCGAACGGCTGGTCCCCATCGTGGAGTCGCGCCTCCGGGTAGATGCCGTCGACCGTGTCATCGTCCGCCAGAGTCACGACATCGAGTCCACCTACTACGTGCTCAAGCAGTTCCTCGCGGACGAACAGCTACGATCGACGGTACTCGTCCCGCTGGGCGCGACGCTGCTTGCGTTCCCGGTGTTGTTGTTCCTCGTCGACTCGGCGGTCGTCGCCGTCGCGGTGATGGTCGCCGCGCTGGGCGTCTTCCTGCTGTACAAGGGGCTCGGCGTCGACGAGGTCGCCGCCGCACTCCCGGGGTTGCTCCGAGACGCCTTCTACTCCGGCCAGGTGTCGCTGGTCACCTACGTGGTCGGCGCGGGGCTAGCGGCGGTGGGGCTGTTCGTCGGCGCCGTCGCCATCTCGAGTGTCGATGTCGCGGCTGTCGGGCCGTTCCTCGCGGCGATGCAGTTTGTCTTCGCAGCGGTACCGTGGCTGGCGGCAGCCGCACTCGCCGCCTCGGCCGGCCGACTGGTCGACGAACTACTCGGCGACGGGGGCGTCGGCTCTGCACTCCTGAATCTCCCCTTCGGTGTCGTCGCTGTCGGCCTGGTCGTCCGCGGCTTCGCGGCGTACTTCCTCGAGCGCGGCGATGTGGTCGGGCCTGCGCAGGTGCCCGCGCTGTCGGCCGGCCCCGTCTCGGTGGCGCCGTTCGCCCTGGGCGGGCTCGAGCGGCTCGCTGCCTTCGTCTTCGCCAGTATCGCCGTCTCCGTCGCGGGTGTCATCGTCACCTCATATCTCACCGACCGGAGCGTGCCGCCGGAGTTCCAGAGCCCCTGAGGACCGCCAACCGTAAGCCAGCCGGCAGCGAACCAGACGTATGCATCCGTGGGTGTCGCTGTTCTCCGGCGGCAAGGACTCTGCGTGGGCGCTCTATCAGGCGCTCGAGGCCGGCCACCCCGTCGAACGACTCGTCACTGTCCACCCGACCGGCGATTCCTACATGTACCACACACCGGCAACAGAGCTGGCGGCGCTCGCAGCCGACTCCATCGGCATCGATTTAGTGGCCGTCCGGCCCGACAACTTCGATGCAGAGACGGCCGTCGACGCCGGCGAACAGGGCGACCGGGAACTCGAGCCACTGGAGCGTGCGCTCGCGGAGCTGGCCGACGAGTGGGGCGGCATCGGCGGCGTGACCGCCGGCGCCGTCGAGAGCGCGTACCAGACGGACCGCATCGAGGCTATGTGTGACCGGTTGGGGGCAGAGCTGTTCGCCCCGCTCTGGCAAGTCGACCCGCGGACGCTCGCCGACCAGATGCTCGAGGCGGGCTTCGAGATTATCGTGTTACAGGTGGCCGCCTACGGGCTTGACGAGTCGTGGCTCGGGCGTACCCTCGATGCCGCGGCGTTCCGCGAACTCGAGCAGCTCGGCGAGGCGTACGGCGTCCACCTGCTGGGCGAGGGGGGCGAATTCGAGACGTTCGTCGTCGATGGCCCGCATATGGACCGCCGGGTCGAACTGGAGTATGAACCGGTCTGGGAAGGCGACCGCGGCCATCTCGAGATTACCGACGCGACGCTCGATTGACATCCCCCTCCGCCTGAAGGCGGAGGAATCCCGAGCGTTGGGAGATTACGGTTTGCAGACTCCCTGTTCTCTCGGTGTGAACCGGCCGCTCTCGCGGTCGAACAGGAAGACTCCGGGCTGTGCCAACCAGCCGTTACTCATATCCCCCGTCGGGGGACTCTGAGTTATCTTTCGTCGGATGTTCATCGCACCGTTCACGTCTGCGTTCATCGTCGTCTCACAGAACTCACAGACGTACAGACCGCGCTCCACACGGTTACTGTCCCGAATCTGTCCGCAACATGTACACGTCTTGCTCGTGTTCTCCTCGTCCACTCGGTCAACGAGGATGCCGTGTTCCTCGGCCTTGTATTCGAGCAGGTTCGTGAAGCGGTCGAACTCCCAGCCGTGGAGTTTCTTGTTCCCTGACACACCCCAATTCCGCGACTCGCCGTCTTCGTCTTCACGGATGTCGCTGAGGTCGCCAACCGCTATCTGCCCCACGCCTTCTTCGACACACCGCTCAACGATGTGCTTGCTAAGGGTGTGAAGGAAGTGGTCTTTGCGTCGGGAGAGTTTCTGCCGAGCCTTCCGCGCTCGCTTCGACGGGCCGTTCTCGCCTTCGGTCTGGTACTCCTCGCGGGTGAAGTAGTGTTTGTCCTCTTTCAGCACGTTCCCCGGATACAACTCTGAGGGGCCGTCCTCGTAGTCGATAGCGAGGTAGTTGCTGATACCGAGGTCGATACCCGCCGTCTTGTCACCGGGTGCGTCACCGACTGGAATCTCTTTCTTACAGACGAGGTGGAGCTCCCACTCGTCGTCGTTCCAGACGGCACGCACCTGCTGGATGTTCTCGACTTCTACGTCGGGGCGAGTTTCGAACTCCACGAGGATGGAGTCAGACCGTGACTCTTTCAGATTGAAGCCTTTCGAGAGGCGGAGTTGGCCGTGTTTGTCGTCGTGCTTGATGGCTCGTTTCTTCCACGTGACGGTGGAGCGCGGGTGGTCGTCGCCACGTTTCCGGTATCCGGGTGGGTTGTTGCCGTCGTCGGAGTTGTACCAGCCGGTGAACGCCTCAGCAAGCTCTTCAAGAACTCGCTGACTTGACTGCGAATGCAGGTCACTGTAGCGGTCGTGGTCTTTCAACTCCGATTTGAGTTCGGCTTCGTCGGGGATCTCACCGTCTTCATCCCATCGGCCTTGGATGTAGTAGCGACCGACGTTCCACAGTTTCGATGCGGAGAACCCACATTGGTCAAGATCGTCACGAACCTGTTCGTGGTTCGTGATGCGTCCGACGTAGGTGCGGGTTGTCTCCAGCATCGAACTGACTTCATAACACGTTATGAGAAATGTGTACTAAAACCAATGACCGGACGTTGAATATCCGGTTGGAGTGGCGTCGGTGGGGTATCGGTTAGAGTGTCGGATTCATCCCGCGTCTAAAGGCGCGGGTATTCTCCTTGAGCTTTATAAAGCTCCCTAAGGGCACATTCCGAGGCACCCGACCTGCCTCGCCTGGAGAGCGAGGCTATCTTGACATAGTGAGAGAATCCCGGACGTGTTGAACGCAGCCTGTACGTCTGCGAGGCGTGTGGACTGGTCGCCAACGCTGACGTGAACGGAGCCGAGAACATCCGACAGAAGGTACTCCCGACTCTCACCTGCGACGGGGGAGATAGGGATAACGGCTGGATGGCACAGCCAGCGGTGCGTCTGTTCGACAAATCCACGGGGCAAGTCGCCCCACAAGAACAGGTGCGCCGCGAACCATAATATCCCACCGCTCGGGAAACCGCGCCGTTCACGGCGCGGAGGATGTCATTCGCCGTTCGTCAGCTTCGAGTGAGCACCCAGCAGCGCCCCCGCGAGGTCGATATCCTCGACACGGCTCTCTTCGTCGATGATAGAGTCGTGGATCTCGCAGTCGAGTACCGTCGCGTTCGGGAAGACGACGGTGTTCCGGAGTGTCGAGTCGACGATACGGGCGCCCCCCATGACGTGGACGTTCGGGCCGATATCGCTGTTCACCACGGTGGCGTCCTCGGCGACGAGCGTATCGCCATCGAGCGCCCACGCGACGGCCTCAAGATACGAGTCGGGCGTGCCGATATCGAACCACGCCTCCTCGAAGGGGAACGCGTACACGTCCCCCCGTTCGACGAGCCACTGGACGAACCAGCCCGGCTCGTCGGGGTTGTTGCCGTCCGCGAGGTACTCCTCGAACCGGAGTGACTCGCTGGGGAACGCGTAACAGGCGATAGAGACGAGGGTGCTCGGCGGGTCCGCGGGCTTCTCCTCGAAGTCGACGACACGGCCGTCGTCGACGTCGATTACCCCGTAAGCGGTCGCCTTCTCGCGGCTCCCCACGTCGTAGGCCGCGAGCGTCGGTGCACCTGTCTCCGCAAATCGGTCGAGGAACGCCGAGAGATCGAAGCCGATGAGATTGTCCCCCGCAACCACGAGCAGGTCGTCATCGATGCCCTCGCGGTCGACCAACTGGGCGAGCGCGCCAACGACCCCGAACTTCTCATCTTCCGCGGTCGTCTCCTCGACGGATAGCGTCGGCTTCTCGAACGGACTGTCGGCGAGATACGTCTCGAAGGTATCCGCGAAGGCGGCGTTGGTAGAGACGAACACCTCTTCGACCCGTTCGTCAGCCTCCAGCTCGGCGAACACACGGTCGATCACCGTCTGGTCGCCGACAGGCAACAGCATCTTCGGACGATGGCGGGTAATCGGCCAGAGTCGCGTGGCGTACCCGCCGGCGAGGACGACAGCCTTCATGCTCACAATCCACCGACGGTGTCGTTAAGGCCTTTTTCCATCTGGGCCGCTACCGGCCGTCTGTCATGCGTCTGACGCGGTTTTTTGCCGGTTGCCATGGAATGTGACGTATGACGAGCCTCGCTGACGTGTACGAGGGCGGCGCGGGCGGGGCCGACCGACGACGGCTGTACGCCGGCGTCGGGCTGTTCGCCGTCGGCGCCGCGCTGACCGTGGTCGGGATTCTGGTGGGTACCTCCGCAGGTGCAACCGGCGTGCTCGGGCTGGGGAAGTTCGGCGCTCGCGAACTGGCGGGCGTGCTTGCGGGGGTGGGCCTGCCGGCGACGTTCCTCGGCGCGATGACCGTCCTTCCGCGGGCCTCCTGGCGCATCCGCGCAGCCGGCTGGCTGGGCGCGGCCGTCGCACTGGCGGGCGTCGTCGCCTTCGTCGCCGTCTACCCCGGTCAGTGGTTCGGGATGACCCCCGACTACACGCTACCGGTCACCGCTCTCTACTTCGTCGGCGCCATCACCACGTTCTGGTGTCTGTTCGTTGCCGTCGCCAATTTCAAAGCGCGCAACGACCCCGGCGGCACCGTCCGGCTGGAGGTGACGAAGGCGGGCCGGACGAAGGTCGTCGAAGTGTCTAACGAGCGGCTCCGACAGGGGCTTGGCGGCATCGGTCTGCTCGGCGACGGTCCCGACGGCGAGGCGGCGACTCAGACGAACCGCGACCGACCCGCCACCGGGACAGCCGCCTCCGACGGCGGCGCCGAGGTGATGGAAACCGGCGGCGGGAGCGCTACCCAGAGCGAGCCGGCCGGCCCAGACACCGTCTCGACGCGCCCGACCCGAACGCAAGACCACCCGACGGGCCACGACCGCGGGCAATCAGACCCGGTGCCGACCGGCGACGATGCTTACTGTGGCAACTGCGCGAAATTCCGGTACGTCCGCACGGACGAGGGACTCCAGCCGTACTGTGGGCTCTACGACGAACCTATGGACGACATGGAGGCGTGCGACCAGTGGCTCCCCAACACGGACTAGAGTCCCGAGAGCGTCTCTTGTACCCGCTGCCAGTGTGACCCCTTCCAGAAGTGTTGGCCACAGGCACGACACCGCCAGACGGTCGTCTCCGCAGGATCACGCGAGTACTCCGGGACGTCGGCGTCGGCAGGAACCCGCACCAACTCACCGTTACAAACGCCACAGCGGCTCGGCTGGTCGGCGAGCGTGAGGTCGAGCCCGGCGGTCGCAAGTTCCTCCAACTGTGCCGTCGGCTCCCGCGCCGTAAGCAGGAAGCCCCGGTCACCGGCGTCCGCCGCGAGGTCAGCATCGCGAGTGAGCAGGCGACGGTCCTCTGCGCGAGCGGCCGCCAGCAGTGCATCATCCGCCTCGAGGCCACGGTCCAGTGCGTAGGCGGCGTCGTAGCCACAGAAGCGCAGGTAAGTGGCGAGGGTCCCACACATGACGTCGACCAGGAACGGCGGTGTGGGGGCGCTCACGCGTCCAAGAAGGCTGCCACCTCCTCGACGGGCCAGGCATTGAGTACGTCGGCCTGTTCGGCCCAGCCGCGGCGAGCAGTGTGGACACCGAACCGGGCGGTATCGAGGCGTGCAGGGGCGTGGGCGTCCGTGTTGACCGCGATTGTCGCGCCGGCCTCGATGGCCTGTTTCACGTAACCGCCCCGGAGGTCGAGCCGGTGGGGATTGGCGTTCACCTCGAGCGCAGTATCGTGGGCTGCGGCCGCGGTCGCGACCTGCTCCATATCGATATCGAGGCCGGCCCGGCGGTTGAGTAGCCGGCCCGTCGGATGGCCGAGCACGTCCACCTCGGGGTGTTCGACGGCGGTCAGCAGCCGGTCGGTGCCGTCGCCGTCGAGGCCGGCGTGTGGCGAGGCGACGACACAGTCGAGGGCCGCAAGGACATCGTCGTCGACGCTCACCGTCCCGTCGGCAGCGATATTCGCCTCAACGCCTGTGAAGACCGTCAGCGAGGTGTCGGCCGCAGCCTCGTGGACCCGGTCTGCAAGCGCCAGCAGTGCCTCGTCATCGAGCCCGACGCCACCGACCATCCCCGGGCCGGTCGCGTGGTCGGTGACCGCGAGATAGTCGTAGTCGTGGTCGACGGCCCCCGCTATCATCTCGGTGACGCTTGCGTCCCCGTCCGAGGCATCCGTGTGGACGTGGAGGTCACCGCGTAGGTCATCTGGCGCCAGCAGGTCTGGGAGAATGCCATCGGCTGCAGCCGCGAGTTCGCCGCGGTCTTCGCGCAATTCCGGCGGGATGAACGCAAGGTCGAGTGCGTCGTAGACGGCGCGCTCGGTGGCGCCGGCCACCCGCTCGCCGACCCGCTGGCCGGCGTCGGGATCATCGACGTCGGCGATATCGAAGACGCCGTACTCGTTCACCTTCAGGTCACGCTCGATTGCCCGGTTCCGGACACGGATGTTGTGGTCGCGGCTCCCGGTGAAGTACTGGAGTGCTGCTCCCCACTCATTGGTCGCGACGACCCGGAGGTCGACCCGGGTGCCGTCGACACGGAGACTCGCTTTCGAGGTCCCCGCCTCGATGACGTCCGCCTCGAAGTCGGTGAAGTGGTCGACCACAGCCGCGCCGGCGTCGCTGGCTGCCAGCAGGTCCACGTCACCGACGGTTGGCCGCCATCGGCGCAGCGACCCGGCTGGCTCGACGGCCTCGACGGCCTCGTGCTCGCGGAGATGGGCGGCTGCCCGGTCGGCCAGCGGCCGCGCGTCCCCGAGGAGCGTCCGCTCGTGGCTTCGGCGCGCGAACGCGATGCCGTCGCGGATGTTCTCCTCGGTCTTGGGGCCGAACCCTTTCACTGTCTGAATCTCGCCAGCCTCGGCGGCCGCCTCGAGGTCGTCGAGATCCTGGACACCGAGTGCCTCGTACAGCCGGGCGGCAGTCTTCGGGCCGACGCCCTCAACGCGCGTCACTGCCTCGATATCGATTGGCAGCTCTTCACGGAGCCGCTCCAGCTCTTCGATTTCGCCCGTCTCGATGTATTCGTGAATCTTGGCGGCGATCGCGTCGCCAACACGGTCGATCTCGGCGATGGCGTCTTCGCCGTCGGCGGCAAGCGTCTCGATGGCCACGGTGTGCCCGCGGACGTTATCCGCGGCCTGTCGGTAGGCACGGGGTTTGTAGTCGACGCCCGTTGCCTCCAGCCGATCGGCAATCTCCTCAAGTCGGTCTGCGACCTCGGCGTTCCGGCTCATCTGTTGACCGTCCCCTCGTCGCGGCCCAGTGCCTGTTTGAGGAAGTTCATCCACCGCTTGGTGTCCGCGGCCTCTTTGCGCTGCTGTTCTCCCTCGATATCCGTCGGTCCGAGCGATTCCAGCGCGTTCAGCGCCCGATCAATACCGATAATCGCGGCGGCTATCTGCTCGCCTTCCTCAAAATCCACCTCGCGGTCCTCGATCAACTGCTTCCGCTCGAGCCGCTCCCGACGCAGGTTCTTCTTTGCCTGCTCGACCCGCTCGCGCTCGCCGGCCGGGACGGTCTCTCGGCGCTTGATCTCGAAGACGAACTCCTGGAGGTCGACCATCTCGCCTTGCACCTCGATCCGCTCGGGAATGTCGGCGCCGACCGTCGCCCCTTCGCGGCCGATGCGCTCGAGCAGTATCTCCCGCTCGTACTCCTTCATTGCCCGAACCGACGGCCCCCACGAGTAAAAT
The DNA here is from genome assembly GCF_042216475.1 of Halosegnis sp. Lineage (NCBI taxonomy): Archaea > Methanobacteriati > Methanobacteriota > Halobacteria > Halobacteriales > Natronomonadaceae > Halosegnis > Halosegnis sp. The sequence continues at coordinate 95,085 of NZ_JBDGTV010000003.1, forward strand.
TCGCCCGCTCGTCGCTGTCAGGGCGCGCTCGTGGCGAACGTGTACACTACATATCGCTATATCAAATCTGGCCAGCGTGCGAACAGCTGCGCACAGCTGCCCCCGCCGACAGGTCGCAGGGGCTATGCGCCCGGAGCCGAACGCATCGATAGATGCTTGCCGTCGTCGTCTCGCAGGCCGACCGAGCCTCCGAGCATATCGGCCAGCGATTGCTGGAACTGGGCGACTGGACCGACTACAAAGACGACTCGCGGCCGCCCGCAGACGGTGGCGGCACCTACCACCGAATCGACGGCGAGCAGCCGGCCGAACTTCGCACGTTCACGGAGCTCCACATCCACGCGGAGGGGCTCGCTGAACCGTTCGATAACCCGGATCTGCTATTTGTCGTCTCGCGCCACTCTGGAGAGACGGGCCCACTGCTTACCGCCCATCCGACCGGTAACAGCGGGCCCGCGGACTTCGGCGGCGAACCAGGGGCGTTCGCGCGAGCAGCGCCGAACGCGCTCGTAGCACTGCTCGCCTCGTTCAACGAGCACGTGCCCGCAGGTTACGATGTCGGGATGGAATGCACCCACCACGGCCCGACCGACCTCGAGATTCCCTCGCTGTTCGTCGAGCTGGGGTCGGGCGACGAGCAGTGGGACGACCCCGCGGGCGCGCGGGCGGTAGCGCAGGCGGTCCTCGACTGTCGAGCCGTCGCCCCCGAGCGAGCGCGCCAGCTGGTCGGCTTCGGCGGTGGGCACTACGCACCACGGTTCGAGCGAATCTGCCGAACGACCGACTGGGCGGTCGGGCACGTCCTCGCCGACTGGGTGCTCGAGGCAATGCCCCATCCGCGCGAGGCGACGGCCGTCCTCGAGCGGGCCTTCGAGCAGTCGGGCGCCCGCCACGCTGTCGTCGAGGGCGACCGGCCCGTGCTCCAAGACGTCATCGAGGAGCTGGGCTACGAGGTGGTAAGCGAGACGTGGACCCGTGAGACGGCTGGCGTGCCGCTCCCGACTGTCGACCGATTGGAGACGGCACTGTCGCCGGTCGATGCGGGGCTCCGGTTCGGCGACCCAGCGCGCGGGTACGAGGGAGACCACATTGTCCGTGAGCTGCCGGCCGAGCTGACTGCTGAAGCGGCGAACGTGGACGCAACGGCTGCCCGCGGGGCCGTCGCGTCGGCGGCACTCGCCTTCGAAACGGAGGAAGGGGCGACACGGCCCGCCGGCCGCATCGCCCTCGCAGCCGAGGAGGATTTTGCAACCATCGTCGAGGGGCTGGCGGGTGTCCTCGAGTCGACCTATGAAACCGTCCGCGTCGAGTCGGAGGCCGTGGTCGCGATACGCGAGACCTTCGACCCTGGTACTGCCAGGGAACTGGGTGTGGAGCCGGGGCCGGCATTCGGACAACTGGCCGACGGCGAACCCGTCGAGGGGGACGGTCGCCAGGTAGAGCCGGCCGAGGTGCACGAGCGAGAGGAACAGCGGTTCCCCGTCGACGCGACGCGTTAAAGAGGCGAGGCAGTCTCTGCACGGCTGTGCGCCACAGAGAGCGTGAGGGCGGGCGGTGAGCCTGCTGACCCGCGCTGCGACGATGGGCCGAGGGTCGGTGCCCGATACCGACCGAGGACGACGGCGGGCGCTGGCGACCGTCCTCGCCATCGTGTTCATCGACCTGCTCGGGTTCGGGATTGTCGTGCCGATTCTCCCCTTCTATGTCCGATCATTCGGCGTCTCGGACGTGTTTATCGGCCTGCTGGCGGCGGCCTATTCGCTGTTACAGTTCGGATCCACGCCGGCCCTCGGCCGGCTCTCCGACGAGCGGGGCCGCCGGCCGGTGCTGGTGCTGTCGCTCGCGGGCGCGACGCTTGCGTGGCTCGTCCTCGCGCTTGGCGGCACGGTCGAGACAGCCTTCGGGACGGCTGCCGGGCTGGCGACGCTGTTCGTTGCGCGGGCGCTCGCAGGCGCCATGGGCGGCAATATCGCCGCCGCGCAGGCGTATGTCACCGACGTGACGCCGGCCGCCGAGCGGGCGGGCGCGCTTGGACTCGTCGGGGCGGCCTTCGGATTGGGGTTTGTCTTCGAGCCGGCACTTGGGGCCGTGTTCGCTAGCGACCCCGTCGTCACCGCAGCCGACCGGCTGCTGCCGGCGGTCGTCCCGGTGACAGCCGTCTCGCTGCCCAGCTTCGCAGCCGCGGGCTTCTCGGCGGTGGCCCTCGTGGCCACGGTGCTCGTGCTCCCGGAGCCGGACCGTACCCGGGCAGCGCCGGGGCCGCGCGGGCTGATTGCGCCCTTCCGCACGGCGCTGGCTGACGTCACGCTCCGGCCGCTTGTGGGTGTCTTCTTCGTCGCCAGCCTCGCCTTCTCCGGCGTGCAGGTGGCGTTCATCCCGTGCGTCGCCGACCGGTTCGGGTACACAGCGTCGGCGGCCGGGCTGCTGCTCACCTATATCGGCGCGCTCGGCGTCCTCAACCAGGGGGTGCTCGTCGGCTGGCTCTCGCGGCGCGTCCGGGACACGCGGCTGGCAGCCGCCGGCGCCGGCCTGCTGGTCGGTGCGCTGGCGACGCTCCCGTTCGCGACGGACCACGGGGCGTGCCTGCCTCCGTGGCTTTCGATATTCGGTGAGGGACCGCGGTTGGTCGTCCTGCTTGTCGTCCTCGCGGTGCTGTCGCTGGGCAACAGCCTCCTGAATGTCGGGCTTGCGGCGACCGTCTCGCGGAGCGCGAGCGAGGCGACACAAGGGACTGCCTTCGGCGTCACGCAGGGGGCCGGCTCGCTCGGTCGCACTATCGGCCCGCCGCTGATGACAGGCCTGCACGTGCTCGCGATTGCTGCGCCGTTCCTGCTCGGGGCGGGATTGACCGTGGGCGTGCTTGCGGCACTCGTCGGCATCGACCGGGCGCGACCGTGACCGTGGTTCTGTATCGCGGTCATTGGTTTATCGGGCCGGCGGCTCGCAGTCGACCGACACAGCAAAATCCGGCGACGAGCGTCCGACGCGCGTCAGACACCGAGGGAAAGATACAATACCCGCATGTGTGTAAGCCGTTTTCAAATGGATTCGATTATTGACGACGCCATCGACGAGGCCGAAGACGGAGACACGCCCGTCGACGGAAATCACGAGGCGGAGCCGGACGAGTCGGCCAACCAGGCCCCGAACGCCTCGGGGACGATGACTGACGAGGAACTGGCAGGCGTCGTCAGAGACCTCGAGACGAAGATCACCGTCGTGGGTTGTGGCGGCGCGGGCGGTAACACCGTCACCCGGATGGCCCGCGAGGGGATTCACGGCGCGAAGCTGGTGGCCGCAAACACGGATGCCCAGCATCTCGCGACCGAGGTCGAAGCAGACACGAAGATTCTCATCGGCCGCCAGCGCACGGGCGGGCGTGGCGCGGGGTCGGTCCCGAAGATTGGCGAGGAGGCCGCCCAAGAGAATATCGAGGATATCCAGGCGTCGATCGACAAATCCGACATGGTGTTCGTCACCGCCGGGCTCGGCGGCGGCACCGGTACCGGCTCCGCCCCTGTGGTGGCCCAGGCCGCCCAGGAGCAGGGCGCACTCACCATCGCTATCGTCACCATCCCGTTCACGGCGGAGGGCGAGCGCCGGCGCGCGAACGCCGACGCAGGCCTCGAGCGGCTCCGCGCGGTGGCCGACACGGTCATCGTCATCCCGAACGACCGGCTGCTCGACTACGCACCGAACCTCCCGCTGCAGGACGCGTTCAAAATCTGCGACCGCGTGCTGATGCGGTCGGTGAAGGGAATGACCGAACTCATCACGAAACCCGGGCTGGTCAACGTCGACTTCGCCGACGTGAAGACCATCATGGAGAATGGCGGTGTCGCGATGATCGGGCTCGGCGAGTCCGACTCCGAGAACAAGGCCCAAGACTCCATCCGGTCGGCACTGCGCTCCCCGCTGTTGGACGTGGAGTTCGACGGCGCTAACTCCGCGCTCGTCAACGTGGTGGGTGGCCCGGATATGTCCATCGAGGAGGCGGAGGGTGTCGTCGAGGAGATCTACGACCGCATCGACCCCGACGCCCGCATCATTTGGGGCGCGTCCGTCGACGAGAGCTTCGACGGAAAGATGGAGACGATGATCGTCGTCACGGGCGTCGAGTCGCCCCAGATCTACGGCAAAAGCGAGGCCGAACGCGAGAAGGCCGTCCAGCAGGGCCAAGGCGAAATCGGTGGCTCCCGCGAGGCGGGCGACCGGTCGCCGTCGCCGGCCGAAAGCGACACGGAATTCATCGACTAACCGGCTGGACGGCTGATCGACACACCGACACACCGACGCACCGACGCACCGACGGACCAACAGGTATAGAAAGCCCGCCGCAGAACCGTCAGTATGGACGTTCCGTACGATTTGGGCAGTTACGTGCGGGTGCTGAAGCTGGCCAGCACCCCCTCGTGGGAGGAGTTCTCCCGCGTCGCGCTCATCGCAGGGGCCGGCGTCGTACTCGTCGGCATCATCGGATTCCTAATCTTCGTCGTGATGTCGTTCCTGCCGGGTGGTCCCTAATGGGTATCTTCGCCGTCAAAACCACGGCCTCCCAGGAGCGCACCGTCGCAGATATGATTATGAATAAGGAGGAGCCGTCGATTCACGCCGCGCTAGCGCCCGATTCGCTCACCTCCTATGTGATGGTCGAGGCTGACGACGAGTCGGTGTTCGACCGCATCCTCGACGAGATTCCCCACTCGCGGGGCGTCGTCCCCGGGATGTCGGACATCTCCGAAGTGGAGCATTTCCTCTCGCCAAAGCCCGACGTCGAGGGGATTGCCGAGGGCGACATCGTCGAGCTCGTCGCCGGCCCGTTCAAGGGTGAGAAGGCACAGGTCCAGCGCATCGACGAAGGGAAAGACCAGGTGACCGTCGAACTGTACGAGGCCACCGTGCCAATCCCGGTGACCGTGCGCGGCGACCAGATTCGCGTCCTCGACAGCGAGGAACGGTAGCCGCCCATCGTCGTCTGACAGGAGCCTGTTTTGCGGAGGTTGACGTCGCGTTGGATACCGATGCGAACGTTATGACGAGTGTGTAAACCCTAGTTGACACACATCTGAACTCGGGCACTCGCCGACGCTGCGAGCCACAACCGCCGCCGATAAACCCGGGGCGGTCGTCGGCCCGCTCGATGAAGACTCGGCGGTCCTACGCGCTCACGCTCGTCGCCGCGGGCACGTACACCGGGCTGATGTTCTGCTGGTTCACGCTGCCCGCCTATCTGCCGACGATACGCGCGGAACTGGGGCTGACGGGGACAGAAGCCGGCCTCGCTGCCGGCGCCGTCCCAGCCACGTACATCCCCGTGGCGCTGGCATCCGGGCTGGTGATCGACCGGGTCGGCGCAGGCCGCGGCTTGGCGGTGGGTCTCGGGATAGTAGGGCTCGCGCAGGCAGGCCGGTCGGTCGTGGCCGGCTTTCCCGGCCTGCTGGCGGCGACGGTACTGCTCGGCGTCGGCGGAACAGCCATCACGTTCGGACTACCGAAGTTGGTCTCGCGGCTGTTCCCGCCAGACGCAACGGGGCCGCCCTCGTCGGTGTATCTGCTCGGCGCGTCCGCTGGGACGGCCAGCGCATTCGCCATCGGGCGGCCGATACTCGGGCCGGCCGTGGGCGGCTGGCGACCGCTGTTCCTCTACAGTGGACTCGTCGTGCTGACGTACGCCGCCGGCTGGGCACTCGTTGCACGGGCGTTCCTGCCTCGAGAGGCGAGTGACGGCTTCGACCAGGCGTCACTGATGCGCGACCTGCGAGCGGTCCTCGCCAGCCGGCCGCTCCGACTGGTAGTCGTGCTCGGTGTCGTCTACCTGTCGGTCGTCCACGGACTCCAAGGATGGCTGCCGACGGTACTCGAAGCGCGGGGCTTCCCCAGCGGGCGCGCCGGGCGGACGACGAGTCTGCTCGTGGTCGCGAACGCTGCCGGCGTATTGACGGTGCCTTCCCTTGCAGACCGCTACGATGCCCGTGGCCGGGCGGTGGTCGCCTGTGGTGGCGCCGTCACCGCCGGCCTGCTCGCTATCCTCGCCGGCGGAGTGGGGCCGCTGTTAATCGGGGGCATCTGTCTGGCCGGCGCGGGCGTCGGCGGACTGTCGCCGCTAGTCCGGGCGATTCCACCAGAACTCGACGGCATTGGCCCACGGTTGACTGGCGCGGCGGTTGGACTCGTCTTTGCAGGCGGCGAGGTGGGTGGATTTCTCGGGCCGGTCGTGATTGGCGCGCTGTTCGACCTGACAGGGACGTACGCAGCAGGATTGGGCGTCCTCGCTGTCGGCGGGCTCGCGGCCGTCGCCGCAGGCCTTCGGTTAGGCGTGTGAGCCAGCTGGCTCGCGGTCGCCGTCGTCGATACGGGCGACCACCTCGTCGAGATCGGCGGTCGTCTCGACGGCTTCGATGATGGACTCCCGGCAACGGATATCGTCGGCGTCGGCGTCGTAGGCGCGGACGTACTCGGCGCGCGAGTGCTCGTCGAAGGCGTGTCGGATAGCAAAGTACCCGTCGGGAAGCAGCGTGCCACAGACGGCACACTCAACGCGGGCGTGGTCGGTCGCCTGGTGCACGAGCAGGTCCTCAACCCGCTCGGCGTCGACCCCACACCCATCGATGGCACACGACCACATACCCGACCTGTGACCCGTGTTAAATATATACGTTCTGGCTCGCGGTCAGAGCCGCTCAGCGCCCGCGGCGACGTCGTGCCCGGGGAGCAGCCCCTGTTGCTCAAGCAGGTAGTAGGCGAGCACCTGCGCGAGGAAGCCCGCGACGAGTCCGTTCACCGCGGCACCCAGCGGACCCGGAAGCACAGCGGGCGCCGCGACGCCGGGCACGACCTGCCCGGCCGTGAGCACGGCTGCGAGACTGCCGACGGCGTAGGCGATGATGGCCGTCCAGCGGACATCAGTGAACGCGACATCGTCCATCCGGGGGACGGCGAGCCGCCAGCAGAGCAGGAAGTCGGCGATGATGACGCCGCCAAGCGGCGGGACGTAGTTGCCGAGCGTCCTCAGCCACGGAACGAGAAGGTTCCCCGCGCCGACGAGTGCCAGCAGGATGCCGACGGTACCACCCGCAAGCACGAACGGCCGCTTGCGATCAAATTCGAAGGCCTCGCTGCCCGCGACGCCGAACGCGTAGGCAGCGTTGTCGTTGGTCGTCCAGATGTTCAAGATGAGTGCGATAAGACCGACGGCCGCCAGGCCCTGTGCGGCGAGCACCTCGTAAAGATCGCCTGCAGGGGTGACATCGTACACCGCGCCGCCGACGGCCCCCGACAGGAACAGGAAGCCGTTGCCGACGAGGAAGGCCACGAGGCCGGCCCAGAAGCCGACCCGGGAGTCGCTGGCGAACCGCGCCCAGTTGGGCGCCTGTGTCCCCCCACTGATGAACGTCGCGATGACAACGGTGACGGCCGCGGCGAACGTCATCTCGCCGGTGCCCGAACTCCCGAGCAGCGCGTCGAGGCCACCGGCGTCGCCGACGGCAATCCCCATCGACGCCAGTCCGACAATCACGAGGACTGGAACCGCCACCAGTGACAGTTTCTCCATCCCGTCGTAGCCGAAGTATGCCGTCGCGAGGTGGAGCAGGCCCCACACGAGGACGAGGACCGTCGTGAATAGCGGCGTGTTGACGCCAAGAAACTTCGCCGTCGGAATCGCCACCAGCGGGATGGTAACGCCGAACCAACCCACCTGCGTCCCGCCCAGCAGGAGGTCGGCGAACTTCGCTCCCCAGCGGCCGAAGCTGTAGCGCGCGAGCAGTACGGTCGTCAGCCCCATCTTCGCGGCGATGCCACACAGCGCCGCGACGTACACCCCCAAGACGGCGTAACCGACGGCCATCGCCGACAGCATCGGCACGAAGCCGATGGCAGCGCCCACGTCCGCACCGGCCCAGATAGTGCCTGCAAAGAACACAAAGCCCAGCAGCACCGCCGAGATGCTGACGAGCCCCTTCCGTTCATTCGCAGGCACGTGGTCAATTGGATAGTCCGGGTCGGGAAGCGCCTCGTCACCGAACACGAACCGCCGCACCGCCGAAGTGTCGTCTTCTGCTGCCATTCGGTCGGTCGTGGACGGCCCCGATAGAAAAGTCGTCGGACTCCGGAATCGTCTGCGACGAATGCACACATTCGTGCGCCGGTCGCCGCGGGACGCCGGTTATTTGCCCGTCGGGGGCGGCGTGTCGGTATGTCCGACTACGTGGTCACTGACGCCCGCACGCTCGCGGGCGACCGTGTGGATATCAAAATACGCGACGGCGCAATTGCCGCCGTCGGCCCGGATGTCGCAGACCCCGGGAGTGTCCCTGCGGACCGGCACTTTGCCGCCGACGGGCGACTCGTGACGCCGCCGCTGGTCGAGCCGCATCTCCATCTGGACGCGACGGGGACCGCGGGCGACCCGCGTTGGAATCAGTCTGGCACGCTCGCGGAAGGAATCGACATCTGGGCCGACTACAAGGAGGGGATTGACGCCGACGACATCATCGAGCGGGCGACCCGCACCGTCGAGTGGTACGCCGCCCACGGCGTCACCCGAATCCGCACGCACGCCGACGCCACCGAGCCGTCACTGACGACGGTGAAGACGCTGTGTGCGCTCCGCGATACGGTGGCCGACCTCGTTGACCTGCAGGTAGTGGCATTCCCGCAGGACGGCATCTTGACGCGCGAGCGCAACGAGCGACTGTTCCGCGAGGCGATCGAGGCCGGTGTCGATGTCGTCGGCGCCATCCCACACAATGAGCACACCCGCGAGGACGGCGTCGCGAGCGTGCAGCTCGCCTGTGACCTCGCCGAGGAGCATGCCCTCCCGCTGGACCTGCATATCGACGAGACGGACGACCCCGGCTCGCGGTTCACGGAGGTGCTGGCGAGCGAGGCCATCAAGCGGGACATCGGCGACCGGACGACCGCCAGTCACGCGACGGCGATGCACTCCTACGATAACGCGTATGCTGCGAAGGTGGTGTCGCTGCTGGCCGAGAGCGGCGTCAGTGTGGTGACGAACCCGCCGGATAACGCCGTCCTACAGGGCAGTTACGACGACTACCCGCGGCGACGCGGCCACACCCGCATCGACCAACTGCAGACCGCGGGGGTGACCGTCGGGCTGGGCCACGACTCCGTGCTCGACCCGTGGTATCACTACGGCGTCGGCGACCCGCTGGACGCCGCGTTCATTCTCATCCACTACGCGCACATGGCCGGCCGCGAGGATGTCGCAACGCTGTGGGAGATGCTCACGGAGGCGAACGCCGCAGTGGTCGGTGCCGACGACTACGGGCTGGCAGCCGGCACCGAGGGATCGCTCGTCGTCTACGAGGCGACCGATGGCTTCGACGCGCTCCGTCGGCAGGCTCCCCGCCGGCTCGTCCTCCGGGATGGCGAGCCGATCGCCGAAACAGCACCCGCGGAGACGACGCTTTACCGTACCGACGAGAGCCGAGCGCTCGACTTCAGCTATTGAGCTGGGCGGCGAGGTGGTCGATGGCGTCGTCGCCGGTGTCCACCTCCTCGGAGAGGCTGACGAAGCCGTGAATCATCCGCTCGTGGTGTTGGTGGTCGACAGGGACGCCCGCGTCCGCCAGCCGCTCGGCATACGCCATCCCCTCATCGCGTAACGGGTCGAACCCTGCGGTGAGGACCGTCGCCGGTGGCAGCCCTGAGAGATCACGCGCCAACAGCGGGAAGGCGTACTCGTTCCGGTTGTCCGCCGCGTCGGCGATATACCGCTCATAGAACCACTTCATGCCGGCGTACTCGAGGAAGTAACCCTCCCCGTTCTCGTCGTAGCTGTCGTGGTGATGGAGTTCCAGCGAATCGACGGCTGGGTAGATCAGCAGTTGGTGCTCGAAGGCAGGCCCGTCCCGGTCGCGGGCCATCAGGGTCACGGCCGCGGTGAGGTTGCCACCGGCGCTGTCGCCGCCGACAGCGATCCGGTCAGGGTCGACATCGAGCAGGTCTGTGTGGTCGGCGACCCACTCGGCAGCGGTGTAGCTGTCTTCGACGGCCGCCGGGAACGGGTGTTCGGGCGCCATCCGATAGTCGACACTGACGACGACACGGCCGGCCCGGGCCGCCAGCTTCGCGCAGATGTCGTCGTACTCGTTGAGGCCGCCGACCACCCAACCGCCGCCGTGGAAGTAAACGAGCGCCGGGAACGGGCTGTCGCCGTCAGGGCGGTACACCCGGACGGGGATCTCTGACTTGGGGCCCGGAATCGTCAGGTTCTGCATCGACACCTCGTCGGGCAGGAACGACTGATCATCGCGGACGAACAAGTCGCGCAATAACGCGCGCGCTCCGTCCGTCGAAAGGGCCTGAATCGGGGGGACGTTTCCGGCCTCCATCTCCGCCAGCACGGTGTCAACCTGAGAATCGAGCTCTGTCATGAGCCGTGGCAACACACGGTGAGCGGATACATAACTGTCGGGGCCGCACCCAGAGCGGAACCGCTAAACCCCGACCGGCCCTCCCTCGGGCGTGTTCCGCGTCGACCCACACGTGAAGCTGCTCGGCGAGCGGGTCGCCGAGCGAGCCAAACGGCGGGGCCTCGACGCGCTCGTGTACGCGCCACACTTCACCCGACTGCCGGAAATTCGCGCTCGCGCACGGCGTTTCTCCGACGAAGATCTCGTAGTCGTCCCCGGTCGCGAGGTGTTCACGGGGACGTGGCGCAACCGCCGGCACGTCCTCATGCTGGGGTTGTCGGAGCCTGTCCCGGACTTCATCACACTCAGGGGGGCGATGGCGGAACTGCGTCGCCAGGACGGCGTCGGGCTGGTCCCGCACCCGGAGTTTGCGACGGTCAGCCTCTCGACCGACGAGATACAACGTCACCGTGAAGGGCTGCATGCCGTCGAGACGTACAATCCCAAGCATCGCCGCCAGCACAACGACCGGGCGCGGGCGATCGCCCGCGAGACGGGTTTGCCGGCGTTCGGCTCCTCGTACGCCCATCTCCGGGGGACCGTCGGCGAGGTGTGGACAGAGGTGGATGCACCGCTGCGCGGCCGCGAGTCGATCGTCCAGGCGTTCCGGGAGGGGACCGACCGGCGCGTGTTCCACCGCGATGGGCCGGCCCACGCCCTCCGCCGGCACGTCGAGTTCGCCCATCTCGGCTACGAGAACACCTGGCAGAAGCTCGATCGCGTGTTTCTGTCGGGTGCGGAGCCGACCCATCCGCACAACGTCGCCTACGAGGGCCGGTTCGACGACGTAGCCGTCTACTAACGACCAAGGCGAGTGTCCCGGGGCTTGTCTCAGAGACGGTTCACTGCACGACGTTCGTCGCATTGACGCCCGCGTCGAACGGGAGGCCGGCAATCACCGCTTCGAGCACGCCCGGGGCGACGTGGACGAGCAGGGCGATGGCGATGAGTTCTGCGCCTGTTATCACGACGGTGACGAGGTTGGCGTACTTCGAGGAGGTGGTGACACCGGTGGGGAAGCCGAACTCGCGGGTGGAGAGCGGGTAAAAAAGGGCAATCCCCCGCGTCGACCCCACGACGTCGAGCACATAGTGTGTGAGTACGCCAATCCAGACGTATTGGAGGTTGCCGAAGTAGAGGGGATACGCGAGGAAGACGGCGAGCACGGGCAGGTTGTGGAGCGTCTTGCGATGTGTGCCGAAGGCCGTGTCGACGTCAGGGAACAGCGCGCCAAGCGTCACCGGAACGAGCGTGGCGGCAATGGTGCGGAACGTCGCGATGTCGCCGGCCGGCTCCAGCACGTAGCTGAGCCCGATTGCGAGCAACAGCCCGTTGAGCACGTGGCCTTCCTTGTTCATACACCCTCGACAACACGACGGGTAACAAGCCTACCGAGACGGGGCGACGGTGCTACGCTACGCCTATGACCCCGGAGGTTCTCGGCTTGGGTATGGACACCGCCGAGGAGTGGGCGGAGGCGGAGGGGTTCGAGACCGGCTTCGTCGACGGGCCGGAGGTGCGCCTCCACTACGTCGCCGCGGGACCGCGGTCAGCGCCGCTGGTCGTCCTCTTGCACGGTTTCCCCGAGTTCTGGTATGCGTGGCGCAACCAGCTAGGGCCGCTCGCCGAGGAGTATCGCGTCGTCGCGCCCGACCTCCGGGGGTACAACCGCTCCGATCGCCCGAGCGGCGTCGACGCCTACCGACTCGACCGGCTTCGGACGGATATGTACGAGCTGATCCAGTCGTTCGGGCGCGGCGAAGCACACTTGATTGGCCACGACTGGGGCGGCACGCTCGCACTCTCGTTCGCCCGACACCATCCTGCCCACGTCGGCCGGCTTGTGGTCGCCAACACGCTCGACACCGAGCGGCTCCGCACACAATTGCGGGGCACACAGCTGTTGCGGTCGTGGTACGCAGCGTTCTTCCAGCTCCCGTGGCTCCCCGAGACGGTGGCAGCCGCCGGTGACTACCGCGCGCTCCGGGCGAGTTACGAAGAGACGGCGGTCCCGGACGCGTACACAGAGACAGACATCGAGCGCTACCGGACCGCCTGGGAGCGAGACGGCGCCCTGACGGCCGCGCTCAACTACTATCGGGCAGCCGGCCGTGCGGCGGTCCGCAACCTATTCTCGCTGGAGGCGGCCGACCGCATCTATGTGCCCACCCGTGTGTTGTGGGGCCAGCAGGACGACGCGCTCGGGCCGGAAGTCGCCGACGCGCTGTGTCGCGGCATCGATGACCCCGAGCTGGTCCGATACGACGAAGCCACCCACTGGCTCCACGCCGAGTATCCCGACCGGTTCACCGCCGACGTGCGCGAGTTCATCAGCGAGGCGTCAGCGACCCGCCACTGAGGCGGTACGCGTGTCGGAGAGCGCCGTTACGACAGTCTCGGGGGCCTCCATGTCGGCAGTGGCACAGGTGATAGCAGGGCGCCAGCCACGCCGCTCCAGCCGGAGTTCCTCGGCATCCAGCGTTACCGTTGTCACGGCCGCGCGGTCGAGCAGATAGTACGCCTCCGGACCGCCGTACACCAGCACGTCGTCAGTCAGCTGGAACTGCCGTTGCTCGGTCGTCTGGCCCCACAGCCCGAGACTCGAACCGACGAAGGCGAGAAAGCCCGGCTGCCGTGTGCCGGCTGCAAGCGCCACCGCGGCGAGGGCACAGCCGAGTGCGCCCGCACGCCACCGCCGGCGACCAGTGGGGCCAGGCCGAGCCGACCATTCGGCAGGTTCCGCCTCGGCAAGCCGAGCTCGGGCCTCGGCGTTGCGTGCCATCACCAGCAAAATCCAGCCCAGACCGGCGACAATCAGCCCGCCAAACAACGCCGGGACAACAATCTTGATCGGAGCGCCGATGACAAGCCCTGCGAGGCCGCCCAGCGCAGGGAGCCCACCGACGGCCGCCGGGAACCACGCGACGCTGCTCGCGTAGAGCGGCCGTGGATGCACATGGCGTGGAAGGCCGGCCACACCGATAATCAGCCCTGCCCCGGTGACGGCGTCCACACTCCCGGCGACGAGTGCGAGTGCAAGCTGCTCGGTCGGTCGACCCTGGATGGCCAACACACCGACCCCGGTGACCGTGACCACTGCCCCGAGATAGACCGCGACGACGAACTCGTACGTCGGGCCGATGCCCGTGCGCTCGGCTGACGAGACAGACACACAACATGATTCGATAGCGTCGAAAAAAGTGCTACTCTTGGCCGATGACGACCGCTTCCCGCAGGTCCAGCGCCGTCTCGAACTCCGCGTGCCGGTCGGCCGTCTTCCCGGCGTGCAGCAGTTGTTGGCGATGGGCACGCGCGACAGCCTCGTGGTCGCGGCGACGCCAGTCGAGTCGTTCGCCCACGTCGGCCCAGTGGCCCTCGTCGACGAGGTACGTCTCGTAGTCGTCGGTTGCGAGCGGCTGCTCGTACTGGCGCTCGTAGCGGTCGCGGCGGTCGGCAAGGAACGTCTGGGCGGCCGTCAACAGCTCCGAGAGGCGGGTCGGCGGCACGCTCGCGCGGGCGGCCGCCAGCATGTAGGGTGTGCCGGTAATCGGGTGGGCGGGGTCGTCGCCGCCGTCGAGCGGGTCGTCGTCCGCCACGGCTCAGCCGCCCGCGCGCATCGCCTTCCGCGAGAAGTCCTCGATGAGCGGCTCCAGCCGCTCCTCGGGCCCCTCGAAGACGATCGTCACCTCGGACAGCTCCATCGACCCCGCGACGTTGACCACCTCCGAGTCGAGTTCGGCGGTCCAGTCATCGCCTTCGATACGGTCGTCGGATTCGCCCTCGCCGCCGAGATTGCGGAGATACTGGGCTGCGAGCCGCTGGCTGATCCCGCGGAATGCCTTCTCCTGTCTCATCCGCCTGCAACCGGAGGGAAGACGCTCACGGTGTCACCGTCTTCGACGGGCGTGGCGGTCCCCTGCATGTGGGTCACCTCGCGGCCGTCTTTGAGTACACTCAGCTGGGGGCGAATCTCGCCATCCTCGAGGATGTCACCCGCCAGTTCCGGCCACTCGTCTTCGACGGCGGCGAGCACTTCCCCCACCGTCGTGGCGTCGTAGTCGCGCTCGACGGTCTTCTGGCCGACCGCGGCGCGGTAGGTGGCGAAGAACCGCAGTTGTATCATACCTGTTCCTCGCGCGGCACCCGATAAAGGTTGTCGGACGCCGGTAGCCCCGACACATTTGCGTCCCCCGGCCGACCGCCCGCTATGGCCGACACAGACACAGCCGCCGACCCGACCGTCAACGTCCTCGACCGCGGGACGATGCGTATCGACCTCAACTATCCGATCGAGGGGGCGGTCACCGCCACCGAGTCAAACCCGAATCCGGACGCCGTCCGCGGGGACGGCCCCGTGTTCAACCTCCTCATCGAGACGGCCGACCGGACGCTGCTGTGGGACACCGGCTCACATCCACAGGCCGCCGACGGCCACTGGCCCGCCGAGGTGTACAATACGTTCACGCACCACGATGCCGCCGACCATCCCCTGCCGGCTGCCCTCGCCGACCACGAAGTCGAAATCGATGATATCGACGCTATCGTCCAGTCACACCTCCATCTCGACCACGCGGGTGGGCTCCACAACTTCGCCGGCACGGACGTGCCGGTGTACGTTCACGAGCAGGAACTGCGCGAGGCCTACTTCGCGGCCGCCACCGGAGAGACGGGCGCGTATATCCGCGACGACTTCGATCACGACCTCGCGTGGGAGCCGCTGTACGGCGACGGTGGCCTCCTGTTCGAGGGGATCGAGTGGATTCACCTGCCGGGCCACACGCCCGGTCTGATTGGCCTGCTCATCGAGGCAGGGGCTGCCGACGGCCGGGACCTGCTGATCGTCGGCGACCTCGCATACACGGCGCACAACTACGAGGACGGGCATCCGATGGGGCGTGATCTGCTGGATTCCCGGCCGGACTGGCGGGCCAGCCTGCGACGCGCCCGCGATATCGAGCGGCGTCGGGACGCGCTCGTCATCTACGGCCACGACCCCGAACAGGTTGCCGCCCTTCCGGAACTGCTCTAATCGCGGTTCAGCCGGATGCCGTCGTCGGCAATGCGGTAGGTGCGCTCGCGGTCCAGTCGGTCACCGAGGTCGGCGTGGTCGTACAGCTGGTCGATAAGAGAGACACAGAAGTTGCGCCACGCGATAGCGTGGATGGGCGACTGCCCCCACGCCCGGAGTTCGGGAACGAACGCGTCGTACCGCTCGGCGCGGTCCTCGAGATGTTCGACCACGTCGAGTACCTCCCGTGCGATTTCGGCGTCGTCGTCGGCCGTCTCGATGGTGGCGTTCACGCTGCGCTCGTAGCCTTCGAGCGCCCGCTCCATGTCCTGCGGTCCGACGCTCTCCTCAGGCAGCGAGTCGAGCACGCTCCGGGGGATACCAAGGTCGACCTTGTCCATGTCATCGGGTGGGCGACGAGGCGCAAAAAGCCGGTGGTCGCCGGCAGGTCACCGCTCGCTCGCGTGGCGCACGTCGACGGCGACGCCTCGCGAAGAGGCAGCCATCTCCGGCCCGGACATCGCCGCACGGCCCACCGCGAACGCCGCCGGCCCGTCGACGACCACCTCGTCGCCGACACGGATATCGTCGCTCGCGTCGATGACACCCGGCGCCAGTACGCTCCCCTGTGGGACGAACGCGTCGATATCGACCCGCTTGGTCGGCGCGTCCGATTCGACCCAGTGGCGCCCGCCCGCTAGCGTGAACGAGAGCGTGCCGTACTGGGCGACGAGCGTCGCCAGCTGCTCGCCCTCGTGGGTGACCCGCAGCTTGGGATAGCGGCCGCCGGTCGCGATATCGGCGAACAACTCGTCGCCAGCACCGTCGCCAAGCAGGTAGTCGGCGATCGCCCGGACAGTCGCGTGTTCGCGCTCTCGCTTCCCGTAGGCGTCCACGCCCGCGAGCGCACTGTCCAGGTTCGCCAGTGACTCGTCAGTCGTCGGGTGGTCGACGACGGTGTACTCGAACTCAACATCGAGTGCGTCAGCAACTCGCTCGGTGATCGGCTGGTAGTCCTCGGGGATGTGTGCAATCAGCCGGGTGTAGGCGTCACGCGTGCGCTCGAGATACCGCTCCAGCACGCTCGCGACAAAGGCATATTCCCCTTCCGTCCACTCGCCGGTGACGACCGAGTCGTAGTGTTGGGCGGGGTAGGTGAGTTCGAGTTCGTCCGGGACGACACCGATAGGCGAGGTCATCGAGACGATGTGTCCGCGGTAGGAGATGGCCCGCGAGAACTGCGTGTGGCTCTGTGACTCGCTGTACGGCTTGCGGGCCGAACACGGCAGCAGGACGAGCGGGCGGTCGGTCAGCCGGGGGCGATACCGCGAGGTGACACGATCGGCGAACCGCTGGATTTCCGGGCGGCCGAGCGACTCCTCGCTGGCCGCGAGCAGGTCGCTCCGCCGGAGGATCGGCGTCCGCGTCTCGGCATAAGCGTACTCGGCATCGAGCCGTCGCAGGATGGCGGTCGTCCACGCTTCGTGGCGGGCGGCCCCCTCGACGTACGAGCGGAGTCGGCCGTCGCGAATCCGCTGGCGCACCCGTGCGAGTTCTGCTCGCAGCGCGTTGACGTTGTGTTCGGCGCAGTCCTGCCGGGTGAAGGCATCACGGGGTGTTCGACAGGCCTCGCAGGCACAGGGAAGCTCGTCGAGGTCCTCAAGGAAGTGCTCGCCGTCCGTGTGGAGATAGAACCCCTCGGTACCCCGGACGTACGCGTAGTCGGTATCGAAGAGGTCGACACCGGCGTACGCGAGCGTGGCGACGGTCGCTGGCGTCGCAACCCCCGGCAGATAGAGGGCGGTATCGGGCGGGGTCGCCCGCTTAGTCGCAAGGAGGGCGTCGACGAACCCCTCGGCGTAGCCGCGCAGCCCCGATGCGGTCGAGAGCACGTACGCGTCGGCACCGTAGTCCGCGGCGGTATCGGGCGCGACGACGGCCGCGCTCGGGTAGTCCACATCGGGATATTCGACCTGAAACGCCTCCCGGACCCGCGCGTCACTGCCCGCGGGCAGGGCACGGTGCGGCAGGACAGTGAGCTGTGCCTCGTCGCCGTCGGGAGGTTCAGAGTCCTCGCGCCAGCGACTGCCGGCGTCGTGGAGCACCTCGTCGACCAGCGCGGGCGTCCGGAGGGGCTCCGCGAGGCGGAGTTCGCCCAGCCGGGCGGGCCCGTCTCGGGCGCGGACCTCGAAGTAGTCGGTCATTGGCTGGCCTCGGAGACCGACGCTTAATTCGCTTCCCTCTTCTGGCGCCCGCCTCAGCCCTCCTCCTCGCTGAGGTCGATACGGGCGACCGTCTCGGGGAGCCGGGCGAGCGCACTTGCAGGCCAGTCGAAATGGCCGATTGTGAACTCGGTTTCAGGATTAGCGGTTGCGAGGCGCGCGACGCCATCGGCGGCGGCCTCACAGGCGGCTCGCGAACGGCGTTCGGGAATCTCGGCGGTCAGCGGGTACGTCTTCGCGAGTGCCCGCGGGACAGGCCCGAACGGCGGCTTGAGCCCCCACGTCGCGACGAAGCGGTCGTTGTTCCCACCCTCTGTGACCAGCACCGTGTCGGCGTCGACGGTAAGCCGGGTGAGTCGCTCGTGATGGCGGTGTACCTCCGGACGGCGCGCGCTCTCGGCGGACACCTGCAGGAACGTATCCTTGTTCGTGGGGTCCGACTGTTCGAGCCAGTCGGCGTGATCGAGCAGCGTCCGGTAGCCGTCTGTCATCGCGGGGTGCGAGCGGGCGCGCTCGTCCACGAGCTCAAGTAGGTTCCCCCGTCGGATGGCCTGTTTCACACGGCGCAATTCCGCGTACGTGACGTGGAGGTTGTGCCGCGCCAGCAAATCCTCACGATCAGGCTCGTCGCGCGCGGCCACGTCGTCGGGTGTGTGGGCGGTACAGACGGGGCACGAACAGGGGAAGTAGTGCAGGTCGCCGAGGTGTTCTGTCCCGCGGACGGTGAGATAGCGGTCGTCGCGGGCGTACAGCGCGTAGGCTGCGGAGTCGAACAGGTCACAGCCGAGAGCGGCCGCCAGCGCGAACATCATTGGATGGCCGGCACCGAACAGATGGACCGGCGCATCGGCGCCGAGCCCACGTTTGGCGGCCGCGACGGCTTCAACCATCTCTGCGTAGCGGTAGTCGTTGAGCAACGGGACGACCGCCCCGACGGGATAGATATCGAGTCCGGTGGCGTAGGCGTCGCGTGCGGCCCGCTCGCGCAAGTCCGGATACGCGCCGCCCTGGACGGGCGCGTTGATGAGCATCTCGCCGGCGTCGAAGTCGGCAGCCGTCTCGAGGGCCGCCTGTGTCGTCTCGAGGTCGCGCTCGGCCTGGTCGCGACCGGCATTGGGCGGCGTCGGCACGTCGACGGGCGTTGCGATGTCGCTACCGATGTCGGCCTGGAACTGCAGAATCTCGGCCGTGTCGACATCGATATTGCCGTACTCTGCCAGCTGGAACGACCCGGAGTCGGTCATGATGGCCCCCGAGAAACCATAGAGGTCGTGTAACCCCTCTGCGAGCGCCTGCTCGCGGTACTCGTCGGAGCCGTAGAGGATGTAGGCGTTCGTGATGAGAATCTCCGCGCCGAACTCCTGTTCAAGCTCGGCCGGCGAAATCGTCTGCAGGTGCGGGTTGATGACGGGGAGAAGCGCCGGCGTCTCGACGGTGACGCCGGCCCGCGGCACCGTGAGCTCGCCGACCCGGCCGGCGGCGTCGTACGTCCGCGCCTCGAACATACCTCCCGTCCGGGAGACCGGCCGGTAAGGCTGTCGTTTAGCGGCGTTCGTCGGCCGGGTCGTCGCGTCCGCTGCCGACATCGATCCGCTCCGGCTCGTCGGGGTCGTTGTCCGACGTGCCGAGGAACCGGTCGCGCAACTCCTCGGCGAACGACTCAACCTGATTGGTCAGCGTGTTCACCTCCTCGCGGAATTCGTCGACGGTCCGCTCGACGTGATACACACGCTCTTTCGGGATGCGTTTGACCACGTCGCCCTCGTCGGTCGTCTCGGTGCGGAGAATCCAGTGGTCTTGGAAGTACGCGACGTGTTCGTTGGCTACCGTCTGTTCGACGGTACCGTCGGGACCTTCGTACACGATGGTCGCCTCGCCCAGTTGATCGTCCATATCTGAACTGACGCCGAGCAGCCTCGTATACTCTCTGGCCTACCCGAAGTAGTCGGCCAGCCGGTCGGCTGCCTCTTGGGCACGCGGCGTGACCAGGGCGAATCGGAGCCAATCGGCGCGGGCGTCGCCGAACGCCTCGCCGGGCATCCCCGCGACACCTGCCTCGTCGATGAGCCGTTTCGTGTTGGCGAGCGTGCCCGGGAAGCCGTCGAACCGTGCGAGCACGTAGAAGGCCCCCTCCGGGCGGGTGTAGGCAGCGCCCGCCGCTTCGAGCGCGTTACAGAAGGCATCGATACGCTCGCGCAGGCGGTCGCGAGTCGCCGCGTAGTAGTCATCAGGTGTCTCTCGGAGCGCGCGCAGCGCGGCATGCTGGCCAGGGGCGGTGACGGCGACGTTGGTCAGCATGTGGCGGGTCTGCGCCGGGTCGATGAGGTGGTCGGGCAGAAGTGCGTAGCCGACGCGGAGGCCGGTCGTTGCCATCGACTTCGAGACGGCGTTCGTGACGGCGACGTGCTCGGAGTCGATCGCTGTCGCCGAGAAGAACCGGCCGGAGTAGTCGAACTCGGCGTACACCTCATCGCTGACGTACAGCGCATCGTGCTCGGCGGCGATGTCGGCGAGTTCCCGTTTCACCGTCTCGCCGTACACTGCGCCTGTGGGGTTGTTAGGCGAGCAGGCGACCACGAGTGCCGTCTCCGCACTCGCGACGGCCCGGACCGCAGCCGGGTCGAGTCGGCCGTCGGCATCAACGGGGACGTACGTGGTGTCGGCGCCGAGCAGTTCTGCCCGGTCGGCATAATACGGGTAGACGGGGTCGGTAAGGATGACCTCGTTGCCGGAGTGGGCCTCCAGCCCGCAGGCCATCGCGAGATGGTTTGCCTCGCCAGCGCCGTTGGTGATGAGGACCTGCTCGACGGGGACATCGTGGTGGGCTGCGAGGTGGTCACGGAGGTCGGAGAGGCCCTCGCTGGGCGGATACTGGTAGTCGGCAACGGGCGCGTCGGCAAAGGCGCGGAGCCCCTCGCGGAGCGCACGCGGCGGCTCCCAGTCGGGATTGCCGCTCACCATGTCCACGACATCGCGGTCGGCGTCGTCGGCGTAGGCCATCACGTGGAAGAAGAGTGGCCGGTCGTCGTCCATACCCCTGTGTAGAGCGCCGCCGTGTTCGGCCTTGCGTTTGGCATGGATTCAAGCCCGCCGGCCTGCTCGTGTCGGTATGCGTGAGTTCGCCGCCGACCCGCCTGTCGAACAGCGACTCGGCGACCGGCTTCGCAAGCAGGATGCGACGCTCGCGGTCGCCGAGTCGTGTACTGGTGGGCTCATCGGCTCGCTGCTGACGGACGTGCCTGGTTCGTCGGACTATTTCGATCGGTCGCTGGCGACGTACAGTTACGACGCAAAGCTCGAACTCCTGGGCGTGGCCCGCGAGACGCTTGACGACCATGGGGCCGTCTCGGAGCCGGTCGCACGCCAGATGGCTCGCGGCGCCCGCGATACCGCGGGGACCACGTGGGGACTGTCGACGACCGGGATTGCGGGCCCGACGGGCGGCACCGACGCGAAGCCGGTCGGGACGGTGTATATCGGCGTCGCCTACCGGGGCGCGTGGGGCACCGGTGATTCGGTCACCCGGGTCGAACGGTACGAGTTCGACGGCGATCGCCAGCAGGTGAAAGAGCAGATTGCACGGCAGGCACTCGAGGACCTGCTGGCAGCTGTCGGCAAGACGGCATAGCGGTCACTGGCCGGTTGCAAATATAGAGGAATCGAGCGGCCGTGCTGCAGTCGGCCTGCTCAGTCGTCGGCCGGTGCGGCGGAGTCGCCCGCGGAGACGCCGGTGCCGGGCCCGACTTCGATGTCGAGCTCGTCCAGCTTCTCGTCGGGGACGACGCCGTCGACCCAGCCACGAACGTCGTAGTACTCTTCCTTCATCTGCTCGAGCTCGACGATCTCGCCCTCGGAGGCGCCCTGGCCGGGGATGCTCTCCTCGCCGTCGAGGAATCGCGCGGGCAGGGTGTCGTCGGAGCCGTCGAAGCCAGCGAGGTTGTTGTAGTACCGCTCGAGCGCGTAGATACGCTCGCCGCACTTCATCAGCTCTTCCTCACCGACATCGCGGCCGGTCATGCCGTTGTACTGGAGGACG
Source organism: Halosegnis sp. (assembly GCF_042216475.1). Taxonomy (NCBI): domain Archaea; kingdom Methanobacteriati; phylum Methanobacteriota; class Halobacteria; order Halobacteriales; family Natronomonadaceae; genus Halosegnis; species Halosegnis sp. Next base: position 116,790 of record NZ_JBDGTV010000003.1, read on the forward strand.
TACTCCTCGACGCCTTCCGCGAAGGCGTTGAACTTGCAGATGTCGAAGGAGTCGGAGACGGCGTGCATATCCTGGAAGGTGGCGGTGAGCTCACCCTTGCCCTCCCAGGCATACGGGTCGACCTTCTCCGGGATGCCCAGAATCTCCGCCGCAGGCGTGTAGCCACGCAGGTGACACGCGCCGCGGTTGGAGGTGGCGAACGCGATGCCCATGCCCTTCATGCAGCGCGGGTCGTAGGCGGCGATGGACTGGCCCTTGACGGCCAGCGAGTTGTCGTGGGCGTCGAACTCCTCGGCAAGGTGGTCGGGGCCCTCGGCGAGATGGTCGGCGAGTTCGCCCTCGCGTTTGGCGATCCGCGTGAGCAGGTCGATCATCTCTTCGGCATCGCCCCAGTCGATACCGTCGCCGAGGCCGTCGAACTTGCCTTCCTCGGTCATCTCCATCGCCATGGCGATGGTGTTGCCGGCCTCGATGGTGTCCATGCCGTGGTCGTTACAGCGCTGGAGCATCACCGCAATCTCGTCGCGCTCCGTGTGGCCGGCGTTCGGGCCGAGCGCCCACGCGGACTCGTACTCGTAGGATTCCGTGCGGACGTTCATCTCCTCGCCTTTGTGCATCACGTCGACCTCGACCTCCTTCTTGCAGGCGACCGGACAGGAGTGACAGGTCGGCTCGTCGACGAGGATGTTCTCGCGGACGTTCTCGCCGGAGACGAGCTCGGCGTCGAATTCCTCGCCAGCCCAGCCGTCGTCGCGGGCGTCGCCCGTCGAGGTGTACTTGGCGTTCCGGGACGGCAGGCCCGACATCTCCTCGGTGGCGTTCATCAGGACGTTCGTCCCGTACATGGAGAGGCCGCCCTCGTTGGGAGCGGTCACCTCCGACTCCTGGATGACCTCCATCGCCTGCCGGTGGCCCTTCCTGAATGTCTCGGAGTCTGCCGGCTGCTGCATGTCCGTGCGGGCCTTGACGACGACCGCCTTCAGGTTCTTCGCGCCCATGACAGTGCCCGTGCCGCCACGGCCTGACGCGCGGTCGTCCTCGTTGAGGATAGCGGCGTACTTGACGCCGTTCTCGCCGGCCTCGCCGATGGCCATCGTCGAGAGATTCTTGCCGTAGGCGCCCTCGTGGCGCTCCTCGAGGATGTCCATCGTCTCGTGGATGCCCTTCCCCCAGAGGTCGGAGGCATCATGAAGCTCCACCTCGCCGTCCTCGACGACGGCGTAGACGGGCGAGTCGGCTTCACCCTCGAACAGGAGGCCGTCGAAGCCGGCCCACTTCAGCCGCGCCGCCGACCAGCCACCCATGTGGCTGTCCGTGACGGTGCCCGTCAGCGGGGATTTCGTGCAGACGGCCAGCCGGCCGGACATCGTTACCTGCGTTCCCGTGAGCGGGCCGTTCATGAACGCGAGCAGGTTCTCCGGGCCCATGGGGTCCACATCCGGCCCCTGGTCGAACACGTACTTCACGCCGAGGCCCCGTGCTCCGATGTACTTCTCCGCGTCGTCGTGGTCCACACCCTCGTACGCGACGTCGCTCCCCGAGAGGTCGACGCGCGCCACGTGGTCATGGAAACCGCCTAAGTCAGTCATGGTTAAAGTCCATTACATAGTATGGAGGGCATACTGGTAATTCTTAGCACTCCCGCGTAACCATTCACAGTTACTTACGCAGTCGTAACCAGGGCTCAGGCCGACAGATGCGCGCTAATATTTCCGCAGTAGAGCGCGTGAGCCAGTGAATCTCGGCCGGCTAACGGCACTGGGTTTACATATCGCGCCAGAAGGCGTCTGCGCCGTGGGCATCCTGCCAAGCGAACGCGAAGAGGCGTCGCGCCGGGGCCGGCGTGAGCTGCCGGCCGTCATCGCTGTGTCCCGTTGCCGGATCCCATGTCGTCCCGTCACCCGAGAGCGGGGCATTGCCATCGGCGCGTTCGATGGGAAAGCCGGGCGCCTCGTAGGCGTGGAGTTCGCCATCCCCGAGCACGATGAGGAGCGCCTGGCCGGCGACCGTCTCGCGAACGAGTCCGCCGGCGGCGGCCACCCGTTGACGGGGAAACGCGACGGCATCGGCGTCGCTGCCGACATCAAGGACGACATCCTTCGGCGCAAGGTCGTCACGGTCCCACGTCTGTGGTTCCCCCTCGCCGCGCATCCCGTGGAGGCCAAACGCATCCCGGGCAAAGTACGCCTCGTAGGGGTCCATATCGTACACTACGGCGGGGTCGCCCGAGCGGGCCGGCTGGAGGACCTCACCGTTGGGATACGCCGCGCGGAACCGGCCGTAGGTGAGCAGCCGCGCCGGCCGCGCCGTGAGTTGGCGCCCCTCGTGCGGCCCCGCGAGACACCGGCCGGTGGGTTGGTGCCACTCGCTGTCGGTCTGGCGGTCATACAACACGAGTCCATCGTCGGCGAGTTTCCCGGAAACACCGAATGTCAGCGACTCGCCGTCGACCATCGCGTCGTAGACCACGGCACTCCCACAGATCGGACACCACGTCACAGCGACGCCGTCGGCATTCACCACCTCGTGGTAGCTCAGGATTCGAAGTGGGTACGCCCGCGGTGGTGTGCCCTCCGCGACAAGCACCTCATCGTCGTCACTGCCGAAGTAGTCGGCACCGTACTGCGGCGTATCGATGCTCGGGATGGCATCCCGCGGGAGCACGTCGCGAATCTGCACGTCGGCTGGTCGGGGTCGACCGACAAAACCGTGACGCGGCCGACACCGCTTTGCGGGGGCCGGTCAGAGGCCGCGCATGCAGCAGGCGCCTGCCTCCCGTCGGTATGCCCCGGTCGCCGTTATCGCAGTGGGGCTCCTCGTGGCCGGCGTGCTCCCTGGCGGGACTGGGCTCCCGCTCATCGGCGATCTTGCAGGAGGAGAGACGGTCCTGCTTGGTATCGGGCTAGACGCGTGGCTGCACGCGGCTGGCTACGCCACGCTGGCGGCGACACTCGCCCGCGCACGACTCGGCGACCAACCGACTGGCCGGGCACTCGTCGTCGTTATCGCGGCCGCAACGGGCTATGGATTGACGATTGAACTGCTGCAGGTGCCGCTCGCGACCCGGATATTCGCGCTCTCAGACATCGTCGCGAATGCAATCGGCGCGACGCTCGGGACCGTCGCGTGGCTCAGTCGTCCCGGTCGGTGAGCCGGTCGTCGAGTCGGTCGAAGAACCGGTCGGCGACGTGTTCAACCACCGGGCGAAGTCCGCCGGCGAACCGCTCAAGTCGGCCAGTGACCGTCGCAGTCGCGACCCACCGCACATCGGTCGCCTCGTCGGCGGGGGCAACGGTCAGTTCGGCGGTCGTGTCGAACTGGGAGCCCGCGGCAGCGCCGCTGGCGGTCAGCGCCATCTCGGGGTAGTCACGCCGGCGCACCGTGACATCGGTCTCGAACGACGGCGACAGCGGCCCGACATCGACGGCGAGCGTTGCGGTTCCCTCGTCGCCGGCGCGGACGTGGTCGCGGTCGACGCCGAACCGGAGCTGGCGACAGCCCGGCAGCATCGCCTCGGTGACGTCGATGTCGGCAACGGCCTCCCAGACGGCTTCGACGGGCGCATCGATACGCCGTTCGACGGCAACGCGAACGTCGTGTGCGTCGGCCTGCTCGACAGCCATGTGCGCGATTCGGAGTCGGGGGAATTAGCCTCCGGGCCGAACATCGACGGGACCACTTCCAAGCCCATCAAGTCGGCCTGTGGCCAAGTGGCGACCGGAGGCAGGACGGTCAGCGGCGACCCGACACCGCTTTCCGGTCGCACCGGCAACTCAGGGTAATGAGTGAGCCGAGCCCTGAGGTGTACGAGTCGGGGCGGGGAATGGACGCCCACAACGCGACGATGCGTGAGATTCGGGCAGAAAACGACGCCAGCTACGACCCGACGGAGCCGACCCGCGTCTGGCTCGACGAGGACAACACGCCCGATGGCATGGTGGAGTCGCTCACGATCATCCTCAACACAGGTGGGTGTCGGTGGGCCCGTGCCGGCGGCTGCACGATGTGTGGGTACGTCGCCGAGTCCGTCGAGGGCGGCAGTGTCGCTCACGAGGACCTGCTGACGCAAATCGAGACAGCCCTCGCCCACGAGCGCGAGCGGGATGCCCAGGCCGACATCGTGAAGATGTACACTTCTGGGTCCTTCCTCGACGAGCGGGAGGTACCCGCCGAGACGCGGCGGGCCATCGCCGCGGAGTTCGCCGACCGCGACCGGGTCGTCGTGGAGTCGCTGCCGGACTTCGTCGACCACGAGAAGCTGCGCGACTTCACCGACCACGGGTTAGCGGCAGACGTGGCTGTCGGGCTGGAGACAGCGACCGACCGGGTGCGCCACGACTGTGTGAACAAGTACTTCGATTTCGCCGACTTCGAGCAGGCCTGCGCGGAGACACAGGCAGCGCCGGGCGAGGCAGGTGTGAAGGCGTATCTTCTCTTGAAGCCGCCATTCCTCACCGAGCAGGAGGCGCTGGAGGATGCCGTCGAGAGCGTCCGCCGATGTGCCGCGGTCGACGGCTGTCACACCGTCTCTGTCAACCCGACGAATGTCCAGCGGTACACGATGGTCGAGGAGCTGTACCACGAGGGCGGCTACCGGCCGCCGTGGCTCTGGTCAGTGTGTGCGGTGCTAGAGCGGACCGTCGACACCGACGCCATCGTCATCTCGGATCCCGTCGGCCACGGCTCAGATCGGGGCCCGCACAACTGCGGCGAGTGTGACGACCGCGTCCAGACGGCGATAAAGGACTTCGACCGCCGGCAGGACCCCAGCGTGTTCGAGCAGGTTACCTGTGAGTGCGAATTGACGTGGGAGACAGTACTCGAGCGCGAGCGGGCGTTCACAGGTCCGTTGACGACCTGACTCGCACCCAAGCTGGATAGTAATCATTATTATTTCTGCCAGCCTCTCTTCACAAGACCCATGACTGTCGTGAGCGTCTCGATGCCGGAGTCTCTGCTTGAGCGGTTGGACGAGTTCGCCGACGAGCACGGCTACACCGGCCGCAGTGAGGTGGTCCGGGAGGCCTCGCGGAACCTGCTCGGGGAATTCGAAGACAAACGGCTGGAGCAGCGCGACCTCATCGGCGTCGTTACCGTCCTGTTCAACTACGAGACCTCTTCGGCCGAGCAGCGGATGATGCAGCTCCGGCACGAACACGAGGACCTCGTTACCTCGAACGTCCACAACCACGTCGGCGACCACTACTGCATGGAGTTGTTCATCGTCGAGGGACGCCTCGAGGAGATCTCGACGTTTGTCGGGAAGATTCGCGCCACACAGGACACTCTCTCGGTCGACTACTCGGTCATCCCGGTCGATGACTTCGACGGGACACTGGAGGCAGCTGGAACAGCCGAGTCGGAGTAAGCAGCCAATCGATGGACCTCCCGTACGCCGCGCAAGAAGTATATCACGGTAGTTGCGACACCAGCGACACCTACCAGCGGCGATTCGTAGTTTCCTGTACGGTACCGCAGTCAGTAATGCGTGTAGCCGTCGGTGTCAAGCCAGTTGTGTGCCACCGTCACGGCGTGGTCGGCGTGGAGCCGTTCGGGGCCGACGCTGAGCCGCGCAGTGGCCTGGTCGGCCAGCAGTGCCGTCTCTGTCTCGGTGAAATCACGGTGATCCGAAAGGACGAACGTCGGGTCCGCGATGGGGTCGGCCGTCGCGAGCGGGTCGCCGTCCTCGTGGAGCGTGACAAGCGCGCCGCCGATTCGTTCGAGGGTGTCTGCTAAACCGAGCCGCCGGAGTTCCACGCCCGGTGATGGCTCAGCAGGCATATGGCCAATAGCGTCCTCGCGGGCTGCGAGCGCGTTCCGAATCCGGGCGGCCGTCGACCGCTCGTCAGGGTTGAGATGGCGGACCGTTGCGCCGTCGAAGGTTATTGTATACTCGTCTGCAAGGACAAGGTGAACTCGCGCGTCTCGGATATTGTGCGAAAGAAATAGGCCGCTCGTGACACAGCGACACAGCAGGTCAAGTCGCCCGGCTGCCGACGGGAGATCGTCAAGCGGAAACTCTGGGTCGGTGGGCGCGTCGTGACCGATGACGACGAACTGGCGCATACTGGCGCGTGAACGCGCCCGCTGAAAGCCGCGTCGCTCCTAATCAAGACGTTCACATCGTGTGAACCCCTTGGCATAGTTTCATAAGACAGCCGCTGCAAATACGGATGGAGCGTGGGCGTGTGATACGCGCTCGCTGCCCGCGGTCACGTGGGGATGACCGCGAGATGAGTCCGTCGAGTGTGCGTTCCGGCCGACCGCTGGCGTAGCAAAATGCCAGCGGCTATCCGGCCCTCGCGAGTGCGTGTCTGAGCACCGCGTATGCCGCACGGCCATCACGGAGGTTACCAGTGATAGCCGCCTCGCGCAGCATCTCGACTGGACGTTTGTCGACACGGATTGACTCGTTAGCGTCGAGCGACTGCTCGGCGGTCGGCTCGCAGTCGTGCGCGAGGAAGTGGTGATGCGTAGCATTGAGGAGGCCGTTCGCGGGTTCGATACTGCCCGCCGGCTCGAGGGAGCCCGCCTCGTAGCCTGTCTCCTCAGCGAGCTCACGGGCCGCCGCCGCTGTGAGGTCGTCGTCGTCCGCCTCGACGCTCCCAGCGGGGATACCGAGATTAACACGACCGACTGCCTGCCGCCACTCCTCGATGACGACCACGTCGCCATCGGTGGTGAACGGAAGCACGACGACGGCGTCTGGCTCCTCGACGCTGTGATACTCCGTTTCGGTACCGTCCGGCAGGCGGACTGTGTCGACACGTACGTCGAAGCCAGGACACGTGTAATCGACCTGTGAGGCGACCGTCTCCCATGCGAGCGGGTCGGTACCGTCGGTTGGGTCGTCCATATGTGGCGGCGGGGCGCAGGGTTCAAAAGCTAAGCGTCCTCGCGGAACGCCGCCAGTTCGTCCTGTGTGTCGGCAATCCCGGTGGTGACGATGAGCCGAAGGCCGCGGCGCACGGACAGGTCAGTCTCATGAACGTGACTCTCGGGCACGAGCACGAGTTCGCCGCCCGTGGGGTTGGGGCTGTTCGGAATGAACACATTGTACACGGGTTCGTCAGCGACGGTCGACGCGTCCGCCGGGGCGTCACCGGTGACGAACCCCAGTGAGTACACCCCCAGCCGCGGGTACTCGACGAGCACGACAGATTCGTAGCGGCTGCTCCGGTTCTCCAGCGCGGCGCCCACCTGCCGTACGGACGAGTACACCGCCGAGACGAGCGGGACGAACCTGACGAGTCGGTCGAAGCCACCGAACAGCCGCTGACCGACCTGTCGCTGCGCGACGTAACCGAGCCCGACGACGGCCGTCGCCAGCAGGAGCGCGGCCAGCGTCTGTGCGAGTAATCGGCTGTTCCCCGTGTACTGGGCCAGTCGCCCGGCCTGAACGACCGGGTCGAGTACGCCTGCCAGATATCGAAGGGCGAGACTCCCGACGAACAAAGTGACGGCCAGCGGGGCGACGAGTAACAGCCCAGCGATGAAGCTCCGCTGGGATTCCGCACGGACATCCATGCCCGGATACGACGGGCCGGTGATAAAAGCGTGCGTCCCAGAAGGTTATCCCCACTGGCCCCATCGAGCGGGTATGGCTGGGCCACACGAGTCGGTCCGGGTATTCGCCGCCTCGCGACCGTCGCTCCGCGCACTCTGGCGCTCACGGACCGGTCGGCTCGCCTACATTCACGTTATCGCCCCCTCGGATGCCGTCGTCGGCGAGGCTATCGATGTTCGCCTGCAGGCGTGGGACGAATACGAGCGGTTCCACCCGTTCAGGGAGACTGTCGCCGTCGATACGACCGACGCTGACGCGACCCATCCCAATCGCACCTCGTTCGATGGGGACGGGCCACCGGTGGGACCCGGCGACCCCGAGCAGGGGATGACCTACCTATCCGTGACCTTCGACACGCCCGGCATCCAGTATCTCACCCTTGACCACGACGGCAGCCGCTACGTGTCCAACCCAGTCCGGGTCCATGAGGACGACCCCGCCGAGCGGACACTGTGGGGCGACATCCATCTCCATTCGCAGCTCTCGGATGGGGCGGGCTCGATGGCTCGCGGTTTCCAGTTTGCCCGCGAGACAATGGGGCTGGACGTGTGCGCATACACTGACCACGACACGATGGGGTTCTTCATTCCGCCGCGCTGGCAGCGCGAGCGGATGCACGACCGCTACTTCGCGGAGATGCAGGCCACGACTGCGGCCCACCACGATCCCGGCGCGTTCGTCACGTTGTTTGGCTACGAGTGGACCAAACAGCCGAACCGCGGCGGCCACATCAACGTGTATTTCGATGACGTGGATGACGCCGAGCTGTTCGACTCACACGCGCCGGCGACCGACACCTACGAGGGACTGTGGACCGCATTACGGGCATACCGTGCACGCGAGGACACCGGCGACGTGCTCACGATTCCCCACCACCCCGCGGAGGCGATGTATCCGTTCGACTTCGCAGCGACCGACTACGACGACGAGCTGGCACCGCTGGTCGAGGTGTACTCCCAGTGGGGCTCCAGCGAGCGGCCCGCCGGCGCGGGGAACCGCCGGCCGCTGGCGATGGGACAAGGGGAGATCGACGAGCCGGGCCACCACGTGCAGGACGCGCTCGCATACGGGTATCGGGTCGGCCTCATTGGTGGTTCCGACTACCACGGCCCGTACCCTGGCCACGTGCTGTTGCACGCACGGCCACATCTGCCATCACTGGCGGAGTGGCGCCGCGACGGTATCGGGTGGGGCCACATCTGGCGGGTCTGGAATGAACAGTCGTATCCCGGCGGCCTGACGGCGTTCCGGGCAAGCGAGCGGAGCCGCGCGGCCGTCTTCGATGCGCTCCGCTCGCGGGCCGTCTACGCGACTACCCAGCCGGACCGGATTCTCGCCACGCTTCGCGTGAACGGTATCCGCGTCGGCGAGCAGGACAGTACGGTGCACGTGCCGTCACCGACAACGCCCCGCGAAATCGACTACGAGGTTCACGGCACCGCGCCTGTCGAGTCGGTCACCGTCGTCAAGAACGGCGACCCCCACCACGTTGCGACGGGGACGGCCGACTACGACGCTCCGCTGGAGACGTTCTCTGTCCAGGGGCAGATAGTCGACGATGCGCCTCTTGGGGACCCCGGTGACAGCCCGGTAGACTACTATTATCTGCGCGTCCAGCAGGCCGCCCGGCCGGACACACCTGTACATGTCCCCGGCGGGGCTGCGTGGCTGGGACCGCTGTGTGTCGAGCGTGCGGAGCGACGACGGCTGACCATCAGAGGTTGATTTCGGCGAGATCGAGCGCCAGTTCGTCGACGTGGTCGTTGTAGGCAGCGACGAACGCCGGGAAGTCGGGCGCGAACTCGCGGACATCGGCGGCCGCCGGCGGGCCGTACTGCGAGAGCAGGTACGTGCCGTCGCTGCCGCCGACGCGGAGATACGAGACGGCCGCACCTTCGCGGTTGAGTTCCCAGCGCGTCCCGTCGACACGGGCGGTGAAGGTGCCGTAGTCGCTCGGGTCGTGGCGGGCGAGCGAACCCGCCATCTGGGTGCAAACCTCGCGGATACGGTCGACAATCCGGTCTCGTTCCGTGACGACGGCCTCACCGGTCACAACCTCCGGAAAGTTCGTTTCCACGTCCGCAAGGAGGCCGTCAAGCGAGCGCACCCACGTCTCGAAGGCAGCGACGAAGGCGTCGTAATCGGCAACCGCCGACGCCAGCGCCGCCGGCTCCGGGTCGCGTTTCGTCGAGACGACGTACGTCTCCTCGCCCGAACGGGGAGAGAATCGGAGGAACTCTAGCTCGCCGGCCTCGTGTTTCAGCGTCCACTCGCCGTCGGCCGTCTCGAACGTCCGCCGACCGTAGTCGCCCCCCTCGATGCGGGCGAGCGCGTAGGCGAGTTCGCCGGCGTGGGAACGGACGGCCGCCACGAGGTCGTCACGCTGGGCGGCGACTGCCGCCGGGTCCGCGTCGGTGTCCACGTCGACGTCGAGTCGGTCGGTCACGGGCGAGCAGACGAGCGCGGCGGAGATACCGGCGTCGGTTCGTCGGCTTCAGTTGTTGCCTGCCAGCCCACCGAACACGTCGCTCGCGGTGTCGGGCGTGTCGAAGTCGTGGAAGTGCTCGCCCTCCTCCTTGCTCAGGATATTGAGCGCTGCGGCCGCGCCATCGCCGGCCGAGATGACCGCCTGCCACTCTTCGGCGCGCACCATCGCGCCCGTCGCATAGGCGTCCTCGATGCTCGTCTCCATGCTCACGTCGACAGCGACCACGTCGCCGTCGAAGCCACAGCCCAGCGACTCCGCGAGGCCGCGTTTGGCGCCCGTCGCGAGCACGAGATAGTCGGCTGTGACCGTCTCGTCGTCGGTCGTCACGGCGAACTCGTCGCCGGTCGCCTCAACATCGGTCACCTTCTCTCCCTGACGGCGCTCGGCGCCGAAGCTGTCCACCTGCTCGCGAAGCGTCTTGAGGAAGGCGGTGCCATCCTGCGAGCCGATACCGGGATAGTTGAACAGATGGGCGCTGTGGAGCCAGGTGCCATCCGTATCGAAGACGGTCGTCTCGAGGCCGTTCTTCTGCGTGAACAGCGCCGCACTCAGTCCTGCAGCGCCGCCGCCGACAATTGCAATGTGTGTCATACGTTACCACTTACTTGAGCGCGCTTATAGAAATTGCGAGACGAAGGTTCACGCCACCCAGCCGTGGGCCCCGGCCGACGCCACAGAAGTAAACCACGCGACGACAGGTCAGCATTTGACTGTCTAACTTGGCCAAGTAGTCGTGAACTGAGGCCTCGTCAAGGAAGAGTGGGCCAACCCGGATACCAGCTGTCACCCAGTGGATAACTTGTCCGTAAACCCATCACTTGGCGAGAGAGTTCCGGACTTCAGGGCACACTGGCCGGTGCCCGTCCGCCGTGACGACATGTGGCCACGGCGGACACAGCGGAGGCCCACATTCTTCGCGGCGTTGTAGTCGGCGTGCACCTCGTACCCGCACTCAACACACCGGAACTGGGCCCGTGATGGCCGATTGGCACTTGTGGTGTGACCACAGTCCGTGCGTGAACAGCGCGTTGACGTGTGGGCAGGAGATACACGAACGACATTGATGCCGCGCGCACGGGCACGGTACTTGATGAATGCCGCAAGCGTACGAAATTCCCATCGATGGACCGCTGTCGTCTCTGGGAGTCGGTCGCGAATCCCGGTGAGATTTTCAAGCGCAATGACCGTCGCGTCATGCGTGATTGCTTCCTCAATGATGCCATTCGCGACACGGTGCAGCCGGTCGCGGGCACGCCGTCTGCGGCGATGGTGAATCTGTGTGAGAGTTCGATAAGCACTCCGCGTACCCACTTGCTGGAGCGCCCGCTCACGCTCTTGTATCTCACGTCGGTAGTGGTTGAACTCAACCCCTGAGAAGAACCGACCCGTACTCGTGACTGCGAGATGGTCGATACCCAGATCGACGCCGAGGACTGTTCTGTGCTCGGGCAACTGTCGGTCTGGGCGCGGGCGACGGAAGCCGAGGTGAAGATAAAACGCTCCGTCGCGGTAAGTGAGGGTACTCTCGGTGAGGTTCCACCGATTGTCGGTAAGATACTGGTACTGGTAGCCGTCCGCATTGCTCGGCAGCGCGAGGTCATCGTGAACGCGGGTACCGAGCGTCGTCAGCGACACCGAACCATCTCCAGAGAGTGTTAGTGTCTTTGAATCGTATGTGGCCGTTGGCGCGTCGAAGCTCGGCTTGGACACCGATTGGCCCTGTTCGGCCCGTGCCGCCAGACTCCGGACGGTCTCGGCGACGTGATGACACACGAGTAGGGTGTGCTGGCTTTTTAGTCCGGTTTCCTCACGAATCCGGTCGTAGGCAGCCGACTGGATGGCGCTAGCCGATGTCGTTTCTGGCCAAGCAAAATCGGTTGCAATCGCACATGCGGACCGCCACGCGTCAGTCACGTCGTGAAGAGACTGAGCGGCCGAGTCACTGACCGTGAGCCGTGTCACGGCCGTCCGATGTGACATCCTCCCCGCCCTGAACGACGGGGCTTCCCGTCCCGCAGGTGGGATATTTGCTGGTCTACGACACGACCTGTTCTCTCGTGTGAAACGTCCCGCTCTCGCGGTCGAACAGGTATGTCGATGGCTGTGCCACACAGCCGTTACTCCTATGCTCACCGTGAGGACTCGGAGTTATCTTCTGCCGCATATTTTCCGCCCCGTTACAATCCGCGTTCCCGACCAACTCACATGACTGGCAGACGTACAACCCACGCTCAACACGATTCGACTTCGTATCGTCGCCACACCGTGAACAGGTCTTCGAGGTGGTCCACTCGTTCTCCTTCAGCAGCTCAACCCCTCGAATCTCGCCTTTATATTCGAGGTACTGGTAGATGCGGTCAAACGCCCACGTGTGGAGTTTCTTGTTCCCCGTCTTCCCCCAATCCGATTCGCGCACGTCTTCGGGCCAGCTCACCGCGAGCGTGCCAACACCACGTTCGACACACTCCGTGATGATGGTATCCGTGAGCGTGTGGTAGAAGTGCGTCTCGCGGTCAGCGAGTTTTCGACGCGCCCACATCAACATCTCCGATGGGCCGTTCTCCCCCTCTGTATCGTACTCAGCACGTGTGAAGTAGTGCTTGTCTTCTTTAAGCGCGTTTCCCGGGTAGAGAACGTATTCGTCAAGGAACGCAACTGTGGCGATGTTTTTGATACCGAGGTCGATACCTGCCACGCCGCCGCCTGCTGAGTCGGTCGTTTCGAGTTCAACTTTGCAGACGAAGTGGAGTTCCCACTCCTCGCCGTTCCAGACGGCGCGAACGTTCTGTACCGAATTGCCTTTCGAGAGGTCAA